>JBEDUQ010000025.1:0-36567 GCA_040414855.1 Actinomycetota bacterium
CGGGCACCGGCGAGACCACGCGTTCGAGGTCACGCGCGTCCTCGGGCAGCTCGCCGGTCCAGCCGACCACCCAACCGTCGACGCGGCGCCTCGACCCGAACGGGACCTTGACCCGGCTGCCGAGCCCAACCGACCCCCGCAGCGGCTCCGGCACCCGGTAGGTGAACGCCCGGTCGAGGTGGAAGAGCGGTACGTCGACCACGACCAGAGCGCCGCCGCGCTCGCTCATGCCGGCGAGTCTACCCGTCCGGGACGGCCGTTCGTCCCTGAAAGCAAGGGCTCTTCGAGCGCCGTCGGCAATGGCTTGGTCAGGAACGGCCGCGACCGCCCGAGGCGCTCCGGAGCGCCCCTCGCAGATCGGAGAGGAACTGTTCCAGCTCCGGCAGTCGCGATGCGGTTCGGAGGTCCATGAGCTCAGCGATCACCTCGCCGTACTCCGGCCCGCCCCCGGGAGGGTCGACTCCTCCTTGGAGGAACGCCGACCTCAGGACCCGCTTGTAGCTTTGGCCCTTCGGGAGCGTTGTCGGCACCTCGGCGCAATAGCGCTGGCCGATGGCGGCGCTCACCGCATAGGGGTCCGCCAGGTACCACCGCTCGACGTGCGGATCAGGGATCGCGGTCACCAGCGATCCCGCATAGGCGTTCCTGATGAGGCCCTCGATCCATTGGCGTCGAGCCGCCACGCCGTCGGAGTTCGCATCGATCGCGACCACCAGCACTTCCAGGAAGCTGTCACGACCTGCCGCGAGGTCCGCAACGTACTGCCGGAGCGCACGGCGCACTCGCGGTGATCCTCCCTCGGCATTGCGGATGGACGTGCTCGTAGAGACGCCGACCTCTTCCGCGGATCGCCGGATCAGGCCAGCCAGGAGGGACCGATGCCCCTCGTCCTCGGCGAAGAGCCCGACTTCGATCATCCGCCGAAGTCACCGCGAACGATCCGGTCACGGAAGGGAGTGATTGGCTGATCCTCAAGAGCGGCCCGAATCTCCTCCTGGTAGAGCGAGCCGGTGGCCGAGAAGGTCTCGAATATGGTGCGTGCTCCCACTTTTCGGGAATGGACCAGGCCCGCCGAGTCCTCACCGAGGAAGTACTCAGGAAGCACCGGGGAATGGGTGTTGACCAGGAACTGAGTCGAACCACGGTCAACGGCAGCCGTCAGCAGCCGCGCCACGAATGCCAGCCGCCTGGGATCGATGCCGTTCTCCGGCTCCTCGATTCCGACGAAGCGGAGCGGCGAGAGCGGGTTCGTGATTGCGAGGAGGCCCAGGTAGCGTAGCGTGCCCTCGGACATGAGGCGGGACGGGACGGCAATACCGCCTTCGTCCAGAACGAGGCGGAGGTACCCCTCCGACGTGCGCTCCACCTCCAAGCCTGAGACGCTGGAGATGGCATGCTGCAACGCCTTCACGAAGGCTCCGAACTGGAGCGGCTGCTCCACTTGCAAGGTGTTATAGAAGGCTGCGATGTCCGAGCCGTCCGTGCCGAGAGAATCGACGTTCCGAAGTGCGGTCTCCTGGCGCATCGCGGCTGGGTCGAGGAAGTAGACGCGCCAGCGGGCAAGCTCCTCCCGAAGCGCGGCGAGGTGGGGATAACTGGCGGGATCCAGTGCCTTGGAGAGCGCCGTCTGCTTCGGGCCAATGATCTCCCGGGTCCTGTGGCCGGCCCCTCTCGCCTCACTCAGCAGCAGACGCCGTTCTCTCATCTCCGGCTCGTCGCCGAGAAACCTCCTGCCGGACTTTGGCAGACCGCCCTCGTCGATCGCCTCGGCGCGCTCGCTCAACACCTGCAATTGGCCTGACGCGGTGTTGATCTGGATGGTCAGCGAATACCGGAGCAGCCGCTCGAGAACCCTGCTGGCCGGAGCGAGGCCCGGCTCCAGCTCGCGCAGCTCGGCCTCGACGCCATCCACCACCAGGTCCGACAACTCGATGTCCACCGAGATCGAGAAGGAGGCAACCGGCCGTCGCTGCAGTTCGGCCACCCCGCCCCGCTCGAAGGTAAAGGCCTCAAGAGGCGCACCCCGGTGAGACTTGAAGGCGGCGTCCAAGGTCTCACTGGTCGCGAGACGCGAGAGCAAGGCAAGGGCGTCGAGGAGGTTGCTCTTCCCCGCCGCGTTTGAACCGAAGACAATCGTCAACGGAGCCAGCCGAACGTCGACCTCGTCGAGGCTCTTGTAGCCACGGATCCGGACCCGCTTGATCATGGCTGGAGTCTACTTGGCCGCTGGGTTGATCCGCCTGCGGATATGCCTCGAGGACAGCGACACGGGCGGGAAATGAGCCCGCCCGTGTCGAGGTCGATCGACGGCTGCTAGAGGTTGGCGGCCGCCTTGGCGAGGTCCTCGGCGCGGCTGGTCGACTCCCAGGTGAAGTCGGGGTCGTTGCGCCCGAAGTGGCCGTAGGCCGCGGTCTTGCGGTAGATCGGCCGGCGCAGCTCGAGGTCGCGCAGGATCGCGGCGGGCCGCAGGTCGAAGAACTCCGGGATCAGCTTCTCGAGCCTGGCCGGGTCGACCTGCTCGGTCCCGAAGGTCTCGATGAACACGCTCACCGGGCGGGCGACGCCGATCGCGTAGGCGACCTGGACCTCGCAGCGCTCGGCCAGCCCGGCCGCGACCACGTTCTTGGCGACCCAGCGGACCGCGTACGCCGCCGAGCGGTCGACCTTGGTCGGGTCCTTGCCCGAGAACGCGCCGCCGCCGTGGCGGGCCATGCCGCCATAGGTGTCGACGATGATCTTGCGGCCGGTCAACCCGGTGTCGGCGTGCGGGCCGCCCAGCTCGAAGCGGCCGGTCGGGTTCACGAACACCCGCATGCCCTCGGTCGAGAGGCCCTCGGGCAGGACCGGCTCGACCACCTGCTCGCGGATGTCGGGGGCGAGCAGCGTCTCGAGGTCGATGTCCGGGCCGTGCTGGCTGGAGACCACCACGGTGTCCAGCCGCGCCGGCTTGCCCCGCGAGTACTCGATGGTGACCTGGGTCTTGCCGTCGGGCCGCAGGTAGGCGATCTCGCCGGACTTGCGGACCTCGGCCAGCCGCCTGGCCAGCTTGTGCGCCAGCGCGATCGGCAGCGGCATCAGCTCGGGCGTGTCGTTGCAGGCGTAGCCCACCATCATTCCCTGGTCGCCGGCCCCCTGGGTGTCGAGCGCGTCGCCGTCGCCGGCGCGCTCCTCCCAGGCGTGGTCGACGCCCTGGGCGATGTCGGCGGACTGCTCGTCGATCGCGACGGTGACGCCGCAGGTCTGCCCGTCGAAGCCGTACTTGGCACGGTCGTAGCCGATCTCGCCGATGGTGCGGCGGACCACGCTCGGGATGTCGACATAGGTCTTCGTCGAGATCTCGCCGGCGACCACGACCAGGCCGGTGGTGATCAGCGTCTCGCAGGCGACCCTGCCCATCGGGTCCTGCATGAGGATCTCGTCGAGCACGGCATCCGAGATCTGGTCGGCCATCTTGTCGGGATGGCCCTCGGTCACCGACTCCGACGTGAACAGATACCGATTCGCCACCTGTAGCCTCCAGAAAGGTTGCGCCGCACCCGGCGGCAGGTTCCGCCGAAGGGTAGCCGCGCCCGCATTTCAGGGCAACTCGCCGGTGCCGGCATGATTTCGCGGGCGCGAACACCCCTCGCGCGAGGTTGCTCCATCAACTCTATGCGATCGCGGCCCGTCGCCGCGCAGGGCGACGGGGTCACTTCCCCAGCCGCGCCTGGATCCGGTCGAGCAGGCGCGCGGCGATCTCGTCCTTGGACGCGCCCGGCAGGTCGACCGCGCCCTCGGCGTCGATCAGCGAGGCGTCGGCCGCCTCTGCGCCGAACGCCGAGCGGGCGCCCTCGACGTGGTTGAGCACCACCAGGTCCAGGCGCTTGCGCTCGAGCTTTGCCCTGGCGTTGGCGAGGTGGTCGCTGGTCTCGGCCGCGAAGCCCACCAGCACCTGGCCGGGCCGCCTGGTGCGCCCCAGCTCCGCCAGCGTGTCGGGGGTCGGCTCCAGCAGCACCTCGGGAACGCCCTGGTCCTTCTTGAGCTTGGCGTCGGCGGCGCGCTTGGGGCGGAAGTCGGCGACCGCCGCGGCCATTACCATGACGTCGTGCGAGGGCGCCTCGGCGGTGACCGCGTCGAACAGCTCCTGCGCCGTCTCGACCTGGATCCGGCGCGCGCCCGCCGGCACCGGCACGCTGGCGGGCGCGGCGACCACGGTCACGGCCGCGCCGCGGCGCAGCGCCTGCCGCACGATCGCGGCGCCCATCCGGCCCGAGGAGCGGTTGCCGATGTAGCGGACCGGGTCGAGCGGCTCCCTGGTGCCGCCGAGGCTGACCAGCACCCGCACCCCCGCCAGCCCCCGCTCGCCCGCCAGCGCCTCGGCCGCGGCGGCGACCAGGTCGGGAATCTCCGCCAGCCGGCCAGGGCCGACGTCGCCCGAGGTCAGCGGCCCGCTGGCGGGCGGGACCACCAGGACGCCGCGTTCCCGCAGCAGCGCGATGTTCGCCTGCGTCGCCGGGTGCTCCCACATCTCGGTGTGCATCGCCGGCGCCACCACCACCGGCCCGCCGAACGCCAGCGCGAGGTTGCTCAGCAGGTCGTCGGCGAGCCCGGCGGCCAGCTTGGCGATGGTGTGTGCGGTGGCGGGCGCGACCAGCAGCAGCTCGCCCCAGTGGGCGAGCGCGACGTGCTCGACGCCGGCCGGGCGTTCCCAGACGCTGGTCGGCACCTCGCGCCCGGTGAGCGCGGCAAAGGTGGCGCGGCTGACCATCGACGCGCCGCCCTCGGTGAGCACCGGCTGGACCTCCGCCCCGGCCCGCATCAGCTCGCGGGCCAGCTCGGCGGCCTTGTAGGCCGCGATCCCGCCGCTGACCCCCAGCAGCACTCGGGCCCCGTCGAGCGGCGCCAACGCCGTCGCGGGGCCCTTCGTGTCAGGGTCGTGCGCGGACCCGTGCGGATCCACTTCGTGCCCCCTACTTGATGGAGCCGGCCACCTCGGCCGGGCGCTCCCAGTCCAGCTTGTCCTCGGCCAGCTCCTGGAGGGCGACCGACAGCGCCTTGCGGTTCGGGCCGGCGTCGACCATCGGGGGGACGAACTCGCCGATGCCCTCGCCGAGCTGGGAGTAGTAGCCGTTGATCTGCCTGGCGCGCCTGGCGGCGAGGATCACCAGGGTGTACTTGGAGTCGACCCGCGCGAGCAGGTCGTCGATCCTGGGCTCGATCATTCCTGTGTGACTTCCTCTCGAAATGGTTGAACCGCTCCCCGCCGGGCCGATGGCACGGTCAGCCACCGGCCCCGTCATCTGGCGCGTGGGTCGCGCCATGCGGGAGTCGTTCTCAATGCCTCATGGTACGCGAGTCAGGCGATCGATGAGGCCGATGACCTCGGCCGCGGCGTGGTCGAGCCGGTCGTTGACCACGGTCGCGTCGAACTCGGGCTCGGCGGCCAGTTCCTCGGAGGCCTTGGCGAGCCGGCGGCTGACCTGCTCGTCGGTCTCGGTGCCGCGGCTGCGCAGCCGCCGCTCCAGCTCCTCGAGGCCCGGCGGCTTGATGAACAGCAGGAACGCGTCCGGGCGGACGGCGCGGATCTGGCGCGCGCCCTGCACGTCGACCTCGGTGATCACCGAGTGGCCCTGCTCGAGCGCGCGCTCGACCGGCTCGCGGGGGGTGCCGTAGCGGTTGCCGAAGATCTCCGCCCACTCCAGCAGCCCACCCGAGTCGATCAGCTTGTCGAAGCTGTCCGGGTCGACGAAGTAGTAGTCCCGGCCGTCCACCTCGCCGGGACGCGCGCCGCGGGTGGTGGCTGATACCGAGAGCCGGAGGTCGGGCCGGGCCGCCAAAAGCCGGGACACGATCGCCCCCTTGCCGACTCCCGATGGGCCGGCAAGCACCACAAGGCGACCGCGCCCCGTTGGCGGCCCTCCGCTCGAGCTGGTCTGACGGATCGGAGCAGCCAGGACGGTAGGTTCCAGGTCGGTTACTTCTTTCCGCCGAACTCGGCCAGGAGCGCGTCCTTCTGCTTCGAGCCGAGGCCACGGATGCGGCGCGAGGCCGAGATGTCGTGCTTTTCCATGATCTTCCGCGCGCGCACCTTGCCAACGCCCGGCAGGCTCTCGAGCACGCTCGAAACCTTCATCTTGCCGACGGTGTCGTCGTCTTCCTTGTCCAGGACCGTGGCGAGCGTGAGGTTACCGCTCTTGAGCTGTGCCTTTAGCTCAGCCCGCTTGCGACGCGCCTCGGCGGCCTTTTCAAGGGCCTGCTGGCGCTGCTCGGGCGTCAGGGTGGGCAGTGGCATGTTGCCTCCTCGTGACGTCGTGCCCATCGCCGGACGGCGCTCCTCGCCGCGCCGACTGGATTGCTGGCATTGAAGAACGCGCGGATTCTACGCACACCTGGGGTGTCGCCACAATCCATTGGCGCAGGTCAGAACGTTCCACAGCCGAAAACTCCAGAATCCTCCAATTAACAGACGGTTCATCATCACTTCGACCGATCTACAAGGCCGTGGCTACCAGGTGATTCCGCCTCTCTACCCGCTCCACAGATGGGGCATTCCTCGCGGGACCACACTCCCGCTTCGATCCTCGCCAGCGCCGTATAGGGAAGCAGCGGGTTCGCCCCCGACGGCAGCCGGTCGATGATCGTCGCCAGCCCGGCCACGCTCGCGCCGGCGTCGTTGAGCAGCCCGGCGACCTCGACCGCCGAGCCGCCGGTGGTCACGACGTTCTCGACCACCAGCGCGCGCTCGCCCTCGGCGACCTCGAACGAGCGCCGCAGCGCCATCGAGCCTTCGACACGCTCGGTGAAGACCATGCGCGTGCCGAGCGCGCGGGCGACCTCGTGGCCGATCACCACCCCGCCCATGGCGGGGCCGACCACGACGTCGACCCGGTCGCGCCACGGCTCGGCCAGCGCCGCGCCGAGCGCCCCGGCGACCTCCGGCCACTGGAGCACCACCGCCGACTGGAGGTAGAGGTCGGAGTGCAGGCCCGAGGTCAGCTCGAAATGGCCGCGGCGCAGCCCTCCGGTCCGCTCGTACAGCGCCAGGACCTCGCCGGCGGCGAGCGGGCCCTCCGGCAGCGTCGGCCGCCCGGTCATGAGCCGGCCCCGTTCGCGCCGGCGAGCGCCTCGGCGGCGATCGCGCCGGCCGCGGCGGCCAGGTCGTGCGCCGTGGTGATCGGCCGCCCCACCACCAGCAGGTCGGCGCCGGCCCGCAGCGCCGCCCCCGGGGTCGCCACCCTGGCCTGGTCGTCGCCGCTGACCTCGGCGCCCGGCCGCACGCCGGGACAGATCAGGGTGACGCCGGAGCCGGCGAGCGTCCGCAGGCGCGCGACCTCGCGCGGCGAGCAGACCAGCGCGGAGCAGCCCGCCTCCAGCGCCAGCCGCGCCATCCGCTCGGACGCCTCGCCCGGTTCACCCAGCCCGACCGCCGCCAGATCGCCGGCGTCGAGGCTTGTCAGGACGGTCACCGCCGCGATGCGGGTGGGCTCGCCCGCCGCGTCCAGCGCGGCGCGGAGCATCGCCGTGCCCCCGGCCGCGTGGACCGTGAGCAGCTCGGCGTGGAGCGGGTCGAGCGCCGCCACGGCACGGCCGACCGTCGCCGGGATGTCGTGGAGCTTGAGGTCCAGCATCACCCGGTGGCCGTCCGCGGCCAGCGCGCCGACCGCGGCGGGACCGTGCGCGCCGAATAGCTGGAGCCCCACCTTGACCATCGCCACCGACGACCCGACCGACGCCGCCCACGCCCTGGCCTCTTCGAGGTCGGGGGTGTCCAGCGCGAGCACGATCGGGGACCCGTGCCGCATGCAGCTCCTCCGTGTGAACCGTGTGAGCGTGTGAACCGTGTGAACCGTTCGAACCATGACGCGCAGGAAGCCTAGCGCACCCTGGGGACATGCGGTCCTGTCGGGCCAGCGTGGCAAGCTGTTGGCATGCAGCCCCCCGCCCCCGCCCTGAAGCTCGACTGGGGCCAGGTCGCCGGCTGGCGCCAGCGCCGCCACCACCTGGACCAGCGCGCCCCGCGCGCCGAGATGCTGGCGGTGACCTCCAGGATCGCCGGCCTGCACGCCCAGGTGATGTCGTCGGCAGAGCAGACCCTGTGGGCCCGCGTCGACGGTTTCGAGCGGAGCGCGGTCGCCGACGCGCTCTGGCGCGACCGCACCCTGGTCAAGACCTGGGCGATGCGCGGCACGCTGCACCTGCTCCCCGCCGCCGAGCTGCCGTTGTGGCAGGCGGGCCAGAGCACCAGGCGCGCCTACGAGGGCGGCGCCTGGCAGCGCGGCTTTGACATCACCGCGGATGAGATCGAGGCGATGCTGGCCGCGGTCCGCACGGCGCTGGAGGGCAGGACGCTGTCGCGCGAGGCGCTCGCCGACGAGGTCGCCAGGATCACCGGCTCGGCCAAGCTCGGCAGCCAGCTTCGCAGCGGCTGGGGCTCGGTGCTGAAGCCGGCCGCCTACCGCGGCTCCCTGTGCTTCGCGCAGAGCGACGGTCAGCGCGTGCGCTTCACCCGCCCGGACACCTGGCTCGGCACCTGGAGCGAGCACGACCCCGAGGCCGCGGTGCTCGAGACCGCCAGGCGCTTCATCGCCGCCGCGGGGCCGGTCACGCGCGAGGACTACGCCCGCTGGTGGGGCGTCCAGCCGGCCGAGGGCGGCAGGGTCCTGAGGCGGCTCGGCGACGAGCTGGTCCCGGTCGAGGTCGAGGGCGATGCGGCCTGGGTGCTCGCCAAGCAAGCGGACGAGATCGGCGAGTCTGCCCCGGTGCCGTCGGTGCGGCTGCTGCCGGCGTTCGACCAGTACGTGGTGATGGCGACCCGCCACGCCGAGCGGCTCATGCCCGGGCCCTTCAAGGACCGCGTCTACCGGCCGCAGGGCTGGCTGTCTCCGGTCGTGCTGGTCGACGGCCGCATGGCGGGCGTCTGGCGGCAGGAGGCCAAGGGGCGCCGCCTGCTGGTCACGGTCGAGCCCTTCGCCAAGCTCGGCCCGCGCGCCACCCGCGGCGTCGCCGAGGAGGCCGAACGGCTCGCCGCCTGGTCCGGCGCTGGGCTCGAGCTCTCATGGACCGCCGCGTGAGGCTCAGCGTGCGTCGCGGCGCGAGGCTCAGTGGGTCCACCGCTGGCGGTCGCGCGCGCCGGTCTCGAGGTTGATCGACACCTCGTACGCCGAGTACGACCAGGCGGTGAGCTGGCGGCCGTCGAGCTCGAAGTCCCACCAGGCGTCATGGCCCCGCTCCTCCGGCGTTCGTGCCTGCCAGACGACACGGCCCTCCGGGCTGACCCGGAGGATGTTCCAGCCGTACTCGGGGAAGCCGCCGGGCGGCCGCTGGTCGTAGTCGAGCAGCACGATCGCGTCCGGCGCACCTGGTACCGGTACGACCTTCCGAATCGGCATGGCCCGGATCCGACCCTGCCACAGGACCTGACCCGAGTCGCGATCGGTGACGACCAGGTCGCCATCGTGGGTCGAGTACAGCGGGACGTCGGGCGCGGTTGCCATGCGGCGCTCCTTCGGTGCCTTCGGTGCCTTCCGTGCGTCGAGCAGACCGCGGATAGCCTCGCAGATTCCCGAGGCCGCACGAGGCAGCCTCGGCGCTCAGCTTGTGGCTACAATGAAGATCAAGTTGTGGCCACAGCAGTCGGCGACCAGGAGGCGACGAGATGGCTGAGCAGCCCGCTCCGCGGGAGATCGGGATCCGGGCGCTGAGGAACGCGCTGAGCCGCTACCTGGCGGCGGTCCGGGATGGTCAGGAGCTGATCGTGACCGACCACGGCATGCCGGTGGCGAGGATCACTCCGGTGACCCGCGGGATCGACCGCCTCGCCGAGCTGATCGCCGAGGGCAAGGCGCGCCCCGCCGAGCCGGACCGTCCCCGTTTCTCTCCCAAACCGCAGAAGGCCAAGGGCACGGTGAGCGACCTGGTCATCGAGCAGCGCGAATGACCACCATGTATTTCGAGACCTCGGCGGCCGTCAAGCTGCTGATCGAGGAGCCTGGCTCGGATACAGCCACGCGGGCGTGGACCAGCGGCGCCCTCATCGCCACCTCGGCCCTGACGTTCGTCGAGGCCCGCGCGGGTCTCGCGGCCGCGCATCGCGCGAGACGGATCACCGAGGACGCGTTGTCCCGCGCCAAACGCGACTTGGCCGCGATGCGCGGCAGTCTCGCCGAGCTGCGAGTCGGCGAGGCCATCCTGGCTCAGGCCGAGGAGCTGGCCGAGCGGGAGTCCCTGCGGGGCTATGACGCCGTGCATCTCTCCTCGGCGTTGTTCGCGGCGACCGACCTGCTGGTGACCGCGGACGCGGCGCTCCTGAACGCGGCCGAGCGCTGGGGCCTCGGCGTCGTCGACGCCCGGACCTGAGGTGGGGGCGCGGCCGAACGCCCGCCCCTCAGCGCTCGGGCTTGAACAGGGCGGGCAGGTCGCGGACCGAGCCGACCCGCTGGGACCGCAGGTAGGCGGCGAGCCCTTCGGCGACCTCGGCGGTGGCCAGCGGGTTGACGAAGTTGGCGGTACCGACCTGGACCGCGGTGGCGCCGACCAGTAGCAGCTCGGCGGCGTCCTCACCGGTCATGACCCCGCCGAGCCCGACGATCGGTACCTCCGGCAGCGCCTGGGCGACCTGCCAGACGCAGCGGACCGCGACCGGCCGGATCGCCGGCCCGGAGAGCCCGCCGGTGACCGCGGCCAGCTTGGGCCGCATCCGGTGGACGTCGACAGCCATGCCGAGAAGGGTGTTGATCAGCGTGAGCCCGTCGGCGCCAGCCTCGACCGTGGCGCGGGCGATCGCGACCAGGTCAGTCACGTCGGCGGTCAGCTTGGCCAGCACCGGCTGCCGCGCCACCGACTTGACCGCTCCCACCGCCCGCGCGGCCATGCCCGGGTCGGTGGCGAACAATTCGCCGCGGTGGTCCACGTTCGGGCAGGACAGGTTCAGCTCGATCAGGTCGACCGCGTCCTCGGTCGCGAGCCGGTCGGCGACCGCGGCGAAGTCCTCGACCGTGCGGCCGACGATGCTGACCACCACCCGCGCGCCCGCGTCACGCAGGAACGGCAGGTCGGACTTGCAGAACGCCTCGACCCCGGGGTTCTGGAGGCCGATGGCGTTGAGCATGCCCGAGGCGGTCTCGGCCATCCTCGGGGTCGGCCGCCCGGCGCGCGGCTCCAGGCTCACCGACTTGGTGACCACCCCGCCGATCTTGGCCAGGTCGACGAAGCTGGCCATCTCGCGGCCAAAGCCGAAGCAGCCGGACGCCCCCAGGATCGGCGTGGGCAGCCGCACGCCGCAGAGGCTGACGGACATGTCCACCGGGAACTCGGGCGCCGGCTCGTCGCCCTGCAGGTCCGGGACCGGCTCCTCGCCAGGTCTGGAGATCATGAGGTCGCCACCTCCTCCCATGCGATCGAGGCCCCTTCGAGCACCGGGCCCTCCACGCACGACCTGGCCGGCCTGAAGGGCGCGTCGCCGTTCGCGTCCAGCATCGGGATCACGCAGGAGTAGCAGATGCCGGTGCCGCAGCCCATCAGTTCCTCGACCGAGACCTGGCAGGGCATGCCGGCGGCGGCGGCGATGCGACTCACCGCCGCCAGCATCGGCATCGGGCCGCAGGCGAACACCATCTGGGTGCGCGCCTTCGCCATCAGCGCCGCCATCGGGTCGGTCACCATGCCGCGCTGGCCGCTGGAGCCGTCGTCGGTGGTGATCACGGCGGTGTGGCCGAGACGCTTGGCCTCGATCGCCTTGAACAGCCGGTCGGTGGTGGACGCGCCGGCCAGGAAGTCGATCCGGCAGCCGCGCACCCGCAGCTCCTCGGCCAAAAAGAACAGCGGCGCGACGCCGTAGCCGCCGCCGACCAGCAGGCACGAGATCGGCTTGTCGGGCAGGCTGAACGGACGCCCGAGCGGCCCGAGCACGTCGAGGGTGTCGTGCGGGCGCAGCTTGGAGAGCACCTCGGTGCCCGGCCCGACCACGTCGAAGACGATCTCGAGCGCGCCGAAGCCGGGCCCGTGCCGCTCGACCCGGTGGATCGAGAACGGGCGGCGCAGCAGGAACGGGCGGTCCAGGCCGGGCTGGAGGGCGACGAACTGGCCCGGCCTGGCCTGCTTGGCGATCGTGGGCGCCACCAGGCTGAGCAGGTGGTAGTCGCCGGTGCGGCGGTGGACGAGCACCTCCGACAGCTCGCGCCGCGGCGAGCCCTCCTCCGACCGGATCGCGCCTTCGGTGATGGTCATCCGGCCTCCTGGTGGTAGCTCTGGAGGGAGCGGACGGTCAGCTCGCCGGTCTGGCGGGCCTCGATGCCCTGGACCATCGCGGCCAGCCCGGACAGGGTGGTGACGCAGGGGATGTCGGTGGCCACCGCGGCGGTGCGGATCTCGTAGCCGTCGCTGCGGGGCCCGGAGCCCTGCGGGGTGTTGACGACCACGTCGATCTCGCCGGCGCGGATCAGGTCGACCACGTTCGGCGTCCCCTCGTGGACCTTGTGGACGACCTCGACCGGCACACCGTTGCGGCGCAGCACGCTGGCGGTGCCGACGGTGGCGACCAGCTTGAAGCCGAGGTCGGCGAGCCGCTTGGCGGGCAGGACGATGGCGCGCTTGTCGGCGTTGCGGACCGACAGGAAGGCGACCCCCTTGGTCGGCAGCGCGCCGTAAGCGGCCTCCTGGCTCTTGGCGAACGCGGCGCCGAAGGACTCGTCGAGCCCGAGCACCTCGCCGGTCGAGCGCATCTCGGGACCGAGCAGCGAGTCGGCGCCCGGGAAGCGGGCGAACGGCAGCACCGCCTCCTTGACGCCGACGTGGGCCGGCGCCGGCGCGAGCGCCCCGTCGTCTTCCGGGAGCATCCCGGCGGCCCGTAGCTCCCCGATGGTCCGCCCGGTGGCGATCAGCGCGGCCGCCTTGGCGACCGGCAGGCCGGTGACCTTCTCGACGAACGGCACCGAGCGGCTCGCGCGCGGGTTCGCCTCCAGCACGTAGAGCCGGTCGCCCTTGAAGGCGAACTGGACGTTGAGGATGCCGACCACCCCGAGCGCGCCGGCCAGGCGGGCGGTGGCCTCGCCGACGGCCTCGACCTGGTCGGGACCGAGCGTGATCGGCGGCAGCGCGCAGGCGGAGTCGCCGGAGTGGACGCCGGCCTCCTCGATGTGCTCCATGACGCCGCAGACCAGCACGCCGCCGGCGGCGTCGCGGATGGCGTCGACGTCGACCTCGACCGCGTCCTCCAGGAAGCGGTCGACCAGGACCGGCCGGTCGCCGTGGCTCATGCTCGCCAGCGCCGCCGAGCCGGCCAGCGCGTCGGGCCCGTAGCAGACCTCCATCCAGCGGCCGCCGAGCACGTACGAGGGCCGCACCAGCACCGGGTAGCCGATCCGGCCGGCCACCTCCAGCGCCTCGCGCGGGCTGGCGGCCTGGCCCCAGGGGGGCGCGTCCAGGCCGCACCGCTCCAGCACGCTCCCGAAGCGGACGCGGTCCTCGGCCAGGTCGATGGCCTCGGGCGGGGTTCCGAGGAGCGGCACGCCGGCGGCCGCCAGGCCGTGCGCGAGCTGGAGCGGGGTCTGGCCGCCCATCGTCACGATCACGCCGACAAGCTCGCCGCCGCGGGCCTCGGCGCGGCACACCTCGAGCACGTCCTCGATGGTCAGCGGCTCCACGTAGAGCCGGTCGGCGACGTCGTAGTCGGTCGAGACCGTCTCGGGGTTGCAGTTGACCATGACCGTCTCGTAGCCGGCCTCGCGAAGCGCCTGGACCGCGTGGACGCAGGCGGTGTCGAACTCGACGCCCTGCCCGATCCGGTTCGGTCCCGACCCGAGCACGATCACCCGGCGGCGGCCGGTCGCCGGGACCTCGGTCTCCTCCTCGTAGGTCGAGTAGTGGTAGGGCGTGAACGCCTCGAACTCGCCGGCGCAGGTGTCGACCGACCGGTACACGGGCTCGACGCCGAGCGCGCGGCGGCGGGTGCGCACCTCGCCTTCGGTGGCGCCGGCGATCCGGGCGAGCTGGCGGTCGGAGAAGCCGAGCCGCTTGGCCCGCCACAGCAGGTCCCGGTCGAGCGCGTCGACCGCCCCGGCGGCTGCCAGCTCGGCGCGGACCTCGACGATCCGGGCGATGCCGTCGACGAACCACGGGTCGATGCTGGAGGCGGCCGCGACCTCGTCGACCTCGAAGCCTGCCCGCAGCGCCCGCTCGACCGCCTCCAGGCGGGTGTCGCTGGGGGTAGCGGTCGCCTCCAGCAGCGCCGCCCGGTCCGGGTCCGGACGGGCCCCGGGCCCGTCCGGACCCGTGGCCGCGCCCGAGTCCGGACCCGTGGCCGGGCTCGTGGTCGCGCCCGCGTGCGGGCGGTCCTCGGCAGGGACCCCGAGCCCGTCCCGGCCGGCCTCCAGCGAGCGGTAGGCCTTCTGGAGCGCCTCCGGGAAGGTCCGGCCGATCGCCATCACCTCACCGACCGACTTCATCCTGGTGGTGAGCACGTGGTCGGCGCCGAGGAACTTCTCGAAGTTGAAGCGCGGCACCTTGACCACGACGTAGTCGAGGGTCGGCTCGAAGGCGGCGGCGGTCTTGCCGGTCACCTCGTTGCGGATCTCGTCGAGGGTGAAGCCGACCGCGAGCTGGGCGGCGACCTTGGCGATCGGGAAGCCGGTGGCCTTCGACGCCAGCGCCGAGGAGCGCGACACCCTCGGGTTCATCTCGATCACGACCCGCCGTCCGCTGGCCGGGTCGACGCCGAACTGCACGTTGGCGCCGCCGGTCTCGACCCCGACCGCCCGCAGCACGGTCAGCGAGTCGTCGCGCATCGCCTGGTACTCGCGATCGCTCAGCGTCATGGCCGGCGCCACCGTGATGGAGTCGCCGGTATGAACCCCCATGGGGTCGAGGTTCTCGATCGAGCAGACCACGACCGCATTGTCGGCTCGATCTCGCATGACCTCGAGTTCGTATTCCTTCCATCCGAGCACGGATTCCTCGACCAGCACCCGCCGGACCGGGCTCGCCGCCAGCCCCTGGGCGAGCAGCTCGTCGAGCTGCTCGAGGTCGTGGGCGACCCCGCCGCCCCAGCCACCCAGCGTGAACGACGGCCGCAGGATCAGCGGGAGGCCGAGCTCGGCGGCGACCGCCCGGCCCTCGTCGACCGCGCCGACCTCGGCGCTGCGGGGGACCTCGAGACCGGCGGCCTTGCAGACCTCGGCGAACGCAACCCTGGACTCGGCCCGGCGGACGGCGTCGACGGTGGCGCCGATCAGCTCGGCGCCGCAGCGGTCGAGGTCGCCGCGCTCGTGGAGCGCGACCGCCAGGTTGAGCGCGGTCTGACCACCCAGGGTGGGCAGCACGGCGTCCGGCCGCTCGGCCTCGATCACGGCGGCGACCACGTCCGGGGTGAGCGGCTCCAGGTAGGTCGCGTCGGCGACCTCCGGGTCGGTCATGATCGTGGCGGGGTTGGAGTTGACCAGCACGACCCTGAGGCCGAGGTTGCGCAGCGCCCGGCACGCCTGGGTGCCGGAGTAGTCGAACTCCGCCGCCTGCCCGATCACGATCGGCCCGGAGCCGATCACCAGCACCGAGCGCAGGTCCTCCCGCAGCGGCACTAGCCCTCCCCCGCCCCGGCGCCCTCGCCGCCCTTGACGTCCGTCCCGGTCGCGGCCGCGCCGGCGCGCCCGGCGGCCTCGGCGTCCTCGGTGCCCTCGGTGCCCTCCCCCGGCGCTTCGCCATCGACCTCGTAGGCGCTCTGGCCGGCGTCCCAGCCGTCGAACAGGCCGGCCTCCATCGCCTCGGCCCACAGCGCCCGCACCTGGCCGGGGCTGAGCAGGTCGAGCTTGATCGCGAAGCGGCTGGCGCCCTCGACGCTGGAGACCAGGGTCCGCAGCTTTGCCTCGGCGCTGGCGGTGGTGCGCCTGCCGGTCGGCGAGACGCCCGTCCGCGCCTCGCCGCGCAGGCTGCCCTTGAGCGACAGCACCCGCTCGAACTCCTCACGCAGCGCGTCGGCGGCCGCCCCGGCCGGCGGCGCCTCGCCCTGGTCGACGCCGCCGAGGGCGCGGAAGGTTCGCTGGCCGGTCATGCCGTCCTCCTCCCCGCCGGTCACCGGCGGCTCGCGGATTCCATCAGCGCGGCGAAGCGCGGGAACAGCGGGTGGGCGTCGTGCGGGCCGGGCGCCGCCTCCGGGTGGTACTGGACTGAGAAGGCCGGCACGTCGAGGCACTCCAGGCCCTCGACCACCCCGTCGTTGGCGTTGCGGTGGGTGACCCTGGCCGTCGCCGGCAGGCTGTCCCCGTCGACCGCGAAGCCGTGGTTGTGGCTGGTCACCGAGACCCGGCCGGTGGCGACCTCGACCACCGGCTGGTTCACGCCCCGGTGCCCGAACGGCAGCCGCACGGTCCGCCCGCCGACCGCCTGGCCGAGCAGCTGGTGGCCAAGGCAGATCCCGAACACCGGCACCTTGCCGAGCAGCTCCGCGGTGGCGCGGACGCCGTGGCCGACCGTGGACGGGTCGCCGGGGCCGTTGGAGAGGATCACCCCGTCGGGTCGCCACTCGAGCGCCCGCTCCGCCGGGGTCCCGGCCGGCACGATCAGCAGCCTGGCGCCGAGCGCGCGCAGCCGCCGGCCGATGTTGGCCTTGGCGCCGAAGTCGTAGAGCACCACCCGGAAGCGCTCCGGGCCGTCGGCGGGCAGCTCCACGGGCTCCTCGCGGCTGACCTCGTCGACCAGGGCGAGGCCGTTGGGGTCGGGCGCCTCCAGAGCGAGGCGGCGCAGCTCGCGCTCGTCGAGCAGCTCGCTGGAGAGTGCGCCGCGCATCGCGCCGGCGGTCCGCAGGTGACGGACCAGCCTTCGGGTGTCGATCCCCTCGACCCCCGGCACGCCGGCGGCCTCCAGCTCGCCGGCGATCGTCCGCCGCGCCCGCCAGTTCGAGGCGCGGCGCGAGGCCTGGCGGACCAGCAGCGCGGTCACCTGGATCTGATCCGACTCGGCGTCGTCGGGGTTGGTACCGTAGTTGCCGATCTCCGGCGAGGCCATGCAGACGATCTGGCGGCGATAGGACGGGTCGGTGAGGACCTCCTGGTAGCCGCTCATCGCGGTGTTGAAGACCACCTCGCCGGCGACCGTGAACGGCCGCCCCGCGAACGCCTCGCCCCGGAACGAGCTGCCGTCCTCGAGGGTGAGCAGCGCCGGCAGCCAGCTCACCAGGCCCCCTTTCCATCGCGCACCGTGAACGCGCCCCTCAGCAGAGTGTGCACCACGGCGCCGCGCAGTTGGCGGCCCTGGAACGGCGTGTTCCTGGCGCGGCTGGCGAGCGCCGCCGCCTCGACCGTCCACGAGGCCGCCGGGTCGAACACGGTCAGGTTGGCCGGCGAGCCCACCGCGACCGGCCCGCCGTGGCCCGGCAGCCGCCGGCATCGGGCCGGACCGACGCTGAGCCGCTCGACCGCCTGGTCCAGCCGCAGGTAGCTGGGCTCGACCAGCTCGGAGACGGTCAGCGCCAGGGCGGTCTGGAGGCCGAGCATGCCCGCCGGGGCGGCCGCCCACTCGACCTCCTTGTCCTCGGGAGCGTGCGGGGCGTGATCGGTGGCGATGGCGTCGATGGTCCCGTCGGCGAGGCCGTCGCGGATCGCCTCGACGTCGGCCTTGGCGCGCAGCGGCGGGTTGACCTTGTAGACCGGGTCGAAGCTGCGCGCGGCCTCGTCGGTGAGCGTGAAGTGGTGCGGAGCCGCCTCGGCGGTGACCAGCACGCCGCGGGCCTTGGCGGCGCGGACCAGCGCCACCGACCCGGCGGTCGACAGATGGCAGAGGTGGATGCGACCGCCGGTGAGCTCGGCGAGCAGCAGGTCGCGGGCGACCACCATGTCCTCCGCCGCCGCCGGCCAGCCCTGGAGCCCGAGGATCGCCGAGACCTCGCCCTCGTGCATCTGGGCGCCGCCGGTCAGCGAGGCGTCCTCGGCATGGTCGGCGATCACCGCGTCGAAGGCCTGCGCGTACTCCAGCGCCAGCCGCAGCAGGCGCGCCTCGCGGATCGGGTGGCCGTCGTCGGAGAAGCAGTCGACCCGGGCGGCCGAGTGGGCCATCGCGCCCAGCTCGGCCAGCTCCTCGCCGCGCTGCCCGAGCGTGACCGCCCCGACCGGGAACAGGTCGACCAGGCCGACCTCGCGGCCGCGGGCCGCGACCATCTCGACCACGCCGGCGTTGTCGGCGACCGGGTCGGTGTTGGGCATCGGGCAGACCGCCGTGTAGCCGCCGAGCGCGGCCGCCCGCGACCCGGTCAGGATCGTCTCGGCGTCCTCGCGGCCCGGCTCCCGCAGGTGGACGTGCAGGTCCACGAACCCGGGACTGACCACCAGCCCGTCGCAGTCCACCATCTCGGCGTCGCGTGCCTCGTTCCCGCGGGCGAGCCCGGGGCCGACCGCCGCCACCGCGCCGTCGCGGACCAGCACGTCCGCGGTGCCGTCGTGGCCGCTCGCCGGGTCGATCAGCCGTCCGCCCCGCAGCAGCACCGGGAGCAGCACCGGGGCGGTCACAGCGCACCTCCTTCGGCGAGCGCCGGCGCCTCCGGCAGGGCAAACAGCACCGGGGCGGTCACAGCGCATCTCCTTCGGCGAGCGGGGGCGCCTCCGGCAGGGCGAGGGCGGGTGCCTCCCTGACCGCCGGCCCTCCGAGCAGCAGGTACAGCAGGGCCATCCGCACGCTGATGCCGTTGGCGACCTGGTCGGCGATCACCGAGCGGCCGATCGAGTCGGCCACGTCGGCGGCGATCTCGACCCCGCGGTTCATCGGGCCCGGGTGCATGACGATGGCGTGCTCGGGCATGGCCGCCAACCGTCCGGCGTCCAGCCCGTAGAGCCGGGCGTACTCGCGCAGCGACGGGAAGAACCCGCCGCGCTGCCGCTCCAGCTGCATGCGCAGCATCATCACCACGTCCTGCTTGGGCAGCACCGCGTCGAGGTCGTAGGAGACCGCCGCGCCCCAGGTCTCGACCCTGGCCGGCACCAGCGTCGGCGGCGCGACCAGGGTCACCTCCGCGCCCATGGTGGTCAGCGCCAGCACGTTGGAGCGGGCGACCCGCGAGTGCAGCACGTCGCCGACGATCGCGACCCGCAGGCCGGCGAAGCTCGGGAACCGCTGCCGCATCGTGTAGAGGTCCAGCAGCGCCTGGGTGGGGTGCTCGTGGGTGCCGTCGCCGGCGTTGACGACCACCGCGTCGACCCACTCGGCCAGCCGCCAGGGCGCCCCGGAGGCCGGGTGGCGGATGACGATCGCGTCCACGCCCATGGCCTCGAGGGTGATCGCGGTGTCCTTGAGGCTCTCGCCCTTGGACACGCTGGAGCCCTTGGCCGCGAAGTTGATCACGTCCGCGGACAGGCGCTTGGCGGCCAGCTCGAAGCTGATCCTGGTCCGGGTCGAGTCCTCGAAGAACAGGTTGCAGACGGTCCGCCCGCGCAGGGTCGGGACCTTCTTGATCGCCCGGTCGGTGACCTTGGCCAGGTGCGCGGCGGTGTCCAGGATGCGAGTAATGTCGTCGGCGTCGAGGTCCGCGGCGGACAGCAGGTGCTCCTTCATCGCCTGGTCCCCTCCTGACCCACCGGGGCACCCCCTCGGGGTTCCCCGGACCCCTCCGGGCTCGCCGCGCCCGGCCGCGACCGGCCGTCCCCGGTAGAGCCCTCCCGGTGCAGGATCGCCACGCCGTCGCGGCCGTCGGTCTCCTCGAGCAGGACCTTGACCGCCGACTCCGGCGAGGTCGGCAGGTTCTTGCCCACGTAGTCGGCCCGCAGCGGCAACTCGCGGTGGCCACGGTCGACCAGCACGGCGAGCTGGATCGCCCGCGGCCGGCCGAAGTCGGTCAGGGCGTCGAGCGCGGCCCGGATCGTCCGGCCGGTGTAGAGCACGTCGTCGACCAGCACCACCACCGTGCCGGCGAGGTCGAACGGCAGGTCGGTGTCGCGGGTCGCGCCCGGCGGGCGCAGGCCGATGTCGTCGCGGTACATGGTCACGTCGAGCGCGCCGACCGGCACTTGGCGGCCGTCGATCTCGGCCAGCTTGGCGCCGAGCCGCCTGGCCAGCGGCACGCCCCTGGTGTGGATCCCGACCACCACCAGGCCGGCCGCGCCCTTGTTGCGCTCGACGACCTCGTGGGCGATGCGGGTCAGCGCGCGGCCGACGTCGGCGCTGTCCATCACCACCGACCGGTCGCCGTCGGGCACGCCCTGCGCGGCCCGCGGGTCGCGCACGCCCTCGATGCCCTCGGCGTCGGGTGCGGACATCAAAAACGCCTCCAGCCCGGCGGGCATGGAGGCACGCTGCGACACATCCGGTTCGCTCCCTTCCTGGCCTCTCTGGACCAGTCCTTAAAGGGCTCACGAGGGCGGTGCCCTCGCGCCGGCCGCCGGTGGACCGGCTCAACGCATCGTAGTGAGCGACCCCCCGGCCGGCAAGCAAGCCTGACCGGATTCAGCCAGCAGGGCCATCTCCGCGTATTCATCTCGCTTGCCTTGCTGCTCCTACTTACCGCCTGTTGCTCCTTGTTACTGCCTATTACCGGTATCCGGGGAGACAAAGGCTCTTGCGGCAATCGATTGCAGGTGGGAGGCTTTGTCCGATCCAACGGATGCGGCCGCGCGCAGATGGCCCCGGAACTGCGGGAACAGGAGGGTGCGGAATGCACAAGGACTCGGACGATCGGGGGAGCGAGGCTTCGACCGGCGTCTCCAGGCGGGGATTCCTTCGGACCACCGGCACGCTCACGGTCGCCGGGCTCGGCTCGGGACTGCTTGCGGCGTGCACCGGCCCATCCAGCTCGCCCGGTCCCGGCTCGGGTGGCGGCAAGACGCTCCGGATCCTCCAGTGGAGCCACTTCATCCCCGCCTACGACAAGTGGTTCGACAACTTCGCCAAGCAGTGGGGCAAGGACAACGGCGTGACCGTCACCGTCGACCACATCGACAACGCCGACATCCCCGCCCGCAGCGCCGCCGAGATCAACGCCGGCCAGGGCCACGACATGATCGAGTGGATCGTGCCGCCGTCCGCCCTCGAGCCGAGCGTGCTGGACCTGAGCGACGTGGTCCAGGAGGCCGTCTCCAAGCACGGCGAGCAGATCAGCTACTGCAAGGCCTCGAGCTTCAACCCGACCACCAACCACTACTACGGGTTCTGCCACACCTGGACCCCCGACCCCGGCGACTACCGAAAGAGCCTCTGGGAGCCGATCGGCCTGCCCAACGGCCCCAGCACCTGGCAGGAGCTGCTCGAGGGCGGGACCATGGTCAAGCAGCGCTCCAAGATCCCGGTCGGCATCGGCATGTCGCAGGAAGTCGACTCGAACATGGCGGCGCGGGCGCTGATCTGGTCCTACGGCGGCTCGATCCAGGACGCCAACCAGAACGTGGTCATCAACTCGCCCGAGGTCATCGACGCGGTCGCCTACATGGCCAAGCTGTTCAAGCAGACCATGACCGACGAGATCTTCAGCTGGACCGCGGCCTCCAACAACCAGGGCCTGATCGCGGGCCGGCTCTCCTACATCGTCAACTCGATCTCGGCGTACCGGAGCGCGCAGACCTCCAACCCCACGGTCGCCAACGACATCTTCTTCGTGCCCGCGCTCAAGGGCCCCAGCGGCAGGGGGCTGGCCGGCGAGCACGTGGTGCGCAGCTACGTGATCCCCAAGTTCTCGAAGCAGGTCGACACCGCCAAGAAGTTCCTGCTCTTCCTGGCGGACCACTCCTCCGACGTCGCCCAGAACTCGCAGCTCTACGACTTCCCCGCGTTCAAGACCTCGGCGGCGTGGCAGCAGCTCCCCGGCTGGCTCGACAACGACCCGTTCAAGTCGCAGCCCGCCAACAAGCTGACGCTGCTCAAGGACGCCGAGTCGTGGAGCACCAACGTCGGCTACCCCGGCCCCTCCAATGCCGCCGAGAGCGAGGTCTTCAACACCTTCGTGCTGCCGAACATGATGGCCGACGCCGCCAAGGGCACCCCGCCCAAGCAGGCGGTCGCCAAGGCCGAGACGCAGGTCAAGACGATCTTCGCCAAGTGGCGCAAGCAGGGGCTGGTCGGCGGCAACGCCTAGCCGGGAGGGCCGCGGCAGCCGCACCAGAGACTGGAGGAGTCGGCAGATGGCGGTGGTGGAGACCAGAGGCGTTCGCAAGCTGTTCGGCGGCGACAAACCGGCGGTCGACGGCATCGACCTGGCCACCGGCGAGGGCGAGTACCTCGTGCTGCTCGGCCCGTCCGGGTCGGGCAAGACCACCCTGCTGCGCATGATCGCCGGCCTCGAGCGGCCCACCGAGGGCGAGGTCCTGATCGGGGGGCGGGTCGTCAACGACCAGCCCCCCAGGGCCCGCCGGATCGCGATGGTTTTCCAGAGCTACGCGCTCTACCCGCACAAGACGGTCTCCCAGAACATCTCCTTCCCGCTCGCCGCCGCCGGGATGCCCAAGGAGCGGCGGCCGGAGCGGGTCCGCTGGGCGTCCAAGCTGCTCGGCATCGACCACCTGCTCGACCGCAAGCCCCGCCAGCTCTCCGGCGGCGAGCGCCAGCGGGTGGCGCTCGCGCGGGCGCTGGTCCGCGAGCCGCAGGTGTTCCTCCTGGACGAGCCGCTCTCCAACCTCGACGCCAAGCTCCGCTCCTCGGCCCGCGAGGACCTCAAGGAGTTCCAGCGTGAGGTCGGCATCACCACCATCTACGTCACCCACGACCAGGTCGAGGCGATGGGGCTCGGCGACCGCATCGCGGTGCTCGACAACGGCCGGCTCCAGCAGCTCGGCACGCCCCGCGAGATCTACCACGAGCCGGCCAACACCTTCGTCGCCACCTTCCTCGGCTCGCCGCCGATGAACCTGCTGGCGCACGACGGCGCGCTGGTCGGCTTCCGTCCCGAGCACCTGCTGCCGGAGGCTCTGGTCAGCGAGCGCGATGGCCGGGTGCCGTTCGGGTACCAGGTCGACCGGGTCGAGTACCTCGGCTCCGACCGGCTCCTGTACGGCACCATCCCGGCGATCGCGCCGGAGACCAGGGTGATCGCGCGGCTGCCGTTCACGGTGACCGCGCCGGTCGCCGAGGGCGAGGGCGCGCGCTTCGCGGTCGCCGAGTCGAGCCTGCGCTTCTTCGACAAGGAAGGCGGCGGGCGGATCGCGCCGCGGCCGCTCAAGGTGGTGAGCGCGTGAGCGCCACCGCGCAGGCCGAGACCACCACCACGGCGCCGCCCCGCAACCGCCGCTACCTGCTCGACCGCGAGGGCATCCTCGGCCCGCTGCTGCTGCTCCCGTCGGTCGCCTACCTGCTCGCGCTGGTCGGCTTCCCGCTGGTGATGGCGATCGTCTACGCCTTCACCGACATCACCACCGGCAACCCGAGCCTGCACTTCGTCGGGCTCGACACCTTCAGGGCGGCCCTGGCCGACCCGGTGACGCGGGTCTCGCTGCGCAACACGGTGGTGTTCACGCTCATCTCGCAGGCGCTGGTCGTGGTCATGTCGGTGGTGCTCGCGTTCGCGCTGCGGGCCAACTTCCGCGGCAAGTGGATCGCCCGGTTCCTGATCCTGCTGCCGTGGACCACGCCGATCGCGCTCGGGACCATCGCCTGGCTGTGGATGCTCGACTCGATCTTCAGCCCGATCGACTGGGTGCTCTCGCACGTCGGGATCACCAGTGCCGGGTCGCACATGTTCTGGCTGGGCCGCACCCATCTGGCGATGGGGTCGGTGATCGCAGTGCAGGCGTGGCGGATGCTGCCGCTGGCCACGGTGATCCTGCTGGCCGGGCTCAGCTCGATCCCCCAGGACGTCAGGGAGGCGGCCGAGATCGACGGCGCCGGCTTCTGGCGGCGGATGTTCGGGATCGACATTCCGCTGCTGCTGCCGATCAGCGCGGTCGCGCTGCTGTTCGGGCTGGTGTTCAGCTTCACCGACATGACCGTGGTGTTCGTGCTCACCCGCGGCGGGCCGCAGAACGCGACCCAGGTGCTGTCGAGCTGGGCGTTCTTCCGTGGGATCGAGGGCGGCAGCCTGGGGCAGGGCGCGGCGGTCGCCGTGTTCATGTTCCCGGTGCTCGCCGGACTGGCCGCGCTGATCCTGCGGATGGTCTCCAGAGCGGAGGTGAGCTGAGATGGCCGTCGCCAGCGCCGAGGACACCACAGGCGGTAGCGGCACGCGGGGCGCGGCCGGGGCTCGCGGCGCGCGCCGCGGCCGCCGCGGCGGCGGGCGGAAGCTGCGGACCAGCACCCGGATCTACACGGTCGTCGGCCTGTTCGCGCTGTTCGCGTCGTTCCCGTTCCTGTGGGCGATCGTGACCATGTTCAAGACCGACCCCGACCTCTACAACGTCAACAACGACCCGTTCCTCTACAACAGCCCGCCGACCCTGTCGCACATCCGCCTGCTCTTCCAGCAGACGCCGTACCTCACCTTCGTCCGGAACACGGTGGTGGTCGGGGTGCTGGTGGTGCTGATCACGCTCGCGCTCGCCATCCCCGCCGCCTACGCGCTGGCGCGCCTGACCGGCCGCTGGGGCGGCAAGGTCGGCGTCGGCATCTTCCTGGTCTACCTGGTGCCGCCGACGCTGCTGTTCATCCCCATGTCGCGGATGGTCGCCTCGATGCGGCTCCAGGACACCATCTGGTCGCTGGTGGTGGTGTATCCGACCTTCACCGTGCCGCTGTCGGTCTGGCTGCTCAACGGCTTCTTCAAGTCGATCCCGCGCGACGTCGAGGAGCAGGCCAGGATCGACGGCTACAGCCGCATCCAGGCGTTCGTGCGCACGGTGCTGCCGCTGGCGCTGCCGGGGATCTTCACCGTGGTGGTGTTCGCCTTCACGCTGACCATGCACGAGTTCATCTACGCGCTCGCGTTCGTGGCCAGCTCCGACCACATGACCATCAGCGTCGGCGTGCCCACCAACCTGGTCCGCGGCGACGTCTTCTTCTGGCAGTCGCTGATGGCCTCGGCGGTGGTCATCGCCATCCCGGTCGCGCTGGTCTACAACTTCTTCCTCGACCGCTTCGTGCAGGGCTTCACCATGGGGGCCGTCAAGGGCTGACCGGCGCCGCCCGCGCGACCTGTCAAGGGCTGACGGCCGTGGCCCGCGCGTCCTCCGGGTCGTCGTGGGTCTCGCGCAGCGGCAGCTCGCGGAGCGCGAGGATCAGCACCAGCGCGGCCAGCGCGAACGGCATCGCCCAGTGGAAGACGCTGGCGGTCGAGCGCGCGACCGACTCGACCACCGCGCGGTGGACCGGCGCGGGCAGCGTCCGCAGCGCCGCCGGCGAGCCCTGAGGGGCGACCGCCAGCGCCCGGCCGCCCAACCGCCCGCCGGCGCCGGCCGGCAGGCGGCGGGCGAGGTCGGCGGCCAGCCGGCTCGCGAACACCGCGCCGAACAGCGCCACGCCGAAGGTGCCGCCCAGCTCGCGGAAGAACTGCGCCAGCGAGGTGACCACCCCGAGGTGCCGGCGCGAGGCCGCGTTCTGCGCCGCCAGCACCAGCACCGGCATCAAGAGCCCGATGCCGATTCCCAGGAGCACCATCTCGCCGATGATCGCCGCGGTCGCCGTGCCCGCGCGCAGCAGCGACAGCAGCCAGAACGCCACCGTCATCAGCGCGCAGCCGACGATCGGGAACGGCTTGTAGCGGCCGGTGCGGGTGACCAGGCGACCGGTCGCGATCGAGGCGACCAGCACGCCGAGCATCAGCGGCAGGATCAGCAGGCCGGAGTTGGTGGCGCTGGCGCCCTTGGCAACCTGGAGGAACAGCGGCAGGAACACGATCGAGCCGAACAGCACCACGCCGGCGATGCAGCCCACCGCGCTGGTGATCGCGATCACCGGGTTCGCGAACAGGCCGAGCGGCAGCAGCGGGTCGCGGGCGCGCCGCTCCACCAGCACGAACCCGACCAGGGCGAGCGCGGCCACCGCGGCAAGGCCGAGGATCCGCGGCGAGCCCCAGGGCGCCTCGACGCCACCCCAGCTCGCCGTCAGCACCCCGCAGGTCACCGCCGTCACCAGCAGGACCGCGCCCGGGTAGTCCATGCGCCGGCCGGCCGCGCGGCGCACCGGCAGGTGCAGCACCGCGCCGATCACGGCGAATGCGGCGACGCCGACCGGGATGTTCACGTAGAAGATCCAGCGCCAGCTCAGGTGGTCCACGAGGAAGCCGCCAAGCAGCGGTCCCGCGACCGTCGCCAGCGCCAGCACAGCACCCACGTAGCCCGTGTAGCGGCCACGCCGCCTCGGCGGGACCATGTCCGCCACCACCGCCGTGGTCAGCGCCATGATCCCGCCGCCGCCGATGCCCTGGAGCGCCCGGAAGGCGATCAGGGCGTCCAGCGACCGCGCCGTCCCGGCCAGCGCCGAGCCGGCGAGGAACACGACCAGGGCGCTCTGAAACACCCGCTTGCGGCCCAGCAGGTCGCTGGTCTTGCCGTAGACCACCGCCGCGGAGGTCGAGGTCACCAGGTAGGCGGTCCCCACCCATGCCAGGTGTCCCAGCCCTCCGAACCCGCCCAGGCTCCCCACGATCGTCGGCAGCGCGGTCGCCACGATCGTCTGGTCGAGCGAGGCCACCAGCATCGCCAGCATCAGCCCCACGTACACCGTCTGAATCTGCCGATGCGTCAGCGGCCCCTCGTCGGGGTTCCGCGTCGCAATCGACCCCGGCTCCGTTGCCTCCGGCCCCGCGGGGTTCGGGCCCGTGGGGTCCGGGCTCGCCGAGTCCGGCCCCGTCGCCTCCGGGCCCGCCGCATCCGGGCCCGCCGGGGTCACGCCGGGGCCCCAGGGTCGCTGTCGGTCCCCTTCGGTTGAACGCGGTGGCGGTCGGACGGCGCGGAGGCCCCAGCCGCGTTGGCACCGTCCCCCGCCGCGGCGACGATCGCGGCGGCCTGGCGGGTCCACGAGACCGGTCGGTCCAAGGCGGCGAGGAAGGCGTCGTCGCGGGCGGGATCGCCGACCTCGAGCCAGGCGATGATCGCCTCGACGGTCACCCGGAACGCCACCCTGGCGGTCCACCGGAGCGCGACCGGGTCGTCGATCCGCTCGGCGAGCCGTCCCTCACCGGCGGCCACCGCGTCGGCGCTGAACCGCTCGGCGTAGGCCGCGAACTCCGGCTCGCGGGCGGCGTGCCGGAACAGCAGCAGGAACGCGTCCGGCTGCTCGCGCGCCACCTGGAGCAGCGCGACCTCGCCGCGCCGCGAGGCGCCGCGCCACGGGTCGTCGCTGACCTTCTCGTACAGCCGCCGGCTCACCGACTCGAGGATCGCCTCGTACAGCTGCCGCTTACCCTCGAAATCGCGGTAGAGCATCAGCTTGTTGACGCCCGCCTCGGCCGCGATCCCGTCCATCGAGGTCGCCGCGAAGCCGCTGCGCGCGAACGCCCGCGCCGCCGCGTCGAGCACCTGCCGCGTCCGCTCGGCCCTCGGCAGGCGCCTCCGCACGGTCGCCGCCACCATTGCCTGCCTCCAAACTCCTCGGTATCGACTGAAGAATACATACCGATAAGTTGATACGGAAGAGTTTACTTAGCGATGCGCGGCGCCTGCCAGCGTCCATCGACCAAGCGTCGGCCCCGAGATAGGCTTCCCGGACTGGGGCCCTGAGGACTGGGGGCACGATGACAGACCTTCACGCCAAGGCCTTGACGAGGCTCGAGGTGCGGCTGCGGTCCGGCCCGGGGGAGCTCTCGCCACAGACGCGCGACGCGGCCATCGACGCCGACTCCCTCTCAGACCCGCTGGCCCAGGCGTATGTGGACACGATCCGCCGCCACGCCTACAAGCTCACCGACCGGCGCCTGGAGGAGCTCGGGCAGGCCGGCTGGACCGACGGCCAGGTCTTTGAGCTGACCGTCGCCGCGGCATTCGGGGCGGCCAAGCGGCGGCTGGAGGCCGGGCTTGAAGCGCTTGGTGAGGCTGCGGGGCCCCGCGCCTCGGCTGGGGAGGGATGAGCGATGCGGCTGGCGGCCATCCGGCGAGGCAACCGTTGGCCCAACCGCCTCTTCCTGCGGCTGGTCGGGACGATGGCGAAGACGGACCCTCCCGACGTCGCCCGGACGATGAACTACCGCTCCGGGTTCTTCGGCGGGCCGTACGCGGCCCTGCTGCAGTCGGTGATGCGAGGCCCGTCCGCGTGGACGGTCGGAGAGCGCGAGCTGTTCGCCGCCTACACCTCCTATCTGAACCAGTGCCCATACTGAACTGGGGCGCACGGCGCGGTCGCGTCGGCGGTGCTGGGAACCGAGATCACCGCAGCGGTGTTCGCCGACCCCGACACAGCGCCCATCTCGCCAAAGCTCAAAGCCGCCCTCGGTCTGGTGCGGAGGCTGACACTGGCACCTGAGGAGGTCCGTGCCGACGACGTCCGGGCAATCCTCGATGCCGGCGTGAGCGAGGACGCCGTGAGGGACGCGATCTATGTCTGCTTTGCGTTCAACCTGATCGACCGTGTCTCCGACGCGCTTGGCTTCGAGCTCAAGGACGAGGAGGGCTACCGGCGGGGGGCACGGATCTTGCTCAAATTCGGGTACGAGCTACCGGCGCCCCTCAGGCTGCTGGCACGCAGTCGAGCCTGGTAGGCCCCGAACTCCCCAGGCCTCTACCGCTCGCGGTCTCGCCGGCCGCGGGCGGACCGGTCAGCCGGTCAAGCCGCGGGCGGCTGCCGCAGAAGCCAGCCGTTGCCGTCCGGGTCCTGGAGGCTCGCGAACCTTCCCCAGGGCATGTCCTCGGGCGGAGCCGTGAACGTGACGCCCCGCGCGCGCAGCTCGTCGTAGGTCGCGTCGACGTCCTCGCAGGCGAGAACCATCCCGGTCAGCGATCCCGGGCGCAGGCCCTCGAACCAGGTCACCAGGGTGATGTTGGTGCCCCCGCCGGGCGGCTCCAGCTGCACCCAGCGCATCCCCTGCTCGAAGGGCTCGTCGCTGATCAGCTTGAAGCCCAGCGTCCGCTCGTAGAACTCCCTTGCCCGCTGCTGGTCCGTCACCGGGATCGACAGGATCTCGATCGCTCCGAGTCGCATGTCGCTCAGCCTCCTTGTTGACGTTGTTGACGTTGTCGACGTTGTCGACGTTGTGCTCGTGCCCGGGCCGATGGTCGCGGCCCGGCGGGCTTGGCCTTCCACGGCCGCACGATCGCCAGGTAGCTGCGCCAGCCGCCGACGCACTCGACCTCGACCGCGCGCGGCGGGAGCCCGGCCAGCTTGTCGAGGTAGGCGGGAAGCAGCTCGCCGTAGATGCGCCGCGAGCCGCTCTGGAGGATCAGCCTGGTGAGCTGGGCGCGCAGGCCGTGGAAGCCGACCTGGCGCGCCTGGAACCGGGTGCCGCCGTCGGGAAGCTCCTCGAGCGTGAAAGTCACCGTGGTCTCGATCGGACCGCCGTTCCACGACCAGACCATGCGCTCCGGCGGGTCCATTTCGAGGACCCGGCAGTGCACCACGCCGTCGAACCCCGGCGCCGGCTTGGTCCGGAAGGTGAACTCGCGGCCGACCACCGGGGCGAAATCGTTCGGCATCAGCCATTCCGCCAGCGCGGCCGGTTCCGTCAGCGCCGCCCAGACCCGCTCGCGCGGGTGGCGGTACTCGGCCGTGACCAGCGTGTCCGCTTTCATGTCGACCTCTCCAGGTAGTCGCCGAGCGCCCTGACGCGCTCCCGCCAGAACCGGTCCAGGTCGTCGAGCCAGTCGCGCAGCTCGACCAGGCCCTGCGGTCGCAGCCGGTAGCGACGGAACCGGCCGTCCCGAGACGCCTCGACCAGGCCGGCCTCCCGGAGCACCTTGAGGTGCTGCGAGACCGCAGCCTGGCTCTGGGCGAGTCCCTCCATCAGCTCGGAAACGGTCCACTCCCCCGTCGCAAGCCGTTCGAGCAGGTGCCGCCGGGTAGGGTCCGCCAGCGCCGCGAACAGATCCGGCTGCCCGTCCCCCTGAGGCCGCCCTCCCCTCCGGCTCCGGTCTGACCCCTCGAGGTCCCGGCCCGGGCGAGCCTGCCCCTGCGGCCGCCCTCCCCTCCGGCCCTGAGCTCGCTGATCGTCCACTGAGGCATTATCATAAGTTCTTACTTAAACGTCAATCGAGGAGCTCAGCGCCCGGACGGGCAGTCGCCGGCCTCGAACCCGGCGGCCCATCGGATGCCGCCGAGCAGGTGATCGAGGAACAGCGGCTCGCTGTAGCTCTCGGTGGTGTGACCGAGCGCTGTGTAGAAGGCGCGACCCCCGCCGACCGTGTGGCACCACGCGATCGGGTGGCTGGCGCCCATGGTCCCGCCCCGGTAGGTCGACTCGTCGAGCCTGGCGAGCACGTGGACGTGGCCCGATGGGTCGGTCTGAAAGTCGTACCACTCGTCCGTCCGCCGCCAGGTCGCCGGCAGTTGGGCCGTCGCCGGATGGCGCCGGTCGGTCACGTGGATGGTCGCCGGCTGCACCGCGGGGTGGTGCTTGAACAAAGTGCCGACCAGCTGCCCGTACCACGGCCAGCCACGCTCCGCGTCCGCGGCGGCGTGGATGCCGACCCAGCCGCCACCGCGCTCGACGAAGCGCTGGAGCGCCGCCTGCTGGTCGGGGTCGAGGAAGTCTCCGGTCGTGCTCAGGAAGACCACCGCTCGGTACGGCGCCAAGCCGGCGTCGCTGATGCGGCCGGCGTCGCCTGTCGAGTCGACCGCGAAGCCGTTCCGTTGGCCCAGCTCGGTGATCGCGGCCGCCCCGGCCGGGATCGAGGCGTGCCGGAACCCGGCCGTCTTGGTGAGGACCAGGACCCTCGCCGCTCCCGGCGGCTGCTCCGGTCGAGCCGGCTGCCCGGTCCCTCCGGCGACACACGCGCCCGCGACCAGCGCTACCAGCACCACCAGCGCCCCGATCGCCAGCCGCGACATCGCCATCGCCTCCTCCCGCGACCCCGAGGTCGGCGCCGCCCAGCTCGCCAGCGTCGCCCGGTGCCGCCGGCGACCCGAGGTCCGCGCGGCCGAGCTCGCCAGCGTCGCCCTGTGCCGCCCGCGGCTCCGACGCCCGCTTCGCCCTGTGTCGCGGCGGCGCCGAGCCCTTCACCGGTAGCGGAGTCCAACCTACGCCGCGGCCCCGCCAAGGCCATTCACCTGCGGCGGAGCCTGATCTTCCCGGCGCCAGGAGGCATCCGGCCCGGCTTCCCTAGCGGGCGCCGCGGTGCCTTGCGGGTAGCATACGTCCGGGCCCGGCGCACGACGCCCGCGGCCGGTTGCCGAACGCCTGAGGAGCTGATCGCCGTGTGCACCGCTGTCCGCATTGTCGTCGCCGCTGCCGAGCGGGATCGCCGCCTGGAGCTGCGCAGGGCAACGGTCACCGCCGAATGGGAGGTCGTCGGCGAGGCAGCCGAGCCGGAGGCGGCCTACCGCGAGGCCGTCGAGCGGCGCGCCCGCTTCCTGGTGCTCGACTCGAGCGCCGCGGGTCCCCGCCCCCAGGCGATCGCACGCCGGCTGAAGTCCACCAACCCCAACGCGTTCGTCGTCGGCGTCGGCGACGTCGACGGCATGGACGCGACCCTGGACGGCGCCGACATCGACAAGCTGCGCACCGTCATGGCCGACCTGCTGCACAACAGCGGCGACCATCAGCACTAGCGGCAGTCCTCAGCAGGTCTCGAGCACCACCAATCCGCCGTCAGGTCAGTGATGTGACCAGAGCCTGGCCGTGCGCCAGCGGGCGGTCCGGGCGAAGCTGGCGGGCGGCCGATCACGCAGTCGCGAGGAGGACCGCAGTCCCGACAACCAGCGAGCATTGGCACCCCGATCCTGGAAGGGAGTCCAAGCCGTGACCGGAGTTCCCGGAGCGCCGCGGGCTGGCGCAACTCGCGCAACAACCCCAAGGGCTGGCGCCGTCCAGTCGCCATCCGGAGCCGTCAAGTCGCCCGCCGGCGCTGTGGAGACCGTCACCGAGACCGCCCTGCCGCGAGCCGCCGCCGCCACGCCGCCCACCGGCAGCCCCATCGAGCATCTGACCCTGCTGCTGGTTCGCCACGCGGAGCCCGTGCCGCCGGCGCCCGGAGGCCCGCGCGAGCCGGTGCGGCCGCTGACCGAGACCGGCAGGCGCCAGGCCGACGGGCTGGCCCAGCAGCTGCGCGCCGAGGCCCCCCACTCGATCGTGTCGAGCCCGTACCTTCGCGCGGTCCAGACCGTCCAGCCGACGGCCGACCTCCTCGGGCTCGGCGTCGAGCTGCTCGCCGACCTGCGCGAATGGCGGGCCGGGCTGGAGCCGACGCCCAACTGGAAGGACCACTACCTGCGCTGTTGGTCCAATCCCGGCTACGCGCTGCCGGGCGCGGAGAGCCACCGCCACGCCCGCCAGCGGATGCTCGCCGCGCTCAACGGCATGATCGCCCGATGGCTGCCGCGCGGCGGCACGGTCGTGGCGGGCAGCCACGGGACCGTGATCACGCTGGCCCTGGCCGGCATGGGCGCGCCGGTCGACGCCGACTTCTGGCTCGGGATGCCGATGCCCGCCGTCTACCGGCTCGGCGTCGACGCCGAGGGAGCCTGGTCGAGCGCGAGCGGGCCCGGCCTTCCCGCCGGCTGGACCCCAACGACGCGCCGCTCGTGAGGTGAGCCACCCCGTGACCTTATCGATTCGGTGACAGGCGGACATATCGCTATGCCAGGCGGGCCTCGAGTATCGCTCGCATGGAGATGCGCGTTGCCGCCTCGTCCGGATCGCGGACGCATTCCCTCGCCTGCGCGGCCGGCACGATCCAGCGATGGACGATCTCGAACCGCGGCTCCCAGGGCAGGACGTCGACCTCAGCCCGCCAGTACGACCGGACCAGCACCAGGCCAAGCTCATGACCCTCGACGCATTCGCTCCGAGCGAAACCGAGCATCCGTGCGGAGACCACCCGCACACAGGCCTCTTCCCACAGCTCCCGCCGCAGGGTCTCCTCGATGCGCTCGCCGGGCTCCGGCCGGCCAGCCGGAAAACCCCAGTGGACGCCGTCACCGCTGATCAGGACGAGCCGATCGCCGTCGGCGACGCAGATGCCGGCGGCGCCGTGCGGACGGCCCAACGGCGGGTCGTCAGGCGGATGCCACGAGACCAGCCAGTCCTGGCCGCCTGTGTGCGTGGCAATCCGCTCACGGTCGCGCGCTGCCGGGTCGCCGGTCGTTCCCGGTAAGGACCGGACGGCCCGGTGTCCCGGCCGCGCCGGGTCCGGCGGGCGGGAGATGTCAGAGGGCGGCACGGCCTCGGTGGTTCGAGGGAGTCCGCCGTAGGCCCACGAGACGTCCAACCGTTTCGGCGACGAGCTCGTCGAGGGGCGGCCAGGGGAAGTTGGGTCGGGTCACCCGCAACGAGGCCAGACCGTGCAGGGCCGTCCACACAAGCATGGCCAGCCGCGCCGGGTCGGCATCGTCGGCGGCGCCGCCCTCGGCCTGGCAGCGCCGGATCGACTCCGCGAGCACGTCGAGGGCGCTCCGCCCCGGCGATCGCCCGGCCTGGTACGCGAGCGAGGGCGGAAGCTCGGGCCCGAACATCAGCTGGTACAGGCCGGGATGCTCGACCGCGAACCGCGCATACGCCTGGCACCGCCTGATCAGCGCCTCCACCGGGTCAGTGGCGCCAGCGCCGGCCGCGTCCCGGAGCGACGCCAGCTCCGCGAAACCGCGTTCGACCAGGGCGATCTTCAGCTGGTCGAGGTCCGCGAAGTGCAGGTACACCGAGGTGGCCGCGACCCCGACCCGCGCCGCGACCGCCCGCAGGGACAGTTGCGCGGCGTCGCCCGTATCCGCCACCAGCTCCTCCGCGGCCTGAATCAGCTGCTCACGCAGCCGCTCTCCCTGCCCTCGCGGGTTGTTCCGGCGCTGGCGGCTGGCGGTTCGTGGCTTGCGGGGATTCCCCTCAGCGGTCCTCGGCACGACCTCTCCATCTCGACAGAGAAACTTGTTGACAAGTGTAGCGCAACATATATTAGGCTACGAGTGTAGCCCTACGGAAGTTCAGTTAGGAGCGTCATGCGAATCATGGACCGCTCGGCGATCGAGCAGCCGGCAGCCTCACAGGGGTCACGGGTCACACAGCGACTGCTGCTGTGGAGCGGGATCGTGGGGTCGGTGCTGTTCACGGCCACGTTCCTGGTCGAGGGTGCGACGCGCCCCGGCTATGACCCTTGGCGGCAACCCATCAGCGCGCTCAGTCTCGGCGCGGGTGGCTGGGTCCAGGCCGTCAACTTCGTGGTCTTCGGTCTGCTGCTCGCCTGCTTCGCGCGCGGGCTGGGTTTGGCGCTCGCGCCGGGGACCGGTTCCAAATGGGCGCCGCGCCTGCAGGTCGTCGCCGCGCTCGGCCTGATCATCGACGGGCTGTTCGCGCAGGATCCCGCGCTTGGATACCCGCCGGGAGTGGCGACTCCGGCCGTGGCGAGTGGGCACGCGGTGCTGCACCTGGCCGGCGTCACACTGGTCTTCACGGCACTCCCGCTCCGCTGTTTCGTCCTCGCACGCCGCTTCGCTCTGGAGTCGCGGGTCGAGCGGCGCTGGCGAGGTTGGGCGGCCTACTCGGTCGCGACCGGGGTCGTGTTCTGGGCCTTGCTCGCCGCCTTCGTAGTCGCGAGCGGCACGCAGGCCGGTCCGGCCGGTCTGTTCGAGAAACTGGCCAGCATCGTCATGTCGGTCTACGGGGTCTCGCTCGCGTCCAAGCTGCTGGCCGCCGGCGGGCGTCTCTCCGTGGCACCAAGGTCCCCAGAGGAGCCATCGCGATGACGCGGCAACCAGCACGACCAGCGGGCCCGGAGTCGCCGTCGATACCGGGATGGGTGTCGACCATCGTGGTCCTCGGCGCCCTGCTCACGGCCGCGGGCGGGATCGTCGCGCAGGTCCGCCCGACCCTCCTGCTGTCAGCGGGCGAGCGGATGACCGCCGCGGCCGAGGTGTACGCGGGCTATCTCGTCTCCCGCAACCTCGCGCTCGCGGCCACGTTGGTGGCCACGCTCCTCCTGCGCGCACGGCGCGCCCTTGTAGGTCTGATGGTCCTCACCGCGCTGATCCAGGTCATCGACGCCATCGTCGACGCGGCCGGCGGTCGGGTGACCCTCGTCCCGGGTGTCCTGGTCCTTGGGGTCGCCTTCCTCGCCGGCGCCGCCCGGCTGTCCCGACGGCCCCTCTGGCACCCCGAGTCCTGGCGCGACCCCGAAGGGCCGGAAAAGCGGATCGTCGCGACCGGCGGCGACACCGCTTCGCCCGATCCGGCGCGGGGTGAGACCGGCTGACGCACCTGGGTGAGCCCGACGGCGCGATCGTGGGCGATCGACGGTGGACGTGCGGTGGCTCGGACGCGGGGAGAACCGCGGTCAACGCGACGGTGACGCGGCGGGCGGGCGAAAGGGCGTCAGGATCAGGTCGAGGGAGCGGGGGGACGGACGTCGCGGGCGATGCGGCCGAGGACGCCGTTGACGAAGCGGCCGGAGCCCTCGGTGGAGAGGAGCTTGGCGAGCTCGATCGCCTCGTCGAGGATCACGGCGGTCGGGACCTCCGCACGCTCGATCAGCTCGTACGCGGCCAGGCGCAGGAGGTTTCGGTCGACCAGCGGCATCCGGTCGATGGTCCAGCGCTCGGCGGCCGCGTCGATGCGCCGGTCCAACTCCGGTCGCAGGCGCTCGACCCCCCTGACCAGCTCGATCGCGTAGACGTCCGGCCGCTCGCCCTGCGGGTCGTTCAACGCGCGGGCGAGCACGGTCGTGATCGGCTGCTCGAGCAGGTCCGCCTGGTACAGCACGTCCAGAGCGCGGTGCCTCGCCCGGGAGCGGGCTCCGAGCTTTGGCAGCTCGTCGACGTCTTCCTCAGCCATCGCGTCTCTACCAGTTCCCCTTCGGTCGCCTCGGCCCGGCCTCACTGGACGCGGGTGAGGTATGCGCCGCTCCGGGTGTCGACCTTGATGCGGTCGCCGGTCTCGACGAACAGCGGCACCTGCACGACCGCCCCCGTCTCGACCGTCGCCGGCTTGGTCGCGCCCGAGACGCGATCCCCCTTGAGGCCCGGCTCTGTCTCGCGCACCTCGAGCTCGACCGCGGCGGGCAGCTCGATGCCCAGCGCGGTGCCCTCGTAGAAGGTCAGGTACGGGGTGGAGCCCTCGATCATGTACTTTGACGCGTCCCCGACCGCGTCGGCGTCGACGGGCACCTGCTCGTAGGTCTCGGTGTCCATGAAGTGGAACCCGGACTCGTCGCGGTACAGGTACTGCATCTCGCGCTTCTCGAGGATCGCCACGTCCACCGGCTCGTCGGCGCGGAAGGTCTTGTCGAGCGTGCGGCCGGTCCGCACGTTCTTCAGCTTGGTGCGCACGAAAGCGCCGCCCTTGCCCGGCTTGACGTGCTGGAACTCGATGACCGAGAACAGCCCGTTGTCGAGTTGGAGCGTGATGCCGTTCTTCAGGTCGTTCGTGGTGATCGCAGGCATGAGAGGTCCTTGGGGGTGTGCGTCAGAGGGCGGCAACCGTCGGTGGTCACCACCACCGAGTCTTCGATCCGGACGCCACCGAGGTCGCCACGATAGACGCCAGGTTCGACGGTCACCACGTCTCCGAGCAGGATCTGGTCGTTCGAGCCCAGCGTGGCGAAGGGCGTCTCGTGGATCCGCAGCCCGACCCCGTGACCCGTGCCGTGGGTGAAGTGGGCGCCGTAGCCGGCGGCGGTCAACGGTTCCCGGCAC
>JBEDUQ010000026.1:0-14367 GCA_040414855.1 Actinomycetota bacterium
CAGGTGGTCGCCTACGGCTACGAGGTCGACGAGCCCACCCAGGCGATCCGGATCTTCATCTACGACAACAACTCGCACGACCAGGAGGTCGTGCTCTCCACCGACCCCGGCAACCCGCACCTCGACGCCTCGAACCGCGCCGAGCCCTGGCGCGGCCTGTTCGTGCAGAGCTACGACCGGGTCAGCCCGCCGCCAGCCCTGGTCCCGGCTCCGGCCGGCGGCTGAAACAACCGCCGCGACACCGAGCGGCCGGCCCGATCGTCTCGGGCCGGCCGCGTCGGTTTCCCCCCCGGATCAGGGCCTGGAGATGTTCACGACCACAGCGCCTTCCAAGTGATCGGGCCGACCTCGCCGTCGACCTCGAGCTTGTGCGCGCTCTGGAATTTCTTGACCGCCGCCTCGGTGAGCGGGCCGAACTCCCCGTCGACGTCGAGGCTGGCGACCTTGAGCTGGACCAGGCGGGCCTGGACGATCTTGACGTCAGGGCCCTTGGCACCCTTGCGCAGGATGTTGCCGTGCCACTGCGGCGACCGGTCCAGCGCGACCTTGCCCTTGCCGTAGCCGGGGATCCCGTAGCCCGCGATCCCGACCCGCCGCAGCTTGCGCATCACCTGGCCGCCGGTGCGGCCTCCGCGCTCGTCGGTGTTGCCCTCGATGGTGACGATGCTGCCGTCCCCGCGGACCTCCTCGACGAAGCCGACGTGCGAGATGCGGTTGACGTGGTCGCCCGGAAAGTCGAAGAACACGACGTGCCCTCTGGCCGGCGCGGAGGTCCACTGGCCCTGTCGCTTGAACCACTCGGCGCCGGCGGGCGTGTACGCGAAGCCCTTGGAGGTCGAGGCGTTCAGCGGCAGCCCCTCCATGTAGGCGCACCAGGACACGAACATGGCGCACCACGGCCCGCTGACGCCGTACCAGTCGCCGTAGGGAGTCCGGTTCGAGCCGGGAGGGTGCTCCCTGACGCCGATCTGGGAGGCGGCGCGCCCGAGCACCTGGTCGATCGTGGTCATGCTGGCTGCTCCTCGGGATCGCCCTGGTGCGGGCGGTTGTCGGTCTGGACGATCAGGGCGCTCTCGATCAGTCGTGCCTCGTCCTCGGTGGTCGCGCTGTCCAGCCAGGCCAGCCTGGCCGCCACCTCCTCGGAGTCGAGCTGACGCCCGCCCTGCTCGTCCGGCGCTGCCGGCGTCACCTCGCTCATCTGCGGCCTCCCCTGCTGGTGCCTCGGGCCACGGCATTTCCGAGCCTGCGAAGAAGAGGCGGAAAGCGCCGATCCTGATACCGTTCCGCCAGGATTCTTTGCTCGCGAGGGGGAAGATGGAGGCCAGTCGCGCCGGTGACCTGGTCCGCGCGGCGGCGGCCGGCGACCGGGCGGCCTGGGATCAGCTGGTGGACCGCTACAGCGGGCTGCTGTGGTCGATCACCTCCGCCTACCGGATGGGCCACAGCGACGCCGCCGACGTGGTGCAGACCACCTGGCTGCGGCTGCTCGAGAACCTCGAGCGCATCCGGGACCCCGACCGAGTATCTGCCTGGCTGGCGACCACCGCCCGGCGCGAGTGCCAGCGCAGCCTCGGCCAGAGCCGTCGGGTCCTGCCGACCGAGGACGAGCGTGAGCTCGAGCCGGCCACGCCCGACCTGCCCACGCTGGAGGCGATCGTCCTCGAGTCGGAGCGCGACCGGACGCTGTGGGCGGCGTTCGCGCGGCTTTCGTACCACTGCCAGCGGCTGCTTCGGATCCTGGTGGTGGTCACGCCGCCCTACGAGGAGGTCGCCGCCGCGCTCGACATGCCGATCGGGAGCATCGGGCCGACCAGACAGCGGTGTCTGGAACGGCTGCGCCGGCAGCTCGTCGGCAGCGGCCTCGGCCTCGAGGTTGCCGACCCGTGAGCGGGGAATGGGTCTGGCGCTTCGCGAGTGCCGGGCGCACGCTTGAAGGCGAGGGCAAGGAGACGAGGTGAGCGAGGAGATCCCGAGCGCGGACGAGCGTCTGCTGGACGAGCTGCGCGATCTCTTCGAGCGCGGCGACCCCCCGCCGGCGGCGGTGGTCGAGGCCGCCAAGCGCGGCTACGACCTGCGGACGGTCGACGAGGAGCTGGCCGCGCTGGTCATGGACACGCTGCTGGAGCGGCCGCTCGCCGGGGTGCGCGGCACCGCCGAGCCGCGCTCGCTGCGGTTCGAGGCGCCGGACGTGACCATCGAGGTCGAGGTGACCGGGTCGGGCGCCGAGCGGAGGCGGGTGCTCGGCCAGCTGGTCCCGCCCCGGGCCGCGCGCATCGAGGTGAGCCAGCCCGGCCGTGCCGACACCAGCGTCGAGGCCGACGAGCTGGGCCGGTTCGCGATCGACGGCATCCACGCGCGGCCGCTGCGGCTCCGTTGCCACCTCGCCGGTCGCGGGCCGGTGGCAACGGAGTGGGTGCTGGTCTGAATCGGGTCCGAGGCCGCCCCGCGGCGGGGCTCAGCCGGCGGTCGAGCTGGCCGGCTCGGTGGCCGTGGCGGGCGCCGGGGCCGCCGCGGGCGTGGCGTCGCTCAGGCTCGGCAGCGAGGTCTCGTCCAGCAGCCGGTTGACCATCGACAGGACCGAGGCGAGCCCGGCGACCGCCGCAGCCTTCAGGCCCGACCCGGAGAGGTTCAGCACCGGCGAGGCAAGCAGGATCGCGAGGAAGGTCTGGAAGAACGTCCGGGCGGCGCGGATGAGTAGGGACTTCAGCAGCTTCATGTTGGCCATGGCGGCGATCCCCCTGAACGTGGTGTCGATCACCATGCAGAGCGCGGCGCGATCCCGCTGATACGACCAGCGCTCAGGACCCGCCGAACGCGGTGAACGCGCACCAGCTCACGAACCCGGCGGGGTCGTCGAGATCGAGGGTCGCCCGGGCGGCGTGCAGCGCGCCGGCCAGGGTGGCGCCGGCGGCGACATGGGCGTGCAGCGCCCGCATCAGCGGGACCGCCTCCAGGTCCGGGACCATCACCGAGCTGGCGACCAGCCCGGCGGTGCCGCGCGCGATCAGCGCGCTGACGAACCCGAGCATCTCGTTGCCCTCGTAGCTGACGTCGGCGCCCGACTCGCACGAGGCCAGGATCATCCGCCGGGGCGCCAGACCGCGCAGGTGCAGCTCGTGGACGGTCAGCGGCCCGTCGCTGAGCTGGAGCGACGAGAAGGTCGGGTTGTCGGCGCGGAGGCGCCCGTGGCAGGCGAGGTGCGCGAGCGCGGCGCCGTCGAGCGCCTCGGCCACCGCGCGGACCGTGCTGGCGGGCGGTGCGAGCACGGTCGGGCGGTCGTGCAGCGACCGCAGCACCTCGATCTCGGCGGCCGCGCCGGGAAGGTCCGGACCGGCGACAAGAACGACGCCGCCGGGCGGCTGCCCGGGCCCCTTGTGGTACCCGGGCCCGCCGAGCCGCTCGGCCGCTTCAGGGTGCCCGGGCCCGCCGAGCCGCCCCGCCCCATCGGGACGCCCGGCCGCTTCGGCGTGGCCGGGGCCGGCAGCCCGCCAGGCCCCATCGGGGCGCGGGTGGGCGGGGCGGGCGGTGCGGGCCCAGAACGACCCCGAGGGCGCCACGGCGACCGGCGCCGGGTGCAGGGCCGGCCACGGGAGCCGTTGCAGGTCCGTGGGCGGGACCACCACCAGCGGGGCGTCGCGCTCCAGCCCGAGCGGGTGCAGCAGCAGCTCGGCGAGCCGGCGCAGGCCGGCGTCGGCGCTGGCGCGGAAGGCGGCCAGCGAGGCCGGCGCTCCGGGGCGGGCGAGCCGGCGCAGCGCGAACAGCAGCGCGTCCGCCTCGTAGCGCACCCGGTCGAGCTGCGCCAGCCGCACCAGCCGGGTCCGGCGCGGCTCCAGGACCACCGCGAGCAGCTCGCCGTCGAGGATCCCGTACTCGACCAGCACCTGTCCGCCGAGCAGCCGCCGGAGCTCGGCCGGCGGGGTCAGCCGGCCGTCGAGCTGGACGCTCGCCTGCCGCGCCCAGGCGTCGCGGCGGATGCGGGCCTCGATGCCGGCCAGCTCGGCGAGCAGCTCGGCCGGCTCGGTCCCCTGCTCCCGCCGCGCGTGGGCGAGCTCGGCGTGGACCGACCACAGCGCCGCCAGCTCGTCCTCGATGCCCTCGGTCACCGGCGGCTCGACCGCGAGCAGCGCCGCCGAGCGCGTCCGCTCCATCCATTCGAGCACCCGCAGCGCCGAACCGGTGCGCAGGAGCACCTCCAGCCCGAGCTGGCCGAGGTCGGCGCCGTGGCCCGACGCCAGCGCCCGCAGCTCCATCGACGGCAGCGCCGCCCGGTGGCGGGTGAGGTCGCTGAGCCCGGCCCGGCAGTGCTCCACCGCGGCGCGGTCGTCGCGGAGCGTCTGTGCGTGGAGTGCGGCCGCGACCCGGCCCTTCAGGCGGGTCAGCACCGGGCCGCCGGCGGCCAGCTCGCTCGCCCGCGACAGGGTTCGCCGGGCGACGGCGGCGCGGCCGAGCAGCACGGCGACCCGCCCGGCCACCAGGTAGGCGTCGACCGCGCTCGACACGATCCCGAGCCGCTCCAGGGTCACGGCCGCGCGCCGGGCGGCGTCGAGCTGCGCCGCCGCCACCTCGCCGTCGCGGGCGCGCGCCTGCACCCCGACGACCGTCGCCCTCGCGGCCCAGGCGCCCCGGCGCTGCGAACGGAAGCTGCGGCTGGCCGCCTCGGCCGCGGCCACGGCGCTCGGGTGGTTGCCGGAGAGCAGCGCGAGCTGCGCGGTACGGAGCTGCGCCTCGGCGCCCATCAGGCGCACGCCCTGGGCCTCGAACTGCTCGACCGCTCGCCGCGCCAGCTCGCTCGCCTCGGGCAGCAGCCGCAGGTCGACCAGCGCGTCGACGTGCTCCAGGTAGTGCTCGCCAAGCGACAGGCCGGCGGCCTCGTAGAGGCTGGCCGCGTCCTCGAACACCCGCAGGCTCTCGGTGAGCCTGCCCGCCTGCACCATCGCCCAGCCGCGGCTCTGCGCGACCAGGGCGACCACCGCCGGGCCGACCAGCTCGGCGAGCTTGGCGGCCTGGTCGAGCCGGTCGAGGGCGGCGTCGTGGAGGCCGTGCTGCACCTCGATCAGGGCCAGGTTGTTGGCCATGATCGCCGCGACCGGCGCCGGCGGGTCCGGCAGCGCGAGCACGCGCCGGTAGATGGCGGCGGCCTCCGAGAGGTGGCCCATGTTCTGGAGCAGGGCGGCCTGCTGGAGCTCCAGCTCTGGCGAGCGGCCGCCGCCGGCGAGCGAGGCGGCGCGGTCGAGGTCGCGCTGCGCCGCCGAGGGCCGGCCCAGCTCGTGGTTGACCGCGGCCCTGGTCACCAGTGCCTCGGCCAGCCGCGCGTCGAGCCGGCGGCGGCCGGCGACCCGCACGGCCTCGTCGAGCAATTCCTTGGCGCGCTCGTCGGCGAGCCTGGCGCGCTCGAACCACGCCTCGGCCCGGAGCGCGGCCACCAGCGCCTCGGCGTCACCCGCGCGCCGGGCGTCGGCGACCAGCCGGACCGCCACCGGTCCGAACTCCTTTGGATTGGCGACCACGCCCTTATAGGCTCCGATCGCACGTATCAGCAGCTCGGAATTCCGCTCTTCATCCATGACGACGCCCGCTGGCGAAGGATGTCTCCTGGCAGGATAGATTCGCCTACGAGCAGGGGGAACCGAAAATCATGAGTATGGAACCGGACAGGTACTGGACCCCGGGCCATCCATTTGGCGACGACTATCCTGAGCCGCGTTCCGCCGAGCAGCTCGCCAGCGACCAGCGCGCGGTCCGCAGCCAGCTCGCCAACCTCGACCTGCGCGCCCAGGACGAGTCGATCCGGCGCGAGCTGGTGAGCCAAATCAAGAGGCGGCGGTCCCTTCGCGACGACCTGGTCCAGTTCGAGGAGATTCCCAGCCGCCGCGGCTACGACATGCTGGTCGCCAGAGGCGAGCTGCTGGTGCGCCGCGAGCACGCCGACAATCCGAACGTGGAGGGCTTCCTCGAGCCCTACGGATTCTTCCGGACGATCGTCGAGGAGCTGGACGGGCGGGTGGTGCGGTTCCGTCACGATGAGATCGACCCGCGGCGGCTCAACGACATCGCACGGTTCCTGCGCCGGCGCGGCGTCCAGGCTTCGCTCAACCACGTCGCGCCGCTCGGCCCGGTCGGCAAGGCGCTCTCGGGCCCGGAGCCCTCGGCGGGGTCGCGGGAGTTCTCGCCGATGCCCGAGACGCTCCAGGTCGCGGTCGTCGACAACGGCATCACCGCCGAGCAGCGCGCCGACGGCTGGCTCCAGGACCACGACGCGCCAAGGACTGGCGACAACGTCGACCCCCTGAACGACATCGCCCCGCCGTTCCTGGACTTCGCCGCGGGCCACGGCACCTCGGTCTGCGGTGTGATCCAGCAGGTGGACACCGGCGTCGGCATCCGGATGTACAGGGAGCTCGACGGCGACGGCTTCAGCGGTGAGCTCGGCGTCGCGGCGGGGATGGTGCGGGCGGTCCGCGACGGCGCCACGGTGCTCAACCTCTCCTTCGGCACCCAGACGCTCGACGACCAGCTGCCGATCGGCATGCAGGCGGCGATCGAGATCATCGAGGAGGAGCACGGCGACGAGGTGGTGCTGGTCGCCGCCGCCGGCAACTTCGGCGACACGCGGCCCTGCTACCCCGCGGCCTTCCCGCAGGTCGTCGCGGTCGCCGGCCTGACCGCCGACGGCCTGCCGTCGAGCTGGTCGAGCCGTGGCTTCTGGGTGACCTGCTCGGCCGTGGCCGAGGGCATCCTGACCCCGTACGTCGAGGGCCAGGAGTCCTGGCTGGTCGACTGGCAGCCGGACACCTTCCCGGCGAACTCCTGGGCGCTGTGGTCGGGCACCTCGTTCGCGGCGCCGCAGGTGGTCGGCGCGATCGCCCGGATCTGCCAGGAGGACGGGGTCGCGCCGCGCGAGGCCCTGCGCCGGCTGCTGCGCCGCGGCAGGGTGATCCCCGACTTCGGTCGCGCGCTCGAGATCCTGCCGGGCACGTAGGGCCCAGGGCCGGGGGGCCGGGGGCTCGGTACCGCCCGGCCCGCGCCCGCCCCCGGCGTCAGGTGATCGCGACCGCGGTGCCGCCCTTGACGGTCCAGCCGGACCAGCCGTTGGCCGGCCGGTAGTACGCCTCGTAGAGGCGGGTGCCGCTGCGCGCGAACACGTGGATGTCGTTGTTGTACCTGACCGCGCTCGGCGTGCCCGCGATCGACAGGCCGCCGCGGGTCGCCCACGGCTGCCAGCCGAGCCCTGGGAGGTAGGCCAGCTCGGCCAGACGCTGGTCCGAGCCGCGCACGAACACGTGGATCTCGGTCCCGTAGATCATCGCGGCCGGGTCGCCCGCGATCGCCTTGCCGCCGTGCGAGGACCACCCCGACCAACCCTTCGCCGGCCGGTAATAGATCTCGTACAGGGTCCCGTTGCTGCCGCGCGCGAACAGGTTGAAGCCGCCGCTGAAGGGCACCGCCGAGGGGTTGCCGGCCATGGTCACGCCGGCGTGCGACGCCCAGGCCGACCAGCCCTGCCCCGACCGGTAGGCGATCTCCCACAGACGCGAGCTGGCACCGCGCGCCATCACGTGGATCTCCGAGCCCGACCCGAGCGAGAGCGCCACCGGGTCGCCGACGACCGAGGCGCCCCCGTGCGCGTTCCAGCGCGACCAGCCCGATGCGGACCGGTAATACAGCTCGTAGAGCCGGCTGTCGGTGCCGCGGGCGAACACGTTGACTCCCGTGCTGTAGGTCACCACCGCCGGGTCTCCGGCGATCGCCCTGCCGCCGTGCGAGCGCCAGCTGGACCAGCCGCTGGACGGGCGGTAGTAGATCTCGTAGAGGGTCCCGTTCGTGCCGCGCACGTAGACGTTGAACCCGGCGCCGAACGGCACCACGACCGGGTTCCCCGCGATCGAGACGCCGGGGCGCGCCGTCCAGCTCGACCAGCCGGCACCTGGCTTGAAGAAGGTCTCGTAGAGCCGGCTGTCGGTCCCGCGGGCGAAGGCGTGGATCTCGGTGCCGAGCGTGACGACCTGGTCGCCGGAGGTCACCGGCGGCACCGGGACCGGCTCGGGCGCTCCCGCGGCCACGTCCAGGTAGTCGTTGTCGATGTTGATCTTCACGCCGCCGTAGGTCTCGTCATGGTCGCCCTGGTACTGCTTGAGGCGCTGGTGGTTCGGCCAGAACGTGGAGGGGATGACCACGTCGGCGGTATTCGCCACGCCGTCCCAGCGGGCGGTCCAGACGTGGTCCGGGTGGACGAAGCCGGGGCTGTCGTAGACGCCGACCAGGTCCTTGATGCCGGAGTTCGCGCTCGAGTACACGCCGGACAGGTAGGCCAGCTCGTGCAGCCGACTGGTCCAGTTGCTGAGGAATGTCAGCACGGCCTGGCGGCAGGCGGCGTCGTCGGTCGCGTATGCCTCAATGTCGAAGTAGATGGCGCTGCCGGTCCCGATGCCGAGGAGGCCTGCATTCGTGACCGCGTCGTCGGCGGCCGCCCGGCCCTGCGCGGCCGCGTTGGGCGGGTCGATCCTCCCGGACTTCGTGCTGTTGGTGCAGGGAGCCTGCAACCCGACGTAGGTCGGGATCAGCTTCCAGCCCGCGGTGGTCTGCTCGCTCACCCACGACGCCGTCAGGTTCGGCTGGGCGCACCCGCGGTTCACCCCGCCGATGTAGACGCCGACCGCGCGGTACGGCGAGCCCGTCAGCCATGCCTGCATGTCCGTCGACGACGGCGCGGTGCACGCGTCGAAGCCCCTGCCGTTGAAGGTCCCCGGCGTGATCACGGAGGCCGTCGCGAGCGAAGGCGCGACCTGCGGGGCGGCCTGCGCGCCGGCCACAAGCGTTGCGCTGTCGAGCACGTCGTTGACGGCGGCGCGGTCGTTCCCGTACGAGGCGGTGACCAGCACGCCGGCCGCGGTCACCCCGAGGGTCGCCTGGTGCCCGGTGTCGTCGGGGACGCTGGCGGCCGCCTTGCCGCGCGGCGCCCAGACCGTGTCCTGCCTCACCCGGGCTTTGGACACGTGGTCGAGCGGCTCCAGCAGCAGCGCCTCGGTGCGACCGACGACGTCGACAGGGCACGAGGGCGACGGTCCAGGGTGGCCCAGGTAGACGGCATGGACGTCGAACCGCACACAGGCCTTCGGGTCCTTGGCGAGGTCGACGACCGACCACGAGGCCGGCACCTCGATGCGGTACCCCCGGTAGGTCACCGTTTTCGTCGCCTTGGCCGAGGCCACACCGACCGAGACCATCAGCGCCGCCACCCCGGCGAGCACCAGAGCGACCGCAACCCACCGAACCGTGCTTCTCCGACGTGCATGCATGCCAAACCCACCCTTGTTCGCGGAAGGCCGGCATCCTACACGGATCGCGACGACACTTCCTCTTTTCCAGGGCACCGCTGGGCGAAAGAAGCTTTCAGATGGCGATCCAGGCGGTCACCACAGGGCCGCCGGCGACGCCGTCACCAGCGGGTTCGCAGCGCAGCGAGGCCGGTCCTGGTGCGAGGTCGTCGGCACGGAAGCGGCCCAGCTCGTCGGCGTCGACCTGAATGGCGCCGCCTCTGTAACGGACCGTGACGGTCGCTCGACCGGGCGGGACCAACTGCCCGATCAGCCGCCTCCGGTCGCCGACGACGGTCACCTCGACCTCGACGGTGAGGCCGGGCGCCTCGAAGGTGAACGACCTCGGGCCGTCGGCGGCCCGCACCCCGGCGAGCGGGCGGTCGAGCGGCGAGTCATCGGCCAGCGCGGCCAACTCGGCGTCAAGGCTTCGCAGCTCCCAGGCGGCCCTGGCGTCGCGGAGGACCTCGGGCGGCACCGGGTCGAGCCTGGCGATCAACGCCGCGAGATCACGGTGGAGCCGCTCGGCCCAGCCGTCGCCGGTGTCCCGCCCCGGTCCGGTGATGGCGTCCTCCTTGGCCACGTCGCCGCTCCTGTCGGTCGCTCGATCATGAGAGCGGTGGCGGCGGCCCGGTGATACGTCGAGAAGTGACGGCGGCGACCCATCGATACGTCGAGACGTCGATACGTCGAGACGTCGCCGTGGCGACTCGACTCCAGCGATCGGTCACGGCGTCCGAGGCTTGTTGCGAGGCAAGCGCCGGGCGAAGATCCTGGCCGTACACCTGGGACGACCAGGAAGGGGGAACGATGGGCATCGTGTCACGCGGGTTCGGCAGGCGGCGTGACCGGCCGAGCGCCAACCTGCCACCCGGCCAGTATCTGGTCGAGGATTTCCCGGTCCTCTCGGCCGGTCCGACGCCACGGATCGACCTCGCCGACTGGGAGTTCACCATCACCAACGAGTCGGGCGACGTGAAGCGCTGGGATTGGCCCGCCTTCCAGGCGCTGGAGTCCGAGTCGATCACCAAGGACATCCATTGCGTGACCAAATGGTCGAAGCTGGGCACGCCTTGGGAGGGCGTCTCGCTGGATACCCTGCTCGCCGACGTGGACACCAGCGCCAGCTACGCTCTGACCAGCTCGTACGGCGGCTACACCAGCAACCTGCCGCTCGAGGACCTGATGGACGGACAGGCGTGGATCGCGTACCGGTTCGACGGCGAGGACCTCGAGCCCGAGCACGGCGGTCCGGCGCGACTGCTGGTGCCGCACCTGTACTTCTGGAAGAGCGCCAAGTGGGTGCGCGGCATCCGCCTGATGGACCAGGACGAGCCCGGCTTCTGGGAGAGCCTGGGCTATCACAACTACGGTGACCCATGGCGCGAGCAGCGGTACTGGGGCGACTGACCTGGCGGGTCGGCCGGGTGGTCGAGGTGCGGGACGAGTCCGAGACCGCGCGGACGATCGCCCTCGAGGTCCCCGAGTGGCCCGGCCACCTCGCCGGACAGCACGTCGACGTGCGCCTGACCGCCGAGGACGGGTACTCGGCCCAGCGCAGCTACTCGATCGCCTCGCGCCCAGCCAATCAGCACCTCGAACTGACCGTCCAGCGGCTGGCCGACGGCGAGGTCTCGCCGTACCTGACCCAGGTGCTGATGGCCAGTGACCAGTTGGAGCTGCGCGGCCCGATCGGCGGCTGGTTCGTGTGGCGCCCGGTGGACCAGACGCCGACCATGCTGGTGGGCGGCGGCTCTGGGGTGGTCCCGCTGATGGCGATGGTGCGCCAGCGGATCGCCGAGGGCCTCTCGACCCCGATGCGGATGGTCTACTCGACGCGGTCGCCCGAGACGGTCCTGTACGGCGAAGAGTTGCGCGCCGCGGCGAACCTGGACCCGCAACTGCGCATCGACCTCACCTACACCCGCGAGGCGCCGCCCGGCTGGCGGGGGCGGGTCGGGCGACTGGACTCCGCCCAGCTCGCCGAGCTGACCTGGCCGGCCAGCGCCGCGCCGAACACGTTCGTGTGCGGCCCGACCGGGTTCGTCGAGGCGGTCGCCGACATGCTCGTCGACCAGGGCCACGACGCCCGGCGAATCAAGACCGAGCGCTTCGGGCCGAGCGGCTGACCGGCCCCACGGCCGGGCCGACCGGCCAAACTGCCGGGTCGACCGCGCAACCCGGACGCAACCGGATGGAACGGAGGCTTGCAATGGAGACCTGGCTCGACGGCAACGCCATGGGCGGTCCCATGCGCGACCTGTTCAGCGTCGACGTCACCGGCGCGATGACCAAGTGCGCCACCTGCGGGATGGTCGGCGCGCTGGCGCAGACACGGCTGTTCGAGCACGCTCCCGGCATGGTCGCGCGCTGCCCGAACTGCGACTCGGTCATGATGCGGATGGTCAGGGGACCGGGGCGGGCCTGGATCGACCTCCAGGGGATGTCCTACCTCCAGCTCCCCATGCCCGACGAGGTCTGAGCCGCTCGGGGCCGAAGCGGGCCGGGCCGAGCCGAGGCGCGCCGGGACCCCGGGCGGGGGGAAATCGGCCCGGCCGGGCGGCCGGGCGCGGGCGCGGCGGGCCCACATACCGCCGGCCGCTGGCGCCGGCGCTCAGCCCTGCCGGACCACGGCGGCGGTGCCGTAGGCGATGATCTCGGCGAGCCCGTTGCCGAGGTCGGACGAGTCGAAGCGCACCCCGAGCACCGCGTTGGCGCCGAGGTCGCGCGCGTGCTGGATCAACCGCTCCAGCGCGGTGTGGCGGGCCTGGTCGACCACCGAGCTGAACTCCTGCACCTCGCCGGCCCGCAGCGACCGCAACCCCCCGGTCAAGCCCTTGGTCAGCCCGACACTACGCACGATCAGGCCCCATGACAGCCCGAGCGTCCGCTCGACCGTGTAGCCGGGAAGCTCGAAGGTGGTCGAGGTCGGAAGGGACTCGGCGTTCGGGTCACCGCTCATTGGGGACTCCTCTCGTTCGGTCCGGCGCTTCTCCCAACGCTACCCCGCCGCGACCTCGCGCGCGGCGCGCGCGGAGTGCTGGTCGCGGGCACGGCGACGGCTTAGGCTCGGGTTCGGGAACGTTCGGCTGGCACAGGCGCCGCGAGCGGTTGGTCCGGACCCGGGGGATTGGAGCCGAGCATGGCCGGAGACAAGGTGACGAAGATCGCGGACAAGTCCGCATACAATCGCGAGCTCGCCCGGTTGCAGGTCGAGCTGGTCAAGCTCCAGGAGTGGATCCGCCACGAGGGCCTCAAGGTCGTCGTCCTGTTCGAGGGCCGCGACGCGGCCGGCAAGGGCGGCACCATCAAGCGGATCACCCAGAGCCTGAACCCGCGGGTCTGCCGGGTGGTCGCGCTCGCCGCCCCGACGGAGCGGGAGCGGTCGCAGTGGTACTTCCAGCGTTACGCGGCGCAGCTCCCGGCGGCGGGCGAGATCGTCCTGTTCGACCGGAGCTGGTACAACCGCGCTGGGGTCGAGCGGGTGATGGGCTTCTGCACGGAAGAGGAGGTCCAGGAGTTCTTCCGCTCCTGCCCGCAGTTCGAGGCGATGCTGATGCGCTCGGGCATCACCCTGATCAAGTACTGGTTCTCTGTGAGCGACGAGGAGCAGGAGCACCGCTTCCAGCGGCGGCTCAGCGACCCGACCAGGCGCTGGAAGCTCAGCCCGATGGACCTTAAGTCCAGGGAGAAGTGGCTGGAGTACTCCAAGGCGAAGGACGAAATGTTCGCATACACCGACACCAAGGAGTCTCCGTGGTGGGTCGTGAACGCCGACGACAAGCAGCACGCGCGGCTCAACTGCATCAGCCACCTGCTGAGCAAGGTCCCGTACAAGGACCTGACGCCCGAGCCGATCAAGCTCCCGAAGCGCCGCGACGAGGGCAAGTACGTGCGCCCGCCGGTCAGCGAGCAGACCTTCGTCCCCGCTCGCTACGCCTGAGCGGCTAGGAACCGTCCAGCCGGTGCCGTTGCGCGGCCCGGCACAGATCGGCCCAGCGGTCCACGGCGACGCCCTCGACCAGCTGGTTGCCGTCGTCGAGCCAGGTGCTCCGGACCGGCAGCTCGGCAAGCGCCGGCCGTGGGATCAGGAAAGCCTCCTCGCCGGCCGCGATCGCGAGCCGATCAGTGCGCGGGAGCACGCAGGGACGCTCGGGCAGCAGCATCCCCAGCGTGAACGAGTCGCCGCCCGGGTCGGTCACGGTGAACTCGCTGGCGGCCTCGTAGCGCGGCTCAGGCCAGAGGACGCGACGCATGACGGCAACCAGCCGCTCGGCGACGACGGCGTCGTCGCCGTCCTCCAGCTCCTGGGTGACCCGCTCCCCTACCCAGACGCTACGGGTGGGACCGGGCATCTCGATCAGCCCGCGCTCCCGTGCAAGGTGGATCGAGATCCGCGCGGCCGACTGGAGCTGCCCGCGCTGCCAGTCCGCGCCGAACCGCTGGTCGAGCTGGTCCAGGGAGACCTCTCCGGCGTCGCCGGTGTCGACATTGCCCTCGCCGAACGCCGCGGACCGCCGGACGATGCCGAGCGCCAGCTCGCAGTCCTCGAAGCTGGCGCCTGACCGGATGGTGACGGTCAGGGCCCCTGGCTCGCAGGCAACCGTGGTGACCCGGGTCGAGACGCCTTCGAGGTACAGCTCCCAGACGCCCGCCTCCAGCGGGTCGGGGGGCTGGTCACCGCGCCAGCTTAGTTCCTCGATGCCCGGGTCGATGATCGCGCGCGGCGTCGGACCACCAGTCCGAACCCTGAACTCGCTGCTCAACGTGTACCTCCTGGGCGGCGGCGGTCGCTGTCAGGCCTGGGCGTCCTCGAGGCGGCCCTCGACCTCGAGGTAGATGGCGCGCAGGGCCTGGAGGGTGGCCTCCTCCGGGGCCTCCCAGAGGCCGCGTTCGGCGGCCTCCAGCAACCGCTCGGTGATGCCGCGCAGGGCCCACGGGTTGCTGGACTCCATGAACTTCCTGGTCTCGTCGTCGAGCACGTAGGCGGCGGCGAGCCGCTCGTACATCCAGTCGGCCACCACCCCGGTGGTCGCGTCCCAGCCGAACAGGT
>JBEDUQ010000027.1:0-25214 GCA_040414855.1 Actinomycetota bacterium
CCAAGGCCGGGCCCTCGGATATGTTCCGGCACGTTTATGCCACCCCAGACCGGGTCGTCGGCGGAGCTGCTTAGCGATGCGAGCCATGCGCGGAACCGTCAAGCTGCCGAAGCTCGGGGACACGGCCAACCAGGTGGTCGTCCTCTCCTGGTACGTCGAGGTCGGCCAGACCGTCGCCGAGGGCGACCCGCTGTTGAACGTGCAGACCGACAAGGTCGATCTCGATGTGCCGTCACCGCTCTCGGGCACGGTCGTCGAGCACCTGGTCGCACCGGACGACGAGGTCGCCGTCGGCACCCCTGTGGCGATCGTCGAGTTCTGAACCGATAGTGAGTGGCTGCCATGCCGCCGTCGTAGCGCTTCCGTAACGCGGGCCCGTGACAGTTCCCTAACGTCGGACCGGCCGCGCCGGTCCGGCCTCATCGAGTTCATCCCCCGCCGCGGTCCCATTGGGTTGCGGAGCGCGGTGACCGCGGCCACCCATCGATCGGCTTGATCGGCATCACGACCAGGAGGAGCGATGCAGCCCGAACCGCCCACGGATCGTCACCGGAGCTCCACGGCCGCGGCCCACGAGCGGGTGCTCACCACCCCCACGATCCCGATGCGCCCGTGGGGCCCGCGCGTACCGCGCCACGCCGCAACGCTCCTGCCGCTTGCATTGCTGCTGCTCTTCTTGGCAACGCCGACGCGAGTACTCGCTACGCCGCAACCGGTTTCGGTCACCGTCGTCGGCGACTTCCAGAGCGAGCTGGGCTGCCCGGGTGACTGGCAGCCGGACTGCACGGCGACGCAGCTCACCTACGACGGCAGCGATGACCTCTGGCAGGGCACCTGGAAAATGCCGGCCGGGCAGTGGCAGTACAAGGTCGCACTCAACGGCGGCTGGGACGAGAACTACGGCGCCAGCGCGACCTACAACGGGCCGAACATCGTGCTCGACCTCACCGCGGACGCGGCGGTCACGTTCTACTACGACCACAAGACCCACTGGATCGCCGACAACCAGACGGCGCTGATCGCGACCGCGCCGGGCAGCTACCAGAGCGAGCTGGGATGCCCGGGCGACTGGGATCCGGGCTGTCTCCGCTCGTGGCTCGAAGACCCGGACGGTAACGGGATCTACCAGTTCACCACCACGGCGATCCCTGCCGGCACCTATGAGACCAAGGCGGCGATCAACGAGGGCTGGGACGAGAACTACGGGGCCGATGGCGTCCCCAACGGCTCGAACATCAGTTTCACGGTCCCACCGAACGCCACCGTGTCGTTCACCTATGATCCGGTCAGCCACGTGCTCTCGGTCACGACCGACGGCAGCTCGCCCAATACTCCGCCGACCGGGACGGTCACCAATGGCCAGTGCACGGCCACCAATATGGCGAGTATGGCGAGCGGTCTGATCAACCTCGGGCTGTCCGATGCCGATGGCGATGCGCTGAGCCTCAGGCTGGTCTCCAACAGCAACCCGACCCTGGTGTCGAACGCCGACGTCGCGATCGGCGGCAATGGAGTCAACCGCACCGTCACCGTTACCGCCGCGGCGAGGAAGCGGGGCTCGACCACCATCACGCTTGGCCTCAGCGACGGCAAGGTGACGGTCCCGGTCGTCATCACCGTGCTCGTCGGCAGCGACAAGAGCGAGACCCTCAACGGCACCACCGGCACCGACATGGTCTTTGGGCTCAACGGCCAGAACGTCATCGACGGCAACGCCGGCAACGACCTGCTCTGCGGCGGGAACAGTGGTGACACCATCAGCGGCGGCGAGGGCAACGACGTCATCGATGGCGGGAACGGCGACGATGCGATCAATGGCGGTGACGGCAACGACATCCTGCGCGGCGGTAGCGGCGCCGACACGCTCGCCGGCGGTAGGGGAGCCGACCTCTTCAGCGGCGGCTCCGGTGTGGATACCGCCAGTGACCTGAGCCCCGGGCAAGGAGACACACAGGACGGGACCATTCCCTAAGGAGGAGTGTCGGCCGCGGCGCCGGGGAGGTCCGGGGGAGCCAACCGCCAACGTTGGAGCAGGAGGTCGCTGAGTGTCCGCGTGATGTCGTCAGGCTGGTCCCACTCCCGCTGGGGGGTTCGCCTGACCCAGCGGATACCGCGCAGCGCGTTGGTCAGGAACATTCCCTCGGCCGAGCCGAGCGAGCGCAGATCGATCGGCGACACAGTCGTTCGGAGGCCGAGGTCATCGGCGAGGTCGAGCACGATCTGGCGGGTGACGCCGGGGAGGATCCGCCCGTCCAGCGGCACGGCGTGGAGCGTTCCCGCCCGAACGATGAACAGCGAGTCCCTGGTCGATTCCAGGAGCAGCCCGTCGTCGTCGACCAGGACGGCGGTCTCTCCGGGGCCGCGGGAGGCCTCGACCTCCTCGAGCCAGCGACGGTCGACGAACTTGTGCCGCTCCAGGCCCTCCGGCGCGGGCCGCGGCACCACGTGGAGGCCCGCCTGCTCACAAACGGGGTGGGGGCTCGGCTGCGGGGCGACCTCGACAGCCGGCGCCGCGCCGGCGGCCGGGCTCACCCGCACCCGTATCCGGTGCGTGCCCCGCAGCGGCGCCGACCGCTGGCGGACGAGGTCGGCGAGCTGGGGGTCGAGACGATGGCGGTACACCTCCCAGCATGATCGCCGCAGCCGGCTCACATGATCGGCGAGTTCGCACACCTCGCCGTCGACGGCGAGCATGGTCTCGAACACTCCTGGCCGCCGGTCGGCCAGGGCCGGCGAGCCACACTCGCCGGTGGCGGCCGGGATCGGTGGGGCCCCGAGCACCTGCAACAACGGACGGGCCTTGACCAGGCACTCGATCCACTCCTCCACGGGCGTGGACTCGGCCGTCACCCCGCCGCCGACGCCAAGCCATGCGGTGCCACCACGGACCTCGAAGGTCCTGATCGCAACGCTCATCTCCAGGCCGGCCACCGGGCTCGCATAGCCGATCGCACCCGTGTACACCCCGCGCGGGACGGTCTCGAGCTCGTCGATGATCTCGATCGCGCGGACCTTCGGCGTCCCGGTCACCGACCCCGGCGGGAAGGTGGCGCGCAACAGGGCGCTGTTGGACACCGTTGGTGGCAGCTCGCCCTCGACGTAGGAGACCAGATGCCAGACGCCGGGGTGCGGCTCAACCGACAACAGCGCTGGCACCCGGACGCTGCCGGGCACGCAGACCCGACCGAGGTCATTGCGCATCAGGTCGACGATCATCACGTTCTCGGCCTCGTCCTTGGCGGAGGCCCGCAGGACATCGGCCTCGTGGGAGTCGCCGGCCATGCCGCCCCGCGGCCGTGTCCCCTTGATCGGCGCCGTCAGCACATGGGTCCCTCGTCGCCGCAGGAACAGCTCCGGGGACAGGCTGAGCAGCGCTCCCCATGGGCCAGCAAGGTATGCCGCCCGGGCGGGGTGCAGCGCCTCGACCAGGCGCGCCCACGCCTCGGCGCCGCTACCCGACAACTCGGCCCCGATCCTGGTGCAGACGTTCGCCTGGAAGATGTCCCCCCGGCGGATCGCGGCCATACAGCGCTCCACGGCGACCGCGTGTTGTGCCCGGTCGGGCCATCGGATTGTGCCGAGGCGGACCTCGGCCGTGGGCACGGTCGCCGTGCTCGTCGCCGTGCTGGTCGCCGTGCGGAGTTGCTCGAGCACCAGGTCGCGCCAGTGACGGATCGAATCGCGTCTCGGCTCGGTCACCAGCGCCTCGAAGTACCAGCACGCGTCGGTCTCGTCGTAGCGCAGGAGATGATCGTAGAAGGCGAGATGGAAGTCGGGCAGGCGCTCGCCCCGTGGCTCGGGGGTCTTGATTCGCTCCAGCCGGCGGGCCAGGCGATAGCCGAGATAGCCGAACCAGCCTCCCCCGATCGCGCGCGGGTGCGACTGGCTCGGCGCCACGGACGGCACCCGGTCGACGACCGCGAACGGATCCTCGTCGATCGCCGCCACCCGCACCGGGTCGCTGGTCACGACCGCGCCCCGGTCGTTCCACGATCCGCTCAAGGCGACCGGAAAGGGGCGGTCGGCCAGCGCGCGGAGCACGTCCGCCGGCGAAGCCGCGAGCTCGACCCGCTCGACGTGGAGCCCCTCCTTCATGGGACCCGCATCGGTGGCGTTCCCGCGAAGGTCGAGCGCCGGTTCCGTTTCCTTCAATCCTGCCTCCACACCGGTTCTACCTCTCGAACCGTCGGCGTCTCCCACTATGGATGACCCGGCCGTCCCGCGTTCTCCCCGGACCCGGAATCGGCTCGTAAACCACGACAGGACGGTGTCGCTCCTCCGCACCAGGCTGTGCTGGTCATCGCATCCAAACAGGAGGTGCACACATGGCCGCTCCAGTGGTGTGGTTCGAGATCGCTGGTCGCGACCTCGACGCGCTCACGCGCTTCTACGGCGACCTGCTCGGCTGGAAGGTCGACTCCGGCAACCCTGAGCACTACGGCATGGTGAACACCGGCAGCGAGGGTGGCATCCCGGGCGGCATCTTCGCCCCCGGCGATAAGGTCGGAGAGTACGTCTCGTTCTACGCGTCGGTCCAAGGGCTCGAGGAGCACCTCGAGCATGCGGCACGGCTCGGCGGCAAGGTCGTGCAGCCGCCGACACCGATCTCGGAGACCGCACGCGTCGCGATGCTCCTCGACCCCGAGGGCCATCGCGTCGGGTTGATCGAGCAGTCGTGAGCCGCCGGGAGCTGCTCGCCGTTTTCGGTGGCGCGCAGCTCCCGCACGCTCGCCACACCGGTCATCGTGGCAGGTCAGCCAACGATCGCGGGATGCCAAGATTGCTCTGGCAGGCACTGCTCGCCCAGCGCCGGCGCCTCCCAGGTGGTTGACCGCTCAGGGGTCACTTCGATGGTGCGGATCCGGTCGAGGCGGAACACGCGCACGGCGCCGCGAAGCCGACACCACCCCACCAGGTACCAGTCGTGCTCCGAGCCGACGAAGCCGAGCGGCTCCACCAGCCGCGCTTGTGTGCTGTGGCCCTGCTTGTCGCAATAGTCGAGGCACAGGACCCGTCGCTCGAGCACGGCCCGCTCGACGGCACGCAGCACCGGCGAGTCGGACACCTCGCGCTTTGCATGCATGAGGTGGATCCGGGCGAGCAGGTCGGCCGTGCCCGTGCGCCCGGCTGCCGGCATCGCGGCGACGACCTTGTGCAGGGCTGTGCGAGCGGCGCCATCGAACGGCATCGGACCGCTGCGCGCCAGCGCCAGCGCGATCGCCGCCGCCTCGCTGGCGGTGAAGTTCAACGGCGGCAAGGTGTGCGCCGGGTCGATCGTGTAGCCCCCGCCACGGCCAGCGGTCGCCCAGATCGGCACTCCGGCCTCTTGCAGGGCAAGGATGTCCCGCTCGATGGTCCGGACGCTGACTTCGAAGCGCTCGGCGAGCCGAGGCGCGCTACGCGAACGGGGCGCGGTCGCGCGCAGCTCCTCGACCAAGGCGTACAAGCGGTCGGTGCGGTTCATTTGCGCACGCTAACGCGAGGCCGTGACATTGGAGGGCCTCGGGGTGAGCCTCCGCGATCCGGGGCTTTTCCGCATATGTGCGCATCCCCGCACAGACGAGGCGTCCCGAGGACCGCCAGGCCCGCGGGCGGTCTCATCGAACTCCCACGCCCCGCACGCCTCCCGTAGACTTCAAGGTCCGCAAACGGCGGAAGAGGCCGCCACGAAGAGTTTGCTGATCGGGAGGGCTCGGGCCCTCCGAGTGGGGGGCGTTGCGGGGATGAGCTGGCCCTGGTTGGGCACCACCCTCTTGCTGGGCGGAGCGGGATGCCTGATCGCCTGCGCCGTGTACATCTGGCGGTATCAACGCCGGCCAACGGCCACGTCGTTCGTGCTGGTGCTGGCGGCCCTCGTCCAATGGAGCCTGGCGCGAGCCGTCGAGCTCACCGCCGGCAACCCGGCCACCAAGCGGCTCTTCTGCGACCTCAAATACCTCGGACTGGTCGTGGTGGCGCCGGCCGCGATCGTCTTCGTGCTTCAGTACGCCGGTTACATCCGGCGCCCCAGCCGGCTCCTGCTCTGGGTGCTGGCGGTGGAACCGCTGGTGGTGCTGCTGACGCTCGGGATTCCCTCGACCCACCACCTGTTCCACACGTTCGTGGCGGGAACGCCCGGCACGGTCCCCACTGTGCGGTACGGGCCGGTCTTTTGGGCCCATTTGATCTACTTCAACGCCGCGACCTGGCTGTGCCTGGCGGCCTTCGTGGAGACGACGGCACGCACCTCCAGACCCTACCGGCAGAGCACGCTGCTGCTCGGCAGCCTGGCGCTGCCGCTTGGCGCCAATCTGCTCAGCACGCTGAACTTCGAGCGCTTCGGGCGTTTCGACCTGCCCCCGTATGCGTTCCTGCTGACCGCGGTCCTCATCACGCTGGCGGTGTTCCGTCTGCATCTGCTGGAGCTGCGGCCCATCGCCAGGGGCCGGATCTTCCAGACAATCGGTGAGGGCGTGGTGGTCCTGGACCTCAAAGGTAAGGTCATCGACGCCAACCTCGCCGCCGAGCGGCTGCTCGGGCAGCCCTTGGCCCGCGTCGTCGCCCAGGCGGCAGAGCGGGTGGCGCCGGCGTGGACCAAGCTGCTCCGCCGCCAGCTCGGAAACGGCGGCGAGGTCGTCGAGGAGGTCACCGCCGCTGGGCGTACCAATGAAGTGACCGTGTCCTCGCTCACAGACCATCTGGGATGGCCCACCGGGCGGCTGGTGGTCGCCAGGGACGTCACCGAGCGCCGGCGGGTCGAGCAGCAACTGCGCGACAGCCTGGAGCGCGAGCAGGCGTCGGCGCGACAGCTGCGCGCGCTCGACCGGATGAAGGGCACGTTCCTGCAAGCGGTCTCCCACGACCTGCGCACGCCGCTGGCCTCGGTGCTCGGGATCGCCGTCACGCTCCAGCGTCACCAGCAGCAGCTGGACCCGCGAGATGCCGCCGACCTGCTCCAGCGGCTCGGCAAGAGCGCCCGCAAGATGGACCGCCTGCTGAACGACCTGCTCGACCTGGACCGGCTCGCCCAGCCCGAGGTCAACCCGACGCGCGAGTATGTCGATCTTGGCGATCTGGTCGAGCGCGTCGTCACGGAGGTCAGCGGGGAGCTGCTGGATCAGCGCCCGTTGCACGTGGATGTCCGCTCGCTCTGCCTGGAGGTGGATCCGCCGAAGGTCGAGCGGATCGTCGAGAACCTGCTCGCCAACGCGGCCAGACACACCCCGCCCGGCACGCCCGTGTGGGTTGGGGTCCAGTCGCACGGCGACGGTGCGCTGTTGGTGGTCGAGGACGCGGGTCCGGGCGTGCCCGACCAGCTGCGGGAAACCATCTTCCAGCCGTTCCGGCAGGGACCGCGACCCGCCTCCCACGCCCCGGGCCTTGGGGTCGGGCTCGCGCTGGTGCGCGTGTTCGCGCAGCTCCACGGTGGCAACGCCTGGGTCCAGGACCGCCGCGACGGGCCCGGCGCCTCATTCCAGGTCCACCTGCCCGACCCCGGGTAGGTCGGGCGACGCCGCAGGTCCGGAGGTGGCCGCGCCCCGGAGCGGTTCGCCGACCTCGCCGCCCGCGGACCCCAAGGTGTTGAACGTCACACCCACCGCGTGACGCGCGGCATCGCCCGGCGGGTCCCGGCTCCCGCATCGTCCTCAGAGGAGCCAGGCACCGTCGAACGAGGAGGGCATCGTGCGCAACGCGCTTGTCACCGTCCAGCTCATGAAGCAGGCTCGCATGGCCGCCATCGCCCAGGCCGAGGCGGACGAGCGGTTGGAGCAGCGAGCCATGATGATGCGTCGGACCGAGCCGGCCGAGCCCCGCCGGTTCGCCCAGGTCGCCAACCTGGCCCGCCGGGTTCGCGTCCTCGCGGCACGGACGACCTGACCTGAGGCGGTCGACCACCCAACCCTCCTGAGCGGGTCCGCTCCGACGAAGCTCGACACCTCCATTTGGGCCGACCCACGCATTCGGGTCCGAGCCTGGGTACAACCCTCGCGTCCGGTCGGCTCGAGCGGAGGGTGCGATGAGCGGGTCACGGCTGCCCTGGTCGGTGCCTGTCGCGGGAGTGCTGGTGCTGCTTGCCGCGGGCATTGGCGGCATCGTGGCCGCGTCCGACGCGGGCACGCGGCGGTTCGGGCTGCCCAGCGCGGGCCTGGTCGCACTCATCGGGCTGGGGCTGCTGGCGCGGCGACGCTGGGCTCTATGGGCGGGCTTCGCGCTGATCGCAATCAGCGGCGCACTCACCGCCGTGGCGTTCAACCAGACCGAGCCCGAGGCCGGTCGGATGATGGCCTGGGTCACTGGCCTGCTGTCGCTGCTCCTGGTCCCCGCCGTGCCGAGCCTGCGGCGTCGCCACGACCGGCGTGCCGGCGCTGGTGTGGCACTCGAGACGCCGACCCAGCCAGCACCCACCGCTGCAACAGCGCCAACGATCGGCCAGCGGCTGCTGTTCGGGTTGTTCGCCGTGCCGACCGTTGTCGTGGGAATGGCCCTGTTCCTGATCGTCCTGCTCGGTCTGGCGTCCGGGTCGGTCAGCCCGGGCTCGATCCTGGTGCTGGCCGCGATCCTGCTCTTCTTCGGCTCCGGGATGGTGATGGTCCGGCCGCGCAAGCGGGCGCTCACCTTCGACCTCGCGCGGCTCACCATCGATGGAGCGAGCAGCCAGGCGTTCCTCGCCAGGTACGACCGGCTCGGGCGCGCGGCCGTCCCGGCCGCGTTGACGGGCGCCGCGACAGTCGGGACCTGCGCGCTCATCAACGCGCACCAACCCGCGCTGCTCTGGATGCCCGCCGCGATCCTCACCGGAGTGCTCACCATCGGCCTGCTGGTGCTGCTGACCACGGGCTGGCGGTCGTATGTGGCGCTGGTCCCATCCGGACTCTACGTGCCGGGTCCCGGCCAGCCGACCCTCGTGCCATGGTCAGCGGTCGAGGGCGGCAACCTGAACTGGACCTTACACGCCGGCGGAGCGGAGCCGTTCGTCGCGGTGTCCGTGTCGGACCCGTCCGCGGTCAGGACCTCGCTGGCCGGTCGGCTGCTGAGCCTGGTCAACCGCGGCTATGGCGGTGACCTCCAGTTCCCAGCCCGGCTGTTGGCGATCGAGCCCGAGTTCCTCGTCCATGCCATCGACCTCTACCGCTCCAGCCCCGACCGCCGGCACGCCATCGGCACGCTCGACGAGCTCAACCGGCTCCGCGCCGGGTGGACCGGAAGTGACGACCAGTCCAATGATCGCTCGGATGTCCTTGACGATTGAGCCGCCTTCCGTGAAAGCTGGACAGACCATGCCGGTTGACCTGCCTCAGCGGTTTGAGGACATCCTCAACTGCACTTTCTGCGGAGCTCCGCAGCCGCGGAGGCGCAAGCTCATCGCTGGGCCGAACATCTACATCTGCGATCAGTGCATCCAGCTCGCACTCACGTTGCTCACCAGTGACGGCCCGATAACCTCCAGGCATGTCCGGCTGGAGCTGGCACGTGCCGATGCCGGCGACCGGTGCGGCTTCTGCGGCAAGCGGGCACGCGAGGTATCCAGAATGATCGCAGGCGATGGTGCCTATATCTGCGACGAGTGCCTTGGGCTTTGCGGGCAGATGCTGATCGAAGAAGCTCCCGCGTAGATCGCCGATCCGCTTCGGGCCTTCTTCAACGGCGTCTGGCGTCGAGTGCCGATCGCTCGCCGTCACCAGTTGACGGTGAGGTAGCGGGGGCGTTGGTCGGGCACGGAGTAGGCGAGGCGGACGGTGCCGTTGGCGTCGGTGCGGGCGTGGGGGAGGTAGGACCGGGGTTCCGGGACCTTGTACAGGGTTTGCTTGGCGCCCCACGGTCCCTGCGGGCCAGGAGCGATCCGCATGTCGATGGTGTTGGCGAAGGGATTGATGGTCAGGGCGGCGAACCCGCCACCGGTGTCGGTACCGGCCGCGGAGGGGCCGGGCATGGGGATGACGCTGGCGATCTTGGCGACCAGCGCCTTGCCGTCGGGTCCTCGCAGCGGTGCCGCGGTCAGGGGCTGTTGGGCGAAGCGGTGGCCGTTCCAGAACTGCCAGTACGCCCCGGAGTCGCCGAGCGGGAAGCGCGCGAGGTAGGTCAGGTTGGTCCAGCCGTCGCGCTGGAGGTTGCCGTAGACGTACACGTCGTTGCCGCTTACCAGTGCGGCATGGCCCCAGGCGACGGGACCGTCATAGACAGGTCGCGGGGCGTCCTGGACCAGGTCGGGGAGCTGGAAGGGAATCAGGTACCTGCGGTGGGTCGCCTGGAAGCCGTCGCCGCCGGCGGGGCGGGTGAATTCCTCGGCGAACACCATGAGCCGACCGGGCTCGACGAAGCCGCTGGACGGCCACAGCCAGGTTCCGGGCTGCACTGGTGGGATCAGATCGGCTGGCTGCGCGCTGGTGCCACCGGCGAGGGTCCGGAGCTTGGCCTCACCGGTCTGCACAACGATGGTGCTGTGGACGACGGCGTCGGTGCCGTCGGCGCGGCGAACCTTCGAGTCGCCGAACAGCCAGGCGACCCGCCCGCCCGGAAGCGGCACCGGGTAGGCGCCGTCGCCGTTGACCCAGTTGCCAGGCGTCGGCGTGCGGCCGAACAGGTTCCAGGTGTGGTGATCCGCCTCGGCGGTGGGAACGCGGGGGAGCCAGACCGACATCGGGATCACCGCGACCAGCGACACCGCGGCAGCCATCCATAACCGCGCCCGCGACTTGCGGCTCGGCGCCCTTGGACTTGCGTCGGGACTGAGCGTTCCGCTCATGTCAGACACGGTACCTCAGGGCGCTGGTCGTGGGATCGAACCCGGGCCGCTACAACGATCCGCGCCGCACTTGGCCTCCGTGCACCGCGCGCCGAGCTTGGGTCAGTGGCGTTCGGGCTGCCAGATGGCATTGCCCGCCGGTGCCCACGAGCAGTTGGGGAACTCGACCAGGTTGCCGCCGTAGGTCGCGTGGATGTGGCGTAGCGCCTTGGCGACGCCTCCGCTGGCGGTGTTGTCGAAGTAGACCTTGCCGCGGCATGCGGCCACCAGGGCATGGAGTCGTTCGAACTCGGCGACGACGGCCTCCGCGCGGTGATCGCCGTCGAGAAAGGCGAAGTCGATGTGGTCGACCTCGGCGGAAAGCCGCTCGAGAAAGTCCCGGCTGTCGGCGACCTCGAATCGGATCCGGTCGGCCACCTTGGCCTGCTCCGCATGGCGTTTCGCCAGCGCGACCGCCTCAGGGTCGATGTCGACCGTGCGGACCACACCGTCAGAATCGGCGTCGATCAGCGCCTGGGCCATCACGATGGTGGAGAAGCCCTGGTTGGTACCGGTCTCGACGACCACGGGGCTGGATCGCGGCAGGCTGCACAGCAGCGAGTAGTACAGCAGGTTCCATGCCGGATAGCCCATGGAGAGCCCGGTGCTGTCCATCGCCCCTGAGAGACCCTGGACGTCCCATTCCCGCTCGGCCAGGTATGGGTTGACCAGCAGCCGGCGGTCATAGGCGAAGCTACGGCCGCTCGGGATGGGCCGGACCGTGCGGTAGAGCCGTGAGAGCACGTTCCGGACCGGTCTGATCACGGATGCCAAGGCGTGACTCCCCCGAGAGCGCCGATGGACCGGGAGCGCATTCTGACGCTGTTTGCTTGATCTGCCAAGTAGTTCCTCTCCTCCCAATCTTGAGGCACATGAGGCGCATGGACCTTTTGGCCGCGAACCGGGGTCCCGTCCTTGGTACGTCCGCGAAGCCGCGCGGGTTTCGTGCGATCGGGGTGATGTGTAGCGAGCCCGCGCGGGGTGAGATCGGCATTGACCGCGAGCGCGGTCGAAGTGGGTGTGAGTCTGGGGGCGGTGCGCATGGAGGAATGGCTGGTCGCTGGATTTCTCGGTGCCGTGGCCGGATACGGGGCTCGGGTCTGGCAGGACAAGGCACCCCAGATTGTGAAGAAGCCGACGGAGACTGCCGTGCGGACGGTCGGATCGGCGGTGGGCACCGGCGTTGGGATGGGTGGCAGAGCGGCTGGGGCCGGCGTGTCGCTTGGCGCGCGGGCGATGCGAGGTGGAATGAACACCGTCGTGTCGGGCGCGAACGCGGCGTCGCGGGTCGCGACCGGACGTCCCCCCGCTGGGCGCCGCGGGACGCCCATGTCGAGGGTCGCGGTGTCGGGTGGACGCGGCGAGGCCGCGCGACCCCGGGGCCGGTCCACCCGGACCCGCTCCACCGGCACCCAGTCCACCCGGACCCGCTCCACCCGTCCCGAGTCGACTCGGACCCGGTCCAGCGATGGGCGCTCGAGGTCGCGGTAGGGCGCGGCGGCCCCGAGCTCGCCGCGGACGACGCGGACGGGAAGGGCCGGACCTCGGTCGAGGACCCGCGGGGCCTGAGCTCGCGGGACCTGAGCTCGCGGGACCTGACCTCGCGCCAGGGACTACCCGCGGGACCTGAGCTCGCGCCAGGGACGCGCGGGACCTGACCTCGCGCCGGTCCTCCGGGTCCGGGTGGTGCTCGCCTCGGTCCTCCCACCGGCTGGGCTCCCTTGTCGGGTCGGCGCCGTATCGTTGCGCGGTGGTCGCCGAGCTTGGTCGGGAGGGCTCCGTGGGTGTGCTGTTCGACTACTTCCGTGCGCCAGATGCGTCGACCGCCGCGGCGGTGCTTCATCGACTTGGGGGTCCGACAACTCCAGACCCGGATGCGCCGTTGGTGGATGCGGTGGAAGGCAAGGGGTTCGAGCCCGAGGTCATGCTGCGCACACTGCAGTCGCTGCTGACCGGGACGCCCTACGAGGAGCTGCCCGACGGGGAGCTGGTGGCGACGGAGGCCGAGGACGGTCCCTGGATCATGCAGTTGTCGGAGGAGCTTCGCGATGCGCTGGCGGACGCGCAGCCCAGCCGGCTGCCAGCGGTTGCCGAGCAGTGGGTGCGCACCGAGGAGTTCTGGGAGGAGCCAACCGCGGACGACGTGCTGCCGTTCCTTGGCGAGCTCACCGCCCTGGCCGGTCGCGCGCGCCAGGCGGGTGAGCGTCTGTACTGCTGGATCTGCCTGTAGCGGGCAGCACCGCACCAGACGTCGATGTCAACGTGTCGTCCTGGGTGGCGGCCCCCGTCCCATGCTCCACGGCTGCCTTGAACCGCGGGTGGACGTCGTACAGCTCCACGGTCCCACGCTCGCGATCCAGGCGCCCTTCAACGGTCACCAAGGAGGCCAGCAGCCACAACGCCCCGGCCACGACCACCAGGCCACGGCCGGCGAGCAGCATCGACCCCGACCCTGCGCCGCGCACGATCAATCCGCCGGCCAGGAACGCCACGACCCACGCCCAGCGCATGACGGCGATCCTTCGGGCGGCTGTCCGCGTGATGGGGACGTTCCCCAACGCTCGCCTGCTGGCGGGCCAGAAGCCCTTCGTCCCGGGGAGCACGCGGACCAGCCACCATGCTCCGCCGGTCGTGGCGACGACCTCGGCCTCACCCACCAGCTCAGCCGGCCGGCCCGTCTTGACGCACACGGGTGGGAACTGCCCGCGCTGGAAGACCTCCAGCGGCACCTCCACCCGCGCCAAGACCCTCACCTCCCGCCAGCGCGCGGCTCGCCCCAACAAATCGTAAAGCCTCGAGCGAGCGGCCAGGAACTCCGCGGCTTGTCACGCCGGGCGCCTGCGCCCTACGGCGAACTACGGGAGGGGGAGTCGCGGCAGGTCGGGGATCTGGATCATCGGGATGGCCGCGGCGACGGTCGCGGCGGCGCTGGCGGCGCCGCTGATGGTCCAGCCGAGGGGACCCAGCGGACGGCAGCCGAAGAAGTGGGACAGGCCGGGGGTCTGCACGATGCCGGCCAGCACCGCGGCCGAACCGAGGCCGGCGGCGGCGACGACGGGGTCCTTCCAACCGACCAGCAGGGTCTGGCCGAGCTGCGCGCCGACCAGCGCGGTCATCGAGACGGTGCTGGCGTGTGCCTTGCTGCCGGTGGCGCGGGCGGCGAGCCAGGCGCCGGTGGTGGCGCCGCTGGTGATGGTCGCGCGCCAGGCGATGTCGCGGACCAGCGGCCCGCCGAGCGATGCCTCCGGGCCCTCGCGCAGGAGCTGCTCAGGGGTTGGCCGGCTGGGCTGACGGACGGCGATGGCCATGGCCGGCGCGGCGTCGGTGAGCAGGTTGACCAGCAGCAGCTGCCGGGCGTTGAGGGGCGGCCGGCCGGTGGCAACGGTGCCGGCGACGGTGAACGCGACCTCACCGAGGTTGCCGCCGACCAGGATGGCGGCGGCCTCCCGGGTCGACGCCCACAGCGCCCGACCCTCCAGCAGCGCCTCGACGATCGTCTCGATCCTGCTGTCCACCACCAGCAGGTCGGCGGCCTCGCGGGTGGCCGGGGTGGCCGCCTCGCCAAAGGCGATGCCGACGTCGGCCAGGCGGATGGCCTGCGCGTCGTTGGCGCCGTCGCCGGTCATCGCCACCACGCGGCCCGACCGCTGGAGCGCCCGCACGACCCGGACCTTGTGGAACGGGGTGACCCGTGCGAACACGGCGACCTCGGCCACGATCTCGGCCAGCTCGTCGTCGCTGAGCTTGTCGACCTCCGGACCGGTGATGATCCGGTTGCCGTTGATGAGGTCGAGCTCCGAGGCGATGCTCTCGGCAGTGTTGGGATGGTCGCCGGTCATCATCACGATGTCGACGCCCGCGGTCCGGAGGTTCCGGACGGCCTCGGCCGCGGTCGCCCGCACGGGGTCGCTGTAGGCGAGGAAGCCGAGGAAGTCGACCTTCTCGACCAGCTCCTCGTCGAGCGCGGTCCCCGAGGGCACGGTCCGTTCCGCGACCGCCAGCACTCGCAGGCCCCGCCTGGCCAGCCTGCGCGCCTCGCCCATCAGCTTCCGCCGCCGCGCCGCGTTCATCGGGACCCGCCCGTTGCCGTCGTGGGAGCTGACGGCGCGCGCCAGCACGATCTCCGGCGCACCCTTGACCGCGAGCAGCGCGGACTCGTGGTTGTTGCCGAGCACTGCGTGGTAGCCGCGCCCGGGCTCGTACGGCAGCTCGTCCACCCGCCGCCAGTCGGCGGCGCCCCGGTCGGCGGCGACCTCGGCCTCGCCGGCCTCCTGTACCAGCGCGCGGTCCTCGGCGTGCACCAGCTCGCCGTTCGCGGAATCGGGCGAGGCCCGCAGCCCGGCCGCCAGGATGTCGCGCGCCTCGGGGCTGACGTCGTGGCCGTTCGCCGAGAGCTCGGTGGTGCCGTCGGACACCGCCACCAGGGCGATGCGGCCTTCGGTGAGCGTGCCGGTCTTGTCGACGCAGGCCACGTTCACCCGACCGAGCGCCTCTACGGCCCGGCGCGAGCGCACCAGGGCGCCGCGGTCGGCCAGCCGCCGCGCCGCGCTGAGCTGCGCCACGGTCGCCAGCAGCGGGAGGCCCTCGGGGACGGCGGCGGCCGCCAGGGCCACCGAGGAGTCGACCACGTTGCGGAGCGGAAGCCCGCGCAACGCCGTGACCCCGGCCAGCAGCCCGCCGCTGCCAAGCGCGACCGGCCCGGCGAGCGAGGTGAGCGACTGCAAGCGGGCCTCGACGCCGCTCTGCGGCGGTTCGAGCGGCACCACGCTCTCGGTGTGGCGCATCTCGGTGGCGGTGCCGGTGGCGACCACCACGGCGGTGGCCTCGCCCGCGGCGATCGCGGTGCCCTCGTAGAGCATCGAGCTGCGCTCGGCGATCGCGGTGGCGTAGGAGGGTGGAGCGGACTTGGGGACGGGCAGCGACTCGCCGGTGAGGCTCGACTCGTCCACCTCGAGGGCGGTGGCCTCGAGGATGCGGCAGTCGGCCGGCACGACGTCCTTGGTCCGCAGGCGGACGACGTCGCCGGGGACCAGCTCGCTGGCGTCGACCACGTGCTCGGTGCCCTCGCGCCGCACGAAGACGCCCCGTGCGGAGCGGCCCTCCAGCCGCTCGATCGCTCGCTCGGCGCGGTAGCGCTCGACCCCGCCGATCAGCGCGTTCAGCAGGGTGAGCCCGCCGATCAGGCCGGCGTCGGTCACCGAGCCGACGGTGGCGGCGAGGCCCGCTCCGGCGGCGAGGATCGGGGTCAGCGGGTTGACCAGCTCGGCCGTCACCGCTCTGGTCAGCAGCAGCGCCGGGGGAGGCGGCGGGATCTCCGGCGGCCTGCGGACCGCGGCCTCCGCTTCCGAGAGGCCCTCCAGGCCCGTCCCCAGCCGCGCCAGCGTCTCCATGCCACCGAGCTCGTGCCAGGGCTCGACCTCGTGCACGACCGGGAGCGGACGGCGCGCGAGCCTCGCCGCGATCCGCGTGCCGTTGGCGAGCGTCACCGCCGATGCGACGTTGACCACGTCCATGCTGCGCTGCCAGGCGGCGGTCACCAGCCCGAAAGGCGCCGCGACGGTGGCGGAGGCGATGGTTGCACCGACGCCGCTGAGCCCAACGCTCTGCCGGCTGACCTGGCGGGCGGCCTCGCATGCCTGGAACAGCATGAAGGCATGGGCGAGGTCGTCGTCCTCCGCGATCAGGTCCGCGCCCCACGCCGGCGGCTCGTTCCTGCGCCGCAGTCCCAGCGCGAGGTCGGCGGCCGGCAGCCCGGCGGATCCGCCGCCCCCCACCAGCAGGACCACCGATCCGGCGCGCTGGAGCGAGCGGATGGCCCTGGGGAGCCGCGGCCCGTTCGGCACGATCCGGTCGGGACGCAGCCTCCACGCCACGCCGGGATCCCCGGCGGCCACGACCTCGAGCCCGCAGCGCCGCGCCTCCTCGACCAGCGCCTCCGCTCCGGCGCGTAGCGCCGGCCGCGCGGATGCCAGCGCCACCAGCCGGCCCCGATGGGTGAGGCCCAGCGCGTGGCCGTGCTTGCGCAGCCGTGCCACCAGACGCCTGCTCCCAGCCGGCGCCTCGACGCCGAGGACGGCGAGCGGGGCGAGCGTCCAGCCACTCTGCCGGCGCCTGGCGGTCGGGTGGTTGCGGTCGAACAGGCGCCGTGCCATCGCCTCGGGGTCGCTGTCGTCGGCCGGCGCGACGACCTTGACCTCCGTCAGCTCGAACTCGTCGCGGGCCAGGAGCCCGACGTCGATGACCGCGCAGCTCACCCGGTCGAGCAGCCGGATCGAGCCGGAGTTCATCGGCATCACGCCGCGTGCCGCCAGGACGCGCCCGAGGTGGGCGGCGAAGCCCTCCCTGCCGAACTTCGCCGCCTTGGGCAGGGCGGCCTGGAGCATGGCGGCGCCCCGCTGCGGATTGCGGGTCGCGGCCAGAGTGATGGCGGCGCCGCCCAGCGAGCCGAGGAAGGCGGCGTCGGCGTACTTCTCCACCACACCGGGCGGCAGCTTCACCGGGCGGGGCTCGCTCCGGAGGGGACCGCGCGGACGGCCCGAGGGCGAGTCCCAGAGCGCGGCCTCGCGGTCGAGCCAGCGACGCCGCCGTGCGGCGGCCTCGGTGAGCAAGGTGGACCGGAGCCCGATGTCCACGATCGGACCGATCGGCGAGCCCGCGAGACCTTGGGCGAGGCCGCTGCTCACCGCCAGCGTCAGCTCGGCGGGCGTGGCCCCGATCAGCATCTCGATGAGCCGGCGGACCCTCGGCTGCTGCTCCAGGAAGGAGACCGCTCCGGCGACGGTCCCCATGTACGGAATCGGCGGCAGCCTGGCGGCCCGCTGCGCGGTCGCCATCCCGAGCCCGACGGTCGAGCCGGCGATCTCGACGGCGCCGCGGACGATCGGCTCGATGTCCGCCGGATGCGACGCGGGGTCGCCGTCGAACGGCTGGTCCCCGACGCCGAACTCGTCCTCGACGTCCTCGATGGAGTCGAGGAAGTCCTCCTCGTTGGCGGCGCCACCGTCGAACGCCACCACCACGCGCCCGACCTCGTCGACGACCTCGACCCAGCGGACGGCGGGATGACTGGTCAGCCTCTGCTCCAGGCGCTCGGCGAAGCGGTCCACGCGCGACGCATCGACCCTGCGGAGCTCGATGTGGGCATGGCCACGCTGCGCCCAAATCCTCCGGGCGCGCCGTCCGCGGGAGTTCCAGAGACGGCTGACCTGGTCGAGCTGGGGGCTCACGGGCGTGGCTCGGTCGGGAAGGGCCCCCAAGCCTCGGCGACCTGGCCGCCGTCGATTCGGAACATCAGCCACCAGTCGAGCGTCGACCGCCGGCCGGACCGGAGCACGGACAGGCGCAGCAGCGCCGCGGCGCGCGCCGAGCTGGCCACCACGTCACGGAGCTCGACCGCGTCCACGGTCCCGATCCGCCCCCAGAGGGCCCCGAACGCCGAGACCGCCTCGGTGACGCCGCGGTATGGGCCGCCGGCCGGCTCGTCTCCGGGAACGTGCCACTCGAGGTCCTGGTCGACGAGCTTCCTGGCCGTCGGGAGGTCGGCCTGGACCGCCGCCCGATAGAGGCGCAGCACCAGCGCCCGGTTCAATTCGTCCGGGAGGTTCGGGTCGGCGGCCCCTGGTTCGGCCGGGACCGAGATCGCGGCTCCGAGCCGGCCCACCAGGTCCCCCGCGCGACCGACCAGCTCGGCCGGGGCGCGGAAGGCGAGCTCCGTGGCCAGGCGGGCCAGGCGCAGGGTGGTGCCGACCTCCCAGACGGTCGCGGAGATCGCGGCCCCGGTCAGGGTCGCGCTCGCACGAGCCACCCAGCTCGTGACAATCCCACCAGTTCGGCGTTCCGGTGGCTGGACCTCCTCCTCATCGCGCTCCACGCGTCAGCCTCCCGGGTGCACGGCCGCAATGAACGCCAGCCATGACACCCGAGGGGCGAGGTCGTGCCATCACCCGGAGCGGATGAAATCCAGAAGAACAAATCCAGAACGGCCTGGGAAGACGGGACGCGATGCCAATTGCCCTGGATGCGTCGGCTGCGCCGCTCGCCCCGGCTCAGCGGGCCTGACTCAGGTGAGCTCGCCGAGGTAGGCCTTCTGCATGTCGGGGTTCTCGATCAGACCCTTGGCGGTCTCGCCCAGGACGATGCGACCGGTCTGTAGGACATAGCCCCGGTGTGCGATGGACAGGGCCATGTGGGCGTTCTGCTCCACCACGAAGACGGTGGTGCCCAGCTTGTTGACGTCCTGGATGGTCTGGAAGACCTGCTCGACCAGCACCGGGGCCAAGCCCATCGACGGCTCGTCCATGAGCAGCACCTTGGGGTCGGCCATCAGCGCGCGACCCATGGCGACCATCTGCTGCTCGCCGCCGGAAAGGGTGCCGGCCTTCTGGGAGAGCCGCTCGCGCAGCCTGGGGAACAGGGTGAGCACCCGCTCCAGGTCCTCCTTGACCTTGGGCTGGTCCTTGCGCAGGTAGCCGCCGAGCTCGAGGTTCTCGCTCACGGTCATGCGCGAGAACAGGCGGCGGTTCTCGGGGACCATGGTGATGCCGCGGCTAACGATCTCCATCGTGGGCAGCCCGCTGATGGTGCCGCCGTCGTAACGCACCTCGCCCTCGCTGGGGGTGACCATGCCGAGGATGGTCCGCAGCGTGGTGGACTTGCCGCTGGCGTTGCCGCCGAGCAGGCAGACGATCTCGCCGGGGAAGATCTCGAGGTTGACCTCGCGGAGCACCGCGATCAGCCCGTAGTGGGTGGTGACGTTCCGCAGCTCGAGGATCGGCCGGTCGTTCGTCCCGCTCGTCGCGCTCATCCGGCCTTCACCGCGCCCTTGCCGAGGTAGGCCTCGATCACCCGGACGTCGCTGGCCACCTGATCGAAGCTGCCCTCGGCGATCTTGCGGCCGTAGTCGAGCGCGACCACCCGGTCGGACACCCCTCGGACCAGGCGCATGTCGTGCTCGATCACCACGATGGTGAACCCCTGCTCGTCCCGGAGCTTGCCGATCAGGCCGATCATCTCCTCGGTCTCCTTGGGGTTCATCCCCGCGGTCGGCTCGTCGAGCAGGATCAGCTTCGGGTTGGTGGCCATCGCCCGGGCGATCTCGAGCCGCCGCCGGTTGGCGTACGAGAGCGCCATGGCCGGCTGGTCCTCGCGGAAGCTGGAGAGGCGGCCGCCGAAGAACGCCAGCGCGGCGCGCGCCTGCTCTCGGACCGTCTGCTCCTCGGCCCTGGTTCGGGGCAGCCGCAGCACCGCGCCGAGGACCCCGGCGCGGGTCCGGCAGTGCTGGCCGACCATGGCGTTCTCGAGCACGCTCATGTTGGTGAACAGCCGCACGGTCTGGAAGGTGCGCGAGATCCCCAGGCCGCAGACCTGGTTGGGCTTGAGGCCGACCAGGCTGTGGCCGTCGAAGGTGATCGACCCGCCGTCGGCGTCGTAGAGCCCGGTGACCACGTTGAACAGGGTCGTCTTGCCGGCCCCGTTGGGACCGATGACGCTCACGATCTCGCCGGCCTCGACGTCCAGGTCGACGCCGTCGACCGCGTTCAGACCGCCGAAGCGCTTGACGAGCCCACGGATCTCCAGCAGCGCGCTCACGACGCCCCACCTCCTCCGCCCGCGATCGCCGCCGGTGCCTCGCGTTCGCGTTCGAGCCACGCGTCCTGCGCGACCTCGTCCTCCTTGAGCTCGCGCATCCGGCGCACGTTGGGGATCAGGCCCTGCGGGCGCAGGATCATCACCATGATCAGCGCGGCGCCGTAGACCAGCAGCCGGTACTCCTCGAACTCGTCGAGCAGTCCGGGCAGGCCGATCAGCAGCATGGTGCCGACGATCACGCCGCGGATGCTGCCCATCCCGCCGAGCACCACCACCGCCAGCGCGGTGATCGACACCAGGATCCCGAAGCTGTCGGGCGTGAGCGAGCCGATCTGCACCGCGAACAGCGTGCCCGACAGGCAGCCGATCGCGGCGCCCATCGCGAACGCGAGCAGCTTGTATCTGACGGTGCTGATGCCCATGGCCTCGGCCGCCAGCTCGTCCTCGCGCATGGCGCTCCACGCCCGCCCGACCCTGGAGTCGGCCAGCCGCATCGACACGAAGATGGCCAGCGCGCAGAACGCAAGCACCAGGTAGTAGAACGGTTGCGGGTCCCGGAAGCCGATCCCGCCGACGTGCGCGTCGGTGATGTCGCGCAGCCCCTGCGGCCCGCCGGTGAACTTCTGGAGCCAGCTCGACGCCACCAGCACCCTGGCGATCTCGCCGAACCCGAGGGTGACGATCGCCAGGTAGTCGCCGCGCAGCCGCAGCACCGGCGCGCCGATCACCAGGCCGATGAAGGCGGCGAACAGGATCACCAGCGGCACCGCGGCGTAGAAGTCCAGGTGCAGCACCAGAGCCGGCGAGGCGACCGAGCCGAGCGAGGTCACCAGGTGCGCGCCGGTGAACAGGGCGGTGAGGTAGGCGCCGGTGGCGAAGAAGGCGACGTAGCCGAGGTCGAGCAGCCCGGCGTAGCCGACCACGATGTTCAGCCCGAGGCCCATCAGCAGGTAGACGCCGATCTGCCCGAGCACCTGCGAGAGCGTGGAGCCGATGAACCTCGGCAGCAGGGCCAGCACGATGCCGATCGCCAGCAGCCGGGTCAGGTTCAGCGCCCGCTGTCGCGCCGGCGGGAGCGCCGCGATCCGTTGCCGCACCGCCTGGCTCCTGGTCGCCCAGACCGCCGGGATCGCGGTGGCGACCACGAAGACCACCACGGCGCCGATCGGGGTGAGGCCGCCGAAGCTGGTGCTGTAGAGCCAGGTCGAGTCCAGGTTCAGGTAGAAGATCAGCGGCGGGATGATCCGCTGGAGCAGGGCGAACAGGAAGGTTGTCGCCAGACCGATGCCGAGCGGGCGCCTGACCCGGTCCGGCAGGGTCTGGTAGGCGGCTCCGAGCGTGCCGAGCGCCGCCCCGCCGGCCACCAAGAGGATCGCCCCGACCAGCAGGTTCTCGCCGAAGGTCATGATCGACAGCAGCGAGGGCGAGACGGCGATGAAGATGTTCCGGACCGCGCCGTCGGGGAACAGGTGGACGAAGGCCACCGCCAGCGCCGCCATCAGCCCGGCGATGGTGCCGCTGACCAACCCGGCGGTGATCGCCGGGCCACGTTCCGGCCGTTCGACGCGGCCGCCACGCACGCGCGGCCTGGTCGCGAGGTAGCCTGCCAGCAGCGGCGGCAGCGCCAGCAGCAGCTTGCCGAGGTTGAGCCAGTCGCCGATCAGGTGGCGGACCTCGAACTTCTCGACCATGCCCACCAGGGCCAGGTAGATGACGACGACGCCGCCGATCAGGCCGGCGATGGCGGCCCGGCGCAGCAGGTTGGAGCCGGTCATGGTCGCCTCACGCCTTCTCGCGCTCGCCGGTCCCGAGGATGCCCCCGGGCCGGAAGACCAGGACCAGGACCAGGATGGTGAACGCGATCACGTCTCTGAGCTGGTTGGTCGCGGGCACGTGGATGCCGGTGAGCAGCAGCACCGGCCCGATCGACTCGGCCACGCCGAGGATCAGCCCGCCGATGGCGGCGCCGGTGACGCTGCCGATCCCGCCGAGCACCGCGGCGGTGAACGCCTTGATGCCCGGCACGAAGCCCATGAAGGAGTCGACCTCGGAGAAGGTCAGCGCGAACAGCACGCCGGCCACCCCGGCCAGGATCCCGCCGATGGCGAAGGTGATCACCACCACCCGGTTGATGTCGATCCCCATCAGGCTGGCGATCTCCTTGTCCTCGGCGACCGCCCGCATCGACTTGCCGGTCCGGGTCCTGGCGATGAAGAACCGGAGCCCGACCATCATCACGATCGCGGTGATGATGGTCAGCAGCTGGGTCCGCGCCACCGGGAAGCCGACGATGTTCATGGTCCCGGTGAGGCTCTGGGGGGTCGGGTAGCCCTTGGCATCCGAGCCGAAGAAGCCCGAGAAGGTGTACTGGAGGAACAGCGACGCGCCGATGGCGGTGATCAGCGGCACCAGCCTGGGCGCGTTGCGTAACGGCCGGTAGGCGACCCGTTCCAGCAGCACGGCAACGCCCATCGACACCAGGATCGCGGTCAGGAACACCAGCCCGAGGGTCGGGATCGGGTCGCGGTCGAGCAGTCCCTTGCTGTCGAGCGACTGGGCGACGAAGTACGAGGCGAACGCGCCCGCCATGAACACCTCGCCGTGGGCGAAGTTGATCATCAGCAGGATCCCGTAGACCAGGCTGTAGCCGAGCGCGATCAGCGCGTAGATGCTGCCCTGCGCGATGCCGAACACCAGGAACAGGCGCCAGCCCTCGCCAGTGACGTTGCCGCTCGCGATCGTCTTCCACGAGCCGGTGACCACGCCGAGGGTGACCAGGAACGCGACCGCCAGGAGCGTGAGCCGGTGGATCGGGAAGCGCTCCGCGAGCACGGCCATCCTCGGCTGGACCGGCGTCTCGGTCGGCGCCTCGACCGGCGTCCGGACCGGTCCGCCGCTCTGCTCGCTCATCTCGGTTCCCGGTGTCGACCCAAACCGACCCGCCTCCTAGTCGCCGCCGAACGCGGTGTACGCGCCGACCGTCATGTTGGCCGTCCAGTGGGAACGCTCGAGGTCGGCCTTGGTGAACGGAACCGCTCCGCGGATGCTCACCTCGATCCGGTACCCGGCCCGGTCGGGGACCGTGAGCGAGAACTGGAACAGGCAGTCGTCATCCCTGCCACGCAGCGGCTGTTGCCGCAGGATCCCTCCACCGAGCTTGGCCGAGCCGACCACCGCGCCCGAGGGGTCGCGGACCACCACGGGGGTGCCGGCATGGATGTCGGCGTAGCCGGCCTCAGCGGCCTTGCATGGCGTGCCGTAGTTCCGGTGCTTGAAGATCCCGTGCACCGTGTACTTCCCATCCAGCCGGTGCGCCTGCGGCACCGTCGGCGTCGGTGCCGCAGGCTTGCTGGTCTTGCTGGTGCAACCGGTGACCAGCGCCGCGGTCATGACCGCGGCCACGACGCTGGCCATCGCGCCGGACAGCCGTCCCACCCTTGCTCCTATGCGGACGCCTCCGCGAGCGTCTTGGTCTCGGTGAACACCGGCTTGGCGTTCGGGGTGCCGCCCTCGACCGGGATGCCAGGAGCCTCGTAGACGGCGATCGAAACCGCGGTCGCGCAGTCCCCCGACGGGGTGCAGGTGATCGTCCCGCTGAGCCCCTTGTAGTCGCTGGTCTTGAAGATCGCGTCCTTGAGGGCGGTCCGCGGGATCGTCAGGGTGCCGTTGTCGTCCTTGGCGACCGCCTTGATGGCGGTGAACAGGATCTGCATGGCGTCCCAGGCGTGGGCGTTGAAGACCGACAGCGGCCGGGTGCCGAACTCCTTCTGGTAGGCCGGCAGGAACTGCTGGCCGTAGAAGGCGTTGGTGCTGGTCTGCGCGGTGACGTCGGGAGCGGACAGCCAGGTCCCGAAGACGTCGTGGGCGCCGACCTTGAGGTACTGCGGGTCCTGGCAGCCGTCAGAGCCCATCAGCTTGGTGTTGGACAGCGTCTGGATCGTCCGAGCCTGCTTGGCGATCAGCGCGCAGGCGGGGATGAAGTCGGGGTAGTAGATGAAGTCGGGCTTGCCCTGCGCGAGCGTGTTCAGGACCGGCTTGAAGTCCCGGTCGGTCGACTGGATCGCCTGGTTGCCGTTGTCGATGATCTTGCCGCCGAGCTTCTGGAACACGTCGCGGAACACCGCCGCCAGGCCGTCGGCGTACGGGCTCTCGTCGTGGATCGTGGCCGCGGTCTTGGCGCCCAGCTTGGTGTAGGCGAAGTCGGCGACGACCGCGCCCTGGATCCGGTCGTTGTGCGCCGTGCGCAGGTAGAACGGCTGGTGGGTGCCCTCGGCCGTCAGGGCCGGGCTGGTGTTGGACGGCGAGATCAGCAGCATCCCCTTCTTGGAGAGGATGGTGTCGGCCACGCCCAGGGCGGAGCTCGAGCAGCTGGTCCCGATCACCGACAGGATGGTCGGGTCGGCGGCGATCTTGGTGGCGCCGGCCTGCCCAACCTCCTTCTTGCAGCCGTCATCCTCGTTCACGAGCTGCACCTCGTGGCCGAAGAGCTGGCCGTTCTTGCCGTCGAAGGTGCCGTCCAAATAGTCGGCGGCCAGCTGGGCCCCGTGCTGGCTGTCGAGCCCCAGGTTCTTGTTGTCGCCGGTGATCGCCAGAAGCGTGGCGATCTTGATCGGCGCGCCCTTCTGGTAGACGACGCATCCGAACTGGTCGCTTTTGCAGGCGGCGTCGTTGGCGCCGCCGCCGGTCTTCTTCGCGCACCCGCTGAGGATGAGAACCAATACGCTGAGCAGGGCCGCAAGCACGATCGATCGTGGCCGAGTCATCCCACCGCTCCCTCTCTGCACCACTGCAGCCTGGCGGAAAAACCTGTCTGGCGCGTAGATAAGCACAAAGCTCTGACCACGACCAGAAGGAAACCGCGAGC
>JBEDUQ010000028.1:0-3976 GCA_040414855.1 Actinomycetota bacterium
CCGCGGAAGATCGGGATCGTGTCGCCCGCGCGGACCTGGACGTAGGCCTTCTTCCAGCTGCGCGTCTTGCCCGAGGTGTGTCCCCGGCGCTTGGGCTTGGACTTGACCGAGGCGGTGCGGACCTCGAGCACCTTGACATCGAAGAGCTGCTCGATGGCCTGGCGGATCTGGGTCTTGTGGGCGCGGTCGTTGACCCGGAACGTGTACTTGCCCGCCTCGGCGAGCACGTAGCTCTTCTCCGAGACGACCGGGCGGATGATCACCTGGCTGGGTTCCATCAGGCAGCCACCTCCTCGGAACGCTCGCTGCGGGTGCGCGCGAGCAGCTCGGTCAGCGCGGCCTCGGAGACCAGCAGCGACGCGGCGCCGACGATGTCGGCCACCCCGGTGTCCTGCACCGGCAGGGCGGTCACCCGGGTGAGGTTGCGAAACGACTTCCCGGCCTCGGCCTCGGACTCGAGCAGGACCACGAGCACCGAACCCTGCACGCCCCAGTCGGCGATCAGGGCCGCGGCGTCCTTGGTCACGGGCTCGGTGAAGGTGGTGGCGTCGAAGACGGCCAGCGAGTCGCGGCCGGCGTGCAGCGACAGCGCGCTGCGCAGCGCCGCCCGGCGCGCCTTGCGGTTGACCTTGACGGTGTAGCCCCGGGGCGAGGGACCGAACACGGTGCCACCGCCGGTCCAGACCGGTGAGCGCGAGGAGCCGGCGCGAGCGCGGCCGGTGCCCTTCTGGCGCCACGGCTTGGCGCCGCCGCCCGACACCTTGCCGCGCGTCTTGGTGGCGTGGGTGCCCTGCCGGCGAGCGTTGAGCTCGGCCCGGACGGTCTCGTGGACGAGCGGCATGTTGAAGCGCACCTCGAACGCGTCGGGGTCCAGCTTCACGGTGCCGCCGCCGAGCTTGGGAGCGGTCTTAGGCATCGGTGCGCACCTCCACGGTCGTGCCCGTCGGGCCGGGGACGGCCCCGCGCACGAGCATGAGGTTCTGCTTGGGAAGGACCTCGACGACGGTCAGCCCGCGCTGGGTGACGCGCCCGCCGCCCATGCGGCCGGGGCCGCGCACGCCCTTGAACACGCGCGACGGCGTGGCCGAGGCGCCGATCGATCCCGGCGCGCGCACGTTGTGCGAGCCGTGGGACTTGGGTCCGCGCTTGAAGTTGTGGCGCTTGATCGTGCCCGCGAAGCCCTTGCCCTTGGACAGGCCCGAGATCTTGACCTTCTCACCGGCCGAGAAGGCATCGACGGTCACGGTCTGGCCGACGAGCAGCTCGCCCGCCTCGCCGCGGAACTCGACGAGATGACGGTGGGCGGACGTGTCGGCCTTCTTGAGGTGACCGAGCTCGGCGCGGGTCAGCGACTTCTCCTTGCAGCGACCGAAGGCCAGCTGCACGGCCTCATAGCCGTCGCGCTCCAGCGTGCGGATGCCGGTCACCGGGCACGGCCCGGCCTCCAGCACGGTCACGCGCTCGACGCGGCCGTCGTCCAGGAAGCGCTGGGTCATTCCGAGTTTCTTGGCGAGGATGGCGGTCATGGCTCTAGGAGGCGAGGCGGATCTCGATGTCCACGCCCGCCGGAAGGTGGTCGAGCCGCTGGAGCGAGTCGACCGTCTTCGGGGTCGGCTGGTGGATGTCGATGAGCCGCTTGTGCGTACGGATCTCGAAGTGCTCGCGCGAGTCCTTGTCCTTGAACGGGGAGCGGATCACGCAGTAGACGTTCTTCTCCGTCGGCAGCGGCACGGGTCCGGAGACGGTCGCGCCGGTGCGCGTCGCCGTCTCGACGATCTCCTTGGCCGCCGTCTCGATCGCCGAGTGGTCATAGGACTTCAGGCGAATGCGGATTTTGTTTTGGGCGAGTGTGGCCACGTTTAGCGAAAGCTGTCTTTTTTCAGTGTTGAGGGCGAACCCCGGGCGTGGGGCCCGCCCCATTGGTCGTATCTGTTGACATCAAAAGAGGCGGCGCGCCCGGTCGGGCGGCGCCGCCCCTCGTGAACTACTGGATGACTTCGGAGACGACCCCCGAGCCGACCGTACGGCCGCCCTCGCGGATCGCGAACCGCAGACCCTGGTCCATGGCGATCGGCTGGATGAGCTCGATCTCCATCTGGACGTTGTCGCCGGGCATGACCATCTCGGTGCCCTCGGGCAGCCGGGCCACGCCGGTGACGTCAGTGGTGCGGAAGTAGAACTGCGGCCGGTAGCCCGTGAAGAACGGAGTGTGGCGACCACCCTCCTCCTTCTTGAGCACGTAGACCTCGGCCTTGAACTTCGTGTGCGGGGTGATCGAGCCGGGCTTGCAGAGCACCTGGCCACGCTCGATCTCGTCACGCTTGGTACCGCGCAGCAGGCACCCGACGTTGTCGCCGGCCTGCCCCTGGTCCAGGATCTTCTTGAACATCTCGACGCCGGTGACCACCGTCGAGGTCGTCGGCTTGATGCCGACGATCTCGACGGTCTCACCCGTCTTGATGATGCCCTGCTCGACGCGGCCGGTCGCGACGGTGCCGCGGCCGGTGATCGAGAAGACGTCCTCGACCGGCATCAGGAACGGCTTGTCCAGGTCGCGCACGGGCTCGGGGATGTAGGAGTCCAGCGCCTCGGCGAGCTCGAGGATCTTGGCCTCGTACTCCGCGTCGCCCTCCAGCGCCTTGAGCGCGGAGCCGGTCACGAACGGGATGTCGTCGCCGGGGAACTCGTACTCGGAGAGCAGGTCGCGGATCTCGACCTCGACGAGCTCGAGCAGCTCGGGGTCGTCGACCATGTCGGCCTTGTTGAGGAAGACCACGATGTAGGGCACGCCGACCTGGCGGGCGAGCAGGATGTGCTCGCGCGTCTGGGGCATGGCGCCGTCGGCAGCCGACACGACCAGGATCGCCCCGTCCATCTGGGCGGCGCCGGTGATCATGTTCTTGACGTAGTCGGCGTGGCCCGGGCAGTCAACGTGGGCGTAGTGCCGGTTGGGCGTCTGGTACTCGACGTGGGAGGTCGCGATGGTGATGCCGCGCGCCTTCTCCTCAGGAGCGTTATCGATCGATTCGAACGACCGAATCTCCGTGCCGCCGTATTTCTCGTACAGCACCTTGGTGATGGCAGCGGTCAGCGTCGTCTTGCCATGGTCAATGTGACCGATGGTGCCGACGTTGACATGGGGCTTGTCGCGCTCGAACTTGGCTTTCGCCACTTTGAAAATGCTCCTTACTCAGGGGTGTCGTTCGCTTTGTGGGCGAACCTCAAGAATCTATCGGACTTCCGTCCGGCCACGCTGCTAGGCCGCCATCTTCTCGCCGACGACCTTCTCAGCGATGTTAGGGGGGACTTCGTCGTAGCGCTCGAACTGCATGGAATACGTCGCCCGACCCTGCGTGTTAGAGCGCACGTCGGTCGCGTATCCGAACATCTCTGACAGCGGCACATAGGCACTGACCACCTGCGCGTTACCGCGCTGCTCCATGCCCTGCACCATGCCGCGCCGGCGGTTGAGATCGCCGATCACATCGCCCATGAACTCCTCGGGCGTCGTGACCTCGACGGCGAAGATCGGCTCGAGCAGCACCGGCTTGGCCCGGGCGACCGCCGCCTTGAGGGCCAGCGAGCCGGCCACGCGGAAGGCGATCTCCGACGAGTCGGTGTCGTGGTACTTGCCGTCGACCAGGGTCACCCGCACGTCGACCATCGGGTAGCCGGCGCGCGGGCCGTTGTCCATAGCTTCCTCGATGCCCTTCTCGACCGCCGGGATGAACTCGGTCGGAATCGCGCCGCCCTTGATCTTGTTGACGAAATCAAAGCCCTCACCGGGCGCCGGCTCGACGTCGACGTAGACGATGCCGTACTGGCCCGAGCCGCCGGTCTGGCGGACGAGGCGACCCTCGACCTTCTGCGCGGTGCCGCGGATGGTCTCGCGGTAGGACACCTGCGGGCGGCCGACGTTGGCCTCGACCTTGTACTCGCGCATCATGCGATCGACGAGCACCTCGAGGTGCAATTC
>JBEDUQ010000029.1:0-18420 GCA_040414855.1 Actinomycetota bacterium
CGCCGGCAGAGCCGGTAGGTCCGCACCTCGAACCCCGCGCGGTAGGACGAGAACGCGTCCGGGCGGGCCCGCCATCCCGGCGCGTCATCGGGCAGCGGGCTCTCCGTGTCGTGCTCGCCGTAGTCGAAGACGACCTCGAAATACCACTGGTCGTCGGAGGGTGTGACCGGCCAGGGGGCCACGGGGTCGAGCGAGGGAAGGTACGGGGAGTGGTTGCCGTAGCGGATCCGCTTCAGATAGCGGTTGGCGCGCCGCTCGCGGTTGCGCTCATGGGCCGCGCTCCGGTCGACCAGCTCGTCGCTCTCCGGCTTGTAGCCGTAGGCGATGACGTTGCCCTTGTCGTCGTGGCTCTCGCAGATCAGCCAGGAGAAGACCCGCGAGGCGTCGGCCGGGTCGGCGATCCGCGACTCGCCGGTCCTGCCGTACCAGGTCGTGACGTTGTCGTTCGAGATCGAGCGCCAGAAGACGTCGGTCGGATCGAGCGTGCTGGTCCAGCGCTCGATCCGCGCGAACAGTCCTTCCACCCGGGGGCGGTAGCGCTGAACGCGGTACGGGGTCCCGCCCACCGTGCGCGGCGGCAGCCCCTCTCGCACCCAGCGGCCGTCCTGGTTGACCAGGACCGGCACCAGGTCCTCAGCGCCGGAGAGCAGGAACACGTCGGATTCGGCGGCGTCGTCGTACAGCGGCAGGCCCTTGTCGGTCTTGCGGGTGATCGAGGGCAGCGCGAGGGTCCACCCCAGCCCGAACGGCCCGTTGCCCGCGCCCGAGTCATAGCCGAGCGAGAGCCGCGGCTGGAACCCCGAACGGTTCGGGGAGGTGGCGATCGGCACGCTCATCGACCCGGCCCCGGTCGCGGGATTGGTGCCGAACTTCTCGCCGATCCCCTTGATCGCTCCGCCGCCCTTCGGAAGGCTTATGGAAGGCGGCTGGGGTCCGGCGTAACCGGCGGCGGTCGTCCCACTCGCCGCGCCTGCTCGGCCCGACTCCGTCGGCTGCCCCGGTGGAAGCTGCTCGGGCATCCCGCTCCACACTCCCCCCATGTGTGAGCACGAACCTGACCCGGTCGCGGAGACAGGCGGTGCCCGATCATGGCCCGCCCGGCGCGGCTGCGTAAAGGAGAAAGACCGGCGGCGCTCAGTTCGGTGAGGTCGCGGTCAGGGCGGGTCGCTTGTCGAGCCTGCCGGGCCCATGCGAGCACACGATGGCGGGGGCGTCGAGGATTGCCTCGGCGATCTCGCGCCAGTCGCTGTGAGCGTCGTCGTAGACCGGGCGGGCGCGCCACAGCAGGTTGGTGAGCCGCTCCTGGTGGGCCAGGTCGCCGGTCGGACCTGGGGCCAGGCGCTCCAGGCGCGCGCCGTCGACCTCGTAGGCTCGGCACCAGCGCAGGTCCCGTCGGCGCTCGGCCACGTCCAGGTGGGTGAGCGCGAACGCGTCCACACCGCCGGTCACCTCGAGGGCGTAGCGGAGCGCGACCGCGTCCAGATGGCCGACCCGGAACGCGCCCTGCCAGGTGTTGTGGAGGTTGTGGAGGTCGGGGAGGTCCAGCGTCGGGTCCTCGGTCACGAACGGCCCCGCGCCGTGCCGGGTCATGTAGCAGCGGATCACGCCGAGCCGGGTCGCGGTCATGCCCGCCTCCGCGAGCAGCGTCTCCGCGTTGGCGAACGTGGTCGTGCTCCAGGTCGTGTAGGGGTGGAACCCGTGCCATTCGTCCAGGAGCACGCCCTGCGCGCCCTCGAACACGACCCGGCCGGCCCGGAGCAGACGGTGCAGGTGACCGGAGTCGACCAGCGCCACCCGCTCGGCAAAGGCCCGGTAGGCGTCGCACACGGCGGAGACCGGCGGAGCGTCCAACGGCCCGAGCTCGCCGGTCAGTCGGTCCCGCAGCGCCGTGAGCTTCCGTTCGAGCGTTCCAGGCGCCTCGCAGTCGGCGACGCGGGGCGCGTCCTCGGGGTGGTCCAGGGCGTAGGAGGCCGTCTCGCCGATGCCCATCCCGCAGGACCCATGGGGGCGATCGCCTCGGGCCCGCTCGCGGGCGCGGTTGGCGGCTCGGTGGTACGGCGTGGCGAGCAGCGCGTCGCGGTCGACGGTGAGGCGGTCCAAGGCGTCGCGCACGCCCAGGAGGGCGAGATGGGTGGCCTCGCCGGCCAGCGCCAGGGGGTCGACGAGCACGAAGCGCGACAGGTGCGTTCGCACACCGGGGGTGAGGGTGCCCGAGCCGAACTGCGCGAAGGTGTGGTGACGCCCGCCGGCGTCGATCACGTTGTGCGCGGCCTGGGCGCCGCCGTTGAAGCGGACCACCGCGTGGACCGGCTCCGCGTCCTGGTTGGAGCAGAGCCAGTCCACGACGGTGCCCTTGCCGGCATCGCCGTAGCCGAGGTCGACGACGACGGCGTGATTCACAGCCGGCTGTTCCCGCCAGGGCCATCGAGGTCGTCGGGGGTGGTCGCGACCACCAGCGGGCCGTGCGTCGCGCCGATCGTGGCCAGCGCCTTGGACACGGCCGGCCCGGCGGTCGAGCCGACGTCACGCAGGTGCTCCAGGCCCTCGTCGAGGTCGATGGAATCCTCGCCGAGCCCAATCGTCAGCGCGATGGTCTCGCAGACGGCGTCGAGGTCGGCAAGCTCGATGACGTTCTGGCCGAGCTGCCCGCGCCAGAAGCCCAGGACCTCCTTGTCGCCGACGTAGCTGGCTCCCTCGGGGAGGATGTAGTAGGTCTCCCACGTGCGCTTGAGCTCGGCGACGATGTCGTCGATCGGGATGTCCTCCTTCAGCTCGTCGCCGATGACCCGCTTGACCTCACGTCGCTTGACGCGTGGGTAGGCCATCTCGTCACCGATCAGGAACAGGTAGCCGCGCTTGCCGCGCTTCTCGAAGCAGTCGATCGACGTGTGGCGGGCCATGAAGTGCATGGCGAGCTCGTAGGACTCGGTCTTCTGACCGCCGCCACCTCCCTCGAGCAGGATGCGCGCGAGGTCGTCGTCCATGCGGTTGTCGGACTCGAACTGGCCGATCTGGAGGGGCGCCCGGTCACAGGTCGCGTCGCCGATCGCGCCGAACAGGATCTGGGGATGCGCGACGTAGCCCTTCCGCAGCAGCAGCCCGAGCAGTTGCGGCAGCTTGGTCTGGAGGATGCGGGGGACGTTTCCCATCGAGCCGGTGACGTCGAAGAGCACGGCGATCGCCAGCGACTCCGGGTGCTCGTCGGAGTCACGGCTCTGGCGCATGCTCGCGCCCTTGGGGTCGAGCCGTTCGTGCACCTGTGTCGCTCCGCCGTCGCTGTAGGCGAATGCGCTGGTGCCTCTGGCCGCGCGATAGCGCGCCGCGGCCGTGTAGACGTCGGTGGACCATGCTCCGCTGCCCATGGGGTTCTCCTTTCCTTTCCCTGGCCTACGCGGGGATCGCGAAGGCTCGGAACCTGCGGGGCCCGTAGAGGCGTTCGAGCAGCTCGTCGAGCTCGCCGAGCAGCAGCCAGGCGTCGTTCGGGCGGCGTCTGGGGTTGGGGAGCGTGCAGCCGCGGGCAAAGTCGATGAGCGGCCTGGGTGCCCGCGCGCCCATGAGCTGGGTCATGCACCGGGTGGCCAGGTGGATGTCGGTGGACGGTCCCGGCGTCCGGCGCTCGAGCACCTCGGGCGGGTACCAGTGGCGGTAGCGCTCCACGATCGCCGGGACGCGGCCGCCGTGGTCGCCGACCGAGTAGCACCAGTCCACCAGCGTGAGGCCGTGCTCACCGGGATGGATCATCACGTGCTCGGGCAGCACCGCGCCATGGACCAGGTCCACGCGGTGCGCGGAGCCGACGGCGACCAGCAGTCGTCGCCACATCCAGGCCACGTCCCTGGGATCGACGCCGTCCGGGAAGGCGCGGCGGACCTCGGCCAGGCTGCGGAAGCCATGCAGCCGTTCGAGCACGTTGGCGTGGCGTCGCGTGCCGCTGCGTGAATCCAGATGGCGCTGGACCTCGAGCAGCCGAGGGACGTACGGCAGGTAGCGCCGGTCGCCGTGGGCTCGCAGCCGCCTGAGCGCGGTGGTCTCGCGCTCCATCAGGTCGTTGTCGCGAGGGTCGCGCGGGAGCTTCAACAGACCCCGCCGGGTCTCGTAGAGGTTGGCGAGGTCGCCCCTGGCGACCAGCGCGACCGGCCCGTGATCGCCCCGGTGCCACTGCCACAGCGTGGCCAGCCTGGCGAACGCGCGGGCGGCCCGGGCGTCGCCGGGGCGCGCGTCCGGATGGGTGAGCCGGGCGAGCCGCCGGTAGGTGCGCGACGGGTTGGGGCCGCCTCCGAAGAGGTCGCCGGGGTGGCTCGCCGCCTCGATACGGCTGATCGCCTCGGCGCTGGTCATGGCTGGTGGCATGCTCAGCGCACCTCCTCTTCACGGCTCGGCCGCAACAGGGCCGGGTGCAGCAGGCGGGCGTCGCCGCGCCGGTACAGACGTGCCCTGGGACCGCCGCGGGCCCCGCCGCGCTCGGTGGTCGTGCCCGTGCTCTCCACGAACCCCGGGACCGACAGGACCTTGCGGTGGAAGTTGCCGGCGTGCAGTGGCTCGCCCCATACGGTCTCGTAGACGGCCCGGAGCTCGGAGATGGTGAACTCCTCGCCGACGAACGCGGTGGCCAGCGGGGTGTACTCGAGCTTGGAGCGCGCCCGCTCGACGCCGTCGGCGAGGATCCGGGCGTGATCGAAGGCCAGCCTGCGGGTGGTACCGGGCCGCTGGGTGTCCGCGCCGTCGGCGAGGCCGAGGGAATCGGCGGCCACCCAGGACGCCGCGTTCGCGTCGCTGCCGGCCCGAGGGTCGGGCAGCTCGGGAGCGAACGCGAGGTAGGCCACGGAGATGACCCGCATGCGCGGGTCGCGTCCGGGAGCCCCGTAGGTGGCGAGCTGCTCGAGGTAGACGCGGCTCAGATCGTCCCCGGTCTCCTCGCTCAGCTCCCGCAGGGCGGCCTCGTGGAGGTCCTCCTCGGTCCGATTGCCGCGCGAGTCCTCGTGGACCTTGACGAAGCCCCCCGGCAGCGCCCAGCGGCCCCGGTACGGGTGCTCGCCGCGCTCCACCAGGAGCACGTGGAGCGCGCCGTCCCGGATCGTCAGCGCGACCACGTCGACGGTCACCGCAACCGGGTCGAACGCCCGGGGGTCGTACTCGGCAAGAAACTGCTCCTCGCCCATCGGCTCGGTCGGGGTCAAGGTTAGTCCTTCTCAGATCGAGTATTTCTCAATCTGAGTATTACCTCGCGGATGGAAGGGGTGTCAAGAGGCGGTGCGCAGGTTCTCAGCTGGCTCCAGAGCTGATGCCTGGCGTGCGCATGGCGCGATGCTCAGTCGTCGGTGATCGACCTGGCCAGCAGGGCGTCGACCTGCTCGTCGCCGGTGGGCGTGGAGTGCTGGGTCGGGGCGCCGGCCTCGACGAGCGCCTGCACCGTGGCGGGGTAGTCGCCGTCGGCGGCGCGGTTGTTGGCGAGGCCCCAGAGGGCGCAGTCGAGCGGGGTGGGGCCGTCCTCGTCGAAGGCGCAGTCGTGCAGGTCCGCGCCGCGGTCGATCAGCAGCCGCACGGTCTCGGCGCGGCCGTGCATGGCCGCCTGGTCGAGCGGCGTGAAGTTGCTCCAGCCACGAGTGTCGACCGGCATACCGCTGTCGAGCAGCGCCCCCACGACCTCGGTCCGTCCCAGCGCGGCGAACTGGCCGAGGATCCAGCCGTAGTCGTCGGCGTCCGGGTTGCCCAGCGCGGGCGGCCGCGCGGTGGGCAGGCGGACCGACTGCCCGCGCGCGACCGCCAGCACGGCGGCGTCCACGCCGTCCAGATCGGCGGTCGCGCCACGGGAGGCCAGCAGGTCGTAGGCGGCGAGATGCCCGCACCGGGCGGCGAGCGCGAGCGGCCGTCGGCCGACGTCCCAGCGCGACCAGGGCAGGTTCACGTCGGCGCCGGCGTCGAGCAGCAGGGTGATGATCCCGATTCCGCGTCCGCGCGCGATCGCGTGGTGCAGGCAGCAATGGGCGTTGACGTCCACGCCACGCTCCAGGAACCAGCGCAGGCCGTCCGCGTCCTCGAAGTCCAGCTTGTGGCCGACCAGCCGCTCGAAGCCGGGCCGGTGGAGCAGGTCGAGCAGCCTGGTGTCGGACCGCTCGCAGGCGTGATAGAAGGCGTCCTCATCGCTGGTGGCGCCGGCGTCCAGGAGCATGCGGACGAGCTGGACGTCGCCACGCTCGACCGAGTCGAACAGTGCCGACCTGCGGCCCTCGCCGCCCCACTCGATGGTGTGGCTGTCCGGGTCGGCGCCCGCGTCCAGCAGCATTCTGGCGCAGCCACGAACCTGATCCGGTGCGCCGACGGAACGGCGCAGCAACAGAAGGAGCGGCGGCAGGCCGTCGACGGGAGTGGTCGCCGCGGCCCGGTCAGCGTCGAGGAACCCGGTGAGCGCCGAGGTGTCGGCCACCACCAGCGCCCGCTGAATGCCGTGGAGGCGGGAGGCTTCCAGGTGATGGACCAGCTTCGGCCAGCTATCGAACCCGTACTCGCGGGCGAGCTCGAACTGCGCTCGGCTCAGGCCGATCCCACGGTCGCGCTTGCGCTGCTTGGCCTGCTTGCGGAGGTGCTCGAGCGACAGGCGCTCTGGAAGGTCAGGCACGGCGAACCCCTATCCGCCCGTGTCCGCGTCCCCGGGCCGAGGTCCGTCGGCGACCTGCCTGGGCCCTGCTGCCGGTGGGATCGTCCCTTCCCCGCGGACCGGATGCGCCCGGCGACACCCTCCGAGGGTACCGCAGCCGGACCCGACACGAGCCGGCATCGTCATGCCGGGTGCTTGCGCCGTATGGCTTCGGATTGCTTGCGCGGACGAGCGTCCGATAGGCTGCCCCGGCCTGAGCGAAAGCGGGTTATCTGGATATACCGGCAGCCGCAAGGAGTCCCCCCATGCCGCGGAACCCCTCCGACCCCTACGAGCAGTACCCCGACGACGGGTACGGCCAGCAGCAGTACCCCAGCGAGCAGCCCGCCTACAAGGAGGAGTACCCGGACCAGCGGTATGCCGGTCAGCGGTATTCGCAGGAGCAGTACCCGGACCAGGGGTACGGGCAGCAGCCGTACTCGGACCAGCAGTACGGGCAGCAGCAGTACCCCGATCAGCGGTATGGCCAGCAGCAGTACCCGCAGCAGCAGTATCCCGATCAGGGGTACGGGCAGCAGCAGTACGGCCAGCAGCCGTACCCGGACCAGCGGTATGCCCAGCAGCAGTACGCCGATCAGCAGTATGGGCAGCAAGGGTACGGCCAGCAGCAGCCCTACTCCTATGGGTACCAGCAGGCGGTGGCCGGCCGGCTGACGGACCACTCGAGCTTCGTCGTCGATCAGAAGGCGAAGCTGATCGAGCTCCGCAACGAGTATTCGATCTACGACGACGGCGGCAACAGGATCGGGTCGGTGACGCAGATCGGCCAGTCGGCCCTGATCAAGGTGCTCCGGCTGTTCATCAAGACCGACCAGCTCCTCGGCATCACGCTGGAGATCCGTGACGCGAGCGGCGGCGTCGCCCTGGTGCTCCGCAAGCCGGCGTTCCGGATCACCTGCACGATCTCGTCGCCCAATGGCACGGCGATCGGCCGTATCGCCGCCAAGATCCGGGTGGGCAAGGTCCGCATGGCGCTCACCGACCCTTCCGGGAACCCGCTGGGCGAGATCCGCGCGGAGAACCTGCGGGCGTGGAACTTCAACGTGCAGGACGCGCAGGGCCGGCTGATCGCCCGGGTCGACAAGAAGTGGGCGGGCGCGCGCGAGCTGTTCACGACCGCGGACAAGTACCGGGTGGAGCTGGACCCCAACCTCGGTGACCCGCTGCGCAGCCTGGTGGTCGCCTCCTGCCTGGCGATCGACACGCTGCTGAAGCAGCAGCAGTAGGCCGGTCCGGTCCTCGCCAGCGTTGTTGACTTGGACGACATCGTCCACTCTTGATCCAGGAGCATCTGGACCGGAGGAGGCAGGTGCCGATGTCCACGAGCGAGACGCTGGCGTTCAACCCGTTCCTGCCCGAGGTCCACGAGGACCCCTACCCGCTCTACCAGCAGCTGCGCGCCGCTGACCCGGTGCACCGCAGCCCGCTGGGGTTCTGGGTCCTCACCCGCCACGCTGACGTGCTCGGGGTGCTGCGCGACCCGCGGATGAGCCGCGACCCGCGCCGCTCCGAGCGCATGGAGTTGCTGCGCGGCTCGGCCGAGGTGGACGAGCTGCTGTCTTCGGAGGAGGCGGCTCCCTCGATGCTGTTCGTCGACCCGCCCGACCACACCAGGCTGCGGGCGCTGGTCAGCAAGGCGTTCACGCCCGCGGCGGTGGAGCGGCTGCGACCGCGGGTCGAGGCGATCGTGGCGGAGCTGCTCGACCGGGTCGCGGGCACCGGCCGCATGGACGTGGTCGAGGACCTCGCCTACCCGCTGCCGGTCACGGTCATCTGCGAGCTGTTCGGCGTGCCGGAGCCCGACCGGGAGCGGTTCCGCGTCTGGTCGCGTGAGCTGGTCCGCCTGCTCGACCCGCTGGTGCCCAGCGACTCGCTGGAGCGGGCGCTCGAGGCAAGGGCGGCGTTGCGCGGCTACCTGGTCGAGCTGATCGCCGAGCGCCGCGCCCACCCGACCGCCGACCTGCTCACCGCGCTGATCGACGCCGAGGACCAGGGCAACCGGCTGAGCCAGGCGGAGCTGGTGTCGATGTGCCTGTTGCTGCTGGTCGCCGGCCACGAGACGACCGTCAACCTGATCGCGAACGGCACGCTGGCGCTGCTCCGCCAGCCGGAGGCTCGCGCCGGTCTCGAAGCGGGCGCCGCGCTGCCGCCGAGCGCGGTGGAGGAGCTGCTGCGCTACGACAGCCCGGTGCAGTTCACCAGCCGGCACGCGCTGGAGGACCTGGAGATCGGCGGACGTCGCGTCCGGGCGGGGGAGACGGTGGTCTCGGTGCTCGGCGCGGCGAACCGCGACCCGGAGCGGTTCCCCGACCCCGACCGGCTCGACCTGGCCCGCATACCGAACCGCCACGTCGCCTTCGGTGGCGGCATCCACTTCTGCCTCGGCGCCCCGCTGGCCCGTGTGGAGGGGCGGATCGCGATCGGCGCCCTGCTGGCGCGGCTGCCGGGCCTGGAGCTCGGCCCCGGGGCGCCGGTGCGGCGCGACACGGTCACGCTCCGCGGGCTCTCGAGCCTGCCCGTGAGCTTTCCGGTCCCAGCCCGGTCGGCCGGCGCGGCCGGCTGAGGTCAGCCCGCGGCGAAGCTCAGACCGGCGGCGATCGCGGCGCCGAGCTCCTGGCAGGCCTCGAGGTCCTCCTTGCTCGGGGCGCCGATCACGCTGACGGGGGCCTGCGCGCGGCGCCATCCGAGACCTTGCGCGATCGACTCGACCGCTCGGACCGCACCGGTGGTGTCGTTGTTGCCGTGGACGTAGAGGCCGTAGGGCCGCCGCACGGTCGCCTCCAGGCACGGATAGTAGATTTGGTCGAAGAAGTGCTTGAGCGCGCCCGACATGTAGCCGAGGTTGGCCGGTGTGCCGAGCAGGTAGCCGTCGGCCTCCATGACGTCGACCGGCGTGGCGGCCAGGGCGGGCCTGGTCACGACCGCGACGCCCTCGAGGGCCGGGTCGGTGGCGCCCGCGATGACCGCCTCGAACATCGCCTGGAGATTGGGCGAGGCGGTGTGGTGGACGACGAGCAGTCTGGCCATCACCGTGCAGGGTGGCGCGCCGACCGGACCGGCCGCAAGGCCGAGGTCGCCGGCCGTCGTCGGCGGCGCCGGCCCTCACGCACGCACCTTCCGGCCGGGCCGCGCCAGCCTAGGCGGCGGCGCGCCGGTCCGGCCTCATCGCCGGGCCAGGAGGTCGTCGACGATCAGCTTCGCGGCGGCCGGCGTGCCCTTCACGAACCCGAAGAATGGCCCGAAGTCGCGGGTGGCGGTGAAGCCCGGCAGGTAGAGGCCGGGCAGGCTGGTGCCGAAGCCCTCGTCGAGCACCGGGAAGCCGTCGGCCAGCCGGACCCGGTCGATGACGCCGGCCAGGTACGGCACCCGCGGCAGGTCCGTGCGGTAGCCACAGGCGAACACCAAGTGGTCCACGAGCAGCTCTTGGCCGTTCGAGAGCCGCACCGCCAGCTCGCCGCCGGGTCCGTTGGCTTCGGTGCGGACGACCTCGGTCCTCGGCCACCGATGGATGCTCGCGCTGGTGAGCCTGGGCGCGAGCCAGTGCTCCAGGGTGAGCCGCCCGACCTCCCAGAACTGCCTGCCGATGGCGTCCTGCTCGGCCCGCGGCAGGTTCCGCCACCAGCCGCGCACCCGCATGGTCGCCTCCACGTGCGGGTCGACGAACCGCCAGCTCACCCGCTCGAACTTGGGCACGTCGTGGCGGTGGACGAGGTCGACGCGATCGGCGCCGTGCTCGGCCAGCAACGCCGCCCATTCGTAGGCGCTCTGCCGCCCGCCCACGATCAGCACGCGGGCGCCCGCCAGGTCCTCGAACCGGACCAGGTCGCAGGTGTGGGTCGAGCGGCCGGGCGGGACCGACTCGGCCCAGCCGGGCCGGACGGTGAAGTGGCTGATGCCCGGCGCGGCCACCACGGCGTCGGCGGCGACGCTGTCCCCGCTGTTCAGCCTGGCGAGGAAGCGGCCGTCGGGCTTGCTCAGCTCGGCGACCAGGTCCTCGCGGACCTCGATGCCCTTGGCGTGGCGGAACCACTCGGCGTAGTCGAGGAACAGGCCGACGGGAAGGGGGTCGACCTCCTCCGCGGCGATCGAGCGCTGCTCGAGGTGGGCTTCGAGGGTGTGGACCCCGGCCGCGTCGAGGTGCCAGTCCGGTCCTGAGCGCAGGAACATCCCGGCGGGCATGTGCTCCCGCCAGAAGCCCATCGGTCGGCCGAGGACGACGGTGTCGATCCCGTGCTGCCGGGCGAAGGCGGCGGCCGACAGCCCATACGGCCCGGCCCCGATGACCAGCAGCGACGTGGTGATCGTCATCAGCTCGCGCCCCCCGGGCCGGCGGTGCCGGCTGGCGAAGCGACCAGCGTAGACTCATTCGGGGGATGCTTCCAGAATGACGCGCTCGGTGATTGTCGCCGCGGTGAGGACGCCGGTCGGCAGGTTCGGATCGGCGTTGCGGTCCCGTTCGGCCGTCGAGCTGGGAGCGGTCGCGATTCGCGAGGCCGTGGCACGCGCGGGGGTCCCGCCCGTCGCGGTGGACTACGTGCTCATGGGCCAGGTGCTCCAGGCGGGAGCCGGCCAGATCACCGCCCGCCAGGCGGCCATCGCGGCCGGCATTCCACGGCGAATCCCCGCCATGACCCTCAACAAGGTGTGCCTTTCGAGCCTCACCGCGGTCGCCCTCGCCGACCAGCTGATCCGGGCGGGCGAGATCGAGGTCGCGGTCGCCGGCGGCATGGAGTCGATGAGCAATGCCCCGTATGTCGCGCCCTCGGTCCGCTGGGGGGCGCGAACCGGGCCAGTGGAGCTGGTCGACACGATGATCCACGACGGGCTCTGGTCGACCTTCACCGGCCAGCACATGGGCGAGTCGTCCGACCAGGTCAACGCCGCCCTGGAGATCTCCCGTCAGGACCAGGACGCCTGGGCGGCGCGGTCCCACCAGCGCGCGGCGGCGGCCTGGGCCGAGGGGCGATTCGCGCCGGAAGTCGTCGCGGTCCCGGTCGAGGGCGCAAAGCGCGAGACGGCCATGGTCGACCGCGATGAGGGCATCCGCCCGCTGACCACCTCCGAGTCGCTGGCCGAGCTGCCGCCGGCCTTCAGCCCGACCGGCACCATCACCGCTGGCAACGCCTCCCAGCTCTCGGACGGCGCGGCCGCCACGGTGGTGATGCGCGCCGACCGCGCCGAGGCGCTCGGCATCGAGCCGCTCGCCGAGATCGTCGCCCACGGCATGTGCGCGGACGAGTTCGCCTACCTGCACACCGTCCCGGCGATCGCGCTCGAGCGGGCGCTCAAGAAGGCTGGCAGGGACCCGGACGACCTCGGGCTCATCGAGATCAACGAGGCCTTCGCCTCGGTCGCCCTGCACGCCACCCGCATGCTCGGCGTGGACCAGGAGCTCGTGAACGTCAACGGCGGCTCGGTGGCGCTCGGCCACGCTCTCGGCTCGACCGGCGCCCGGATGCTGGCGACGCTGGTGCACGAGCTGCGCCGACGCCAGGTCGAGTACGGCGCCGCCACCCTCTGCGGCGGCGGCGGCCAGGGCGACGCCCTGCTCCTGCGGCTCCCGTCAGCGGGGTAAGCGCCCCGAGCTCGTTCCTAGCGGTCCCGCCGCCGTTGCAGGAGCATCGAGCGGCGGGCCACCAGCCGGTCCACGACCAGGTACAGACCCAGCAGGACGCCAACGCCGACGCCCCCGTGCCGCGGGTTGGCGACCACCAGCGCGCCGATGCCGAGGAACACCAGCGCGGCGGCCGCGGACCGCACCAGCGCCGGGACCACCAGCTCCGTGGCCGCGCGGCCGCCGCCGAGCTCCGCGCGCACCTGCAGGCAGACGAACAGGAACGCGATCCGGGTGAGCGCCATGCCGAACAGCAGCAGACCGCCCGCCGCACGGCCCTTGTGCGCCTCGAGGACGCTGACCCAGTAGGGCAGCAAGGACACCGTCAACAGGAACAGCAGGTTGACCCGCGCCAGCCGGCGGCCGTGGGTCCGCATCGGGTCCAGCAGCTGGTGGTGCTCCAGCCACAGCCCGCCGACCACCAGGAAGGCCAGCGCGTAGTAGCCGAACTGCACCCGCTGGTCCGCCAGCGCGCGCAGAACGCCGCCGATGGTGGTGACGCCCTCCAGGTTCGGCGGGCGGAGCTGGATGGCGAGCAGGGTGATGGCGATCGCGAAGACTCCGTCGCTGAAGGCCTCCAGCCGCTGGCTGGACGCGCGCCGGACCGTGTGCTCCGGCTCGCCGGAAGAGGAATGGTAGGCGACCATCGGCGGACGGCTCACCGGACCCGGAGCTGGCCGTTGCCGATCCGCGCGAGGGAGCCTTCGCGGCGCTGGCCCTCGGCGTGATAGACGAAGCGGATGGTCTGGCCGCCCCTGGCGAGCTTGATCGCCTGCTCGCCGGTCATGTCGATCTCGCCGACGCTGTCCTTGCCGGGGCGCACCACGAACCGGACCAGCTCAGGCTGCGGCGCGAATCGCTGACCGTTGCCCGTGGTGTAGCCGAACAGCAGACGGGTCAGCTCGGGCTTGGAGTCGAGCCGCCTGTGCCCGGCGAGGCGGTGGTCGAAGACCATGACGTCGTACATGCGGCACCGCTCCTCCTGGACGGTGGTGTGCCTCGGGGGCATTACCGTACTGAATTTGGCTGGCCGGCCGGAACCCGCCGAGGTATGGTCCGAAGCCCGACCGAGCACGCCGAACCCATTGGCTCGCCGCAATGCTGCTGACCGTCACGACCACCCGGCCTCCCGCCACGGACCTTGGCTATCTGCTGCACAAGCACCCGGCCAGGTTGCAGTCGTTCGACCTGCCGTTCGGTCAGGCGCACGTCTTCTATCCCGAGGCGACCGAGGAGCGCTGCACCGCGGCGCTGCTGCTTGACGTCGACGCGGTCGGGCTGATCCGGCGCGGGGTGCGCTTCCCCAGGCTCGACCACTACGTGAACGACCGCCCGTACGTGGCCTCGTCGTTCCTGAGCGTGGCGATCGCGCGCGTGTTCGGCACCGCGCTCGCCGGCCGCTGCGCCGCCCGGCCCGAGCTCGCCGCCGAGCCGCTGCCGCTGCACGCGAGGATCGCCGTGCTGCCGTCCGTGGGCGGCGAGGACCTGCTGCCGCGCCTGTTCGAGCCGCTCGGCTACGCCGTTCGCGCGGTGCGGCATCCGCTCGACGAGCGCTTCCCGGAGTGGGGAGCGAGCCCCTACTTCGCGGTCGAGCTCGACGGCCGGGTGCGGCTGAGCGAGCTGCTGACGCACCTGTACGTGCTGGTGCCCGTCCTGGACGCGGACAAGCACTACTGGGTCGGCGAGGCCGAGGTCGAGAAGCTGCTGCTCCGCGGCGAGGGCTGGCTGGCCGCCCACCCGGACCGGGACCTGATCGTGGGCCGCTACCTCAAGCAGCGGCGCTCGCTCCGCGACCGGGCGCTCGCCAGGCTGCTCGAGGACGAGCAGCCCGATCCCGAGCGCGAGCTCCAGGCGGGCGAGGCGGAGGAGGCGGCGGTCGAGAAACCGCTGCGGCTGCACGATCAGCGGATCGCCTCGGTGGTCGAGGTGCTCACCGCGAGCGGGGCCAAGCGCGTGCTCGACCTCGGCTGCGGCGGCGGCAAGCTGATCGCGGCGCTGCTGAAGGAGCCCGCGTTCGAGGAGATCGCCGGCGTCGACCTGTCGCACCGGGCGCTCGAGATCGCGCGGTCGCGTCTGCGCTTGGAGCAGCTCGCACCGCCACAGCGCCAACGCGTGCGCCTGTTCCAGACCGCGCTCACCTACCGCGACCGGCGCCTGTCCGGCTACGACGCGGCCGCCGCCGTCGAGGTGATCGAGCACCTCGACCCGCCGCGGCTGTCGAGCTTCGCGCGGGTCGTCTTCGAGCACGCGCGGCCGTCGACGGTGGTGGTGACCACGCCGAACCGCGAGTACAACGCCCGCTTCGAGACGCTGCCGCCCGGGCGGTTCCGGCACCGTGACCACCGCTTCGAGTGGTCGCGCCGCGAACTGGGGGAGTGGGCTGGCACGGTCGCCGACCGGTTCGGCTACGGCGTGCGGCTGCTGCCGGTCGGGCCCGAGGACCCCGAGCTGGGCGCGCCGACGCAGATGGCGGTGTTCGAACGGTGAGCGAGGTGGCGAGCCCGTTGGAGCCGCGGGTCCTGGACGTCCCCGAGCTGTCGCTGGTGGTGCTGGTCGGCGCCTCCGGCTCGGGCAAGTCGACCTTCGCCAGGCGCCACTTCCTGCCGACCGAGGTGGTCTCGTCGGACTTCTGCCGCGGGCTGGTCGCCGACGACCAGAACGACCAGGGCGCGACCAGGGACGCCTTCGAGCTGCTCCACGTCATCATCGGCAAGCGCATGGCCGGCGGCCGGCTGGCCGTGGTCGACGCCACCAACGTCAAGCGGGAGGACCGGGCCCACCTGGTCAGGCTGGCGCGCGAGCACAACACGATTCCGGTGGCGATCGTCTTCGACCTCCCGGAACGGGTCTGCCACGACCGCAACCGGGCCCGACCGGACCGCGACTTCGGTCCGCACGTGGTCCGCAACCAGCTCCGCGAGCTGCGCCGCGGCCTCCGCGGCCTGCGCAAGGAGGGGTTTCGGCAGATCCACGTGCTGTCGTCGGTCGAGGAGGTCGAGGCCGCCGCGATCAACCGCACCCGGCTGTGGAGCGACCGCACGGGCGAGCACGGCCCGTTCGACATCATCGGCGACGTCCACGGCTGCTGCGACGAGCTTGAGCGGCTCCTCGGCGAGCTCGGCTACCGGGTCGTCGAGCGGCGGGAGGGCGAATTCCCCGACGGCGGCCCGCTGTACGCGCACCCCGACGGCCGCACGGCGGTCTTCCTCGGGGACCTGGTCGACCGTGGCCCGCGGATCCTCGACACCATCCGCCTGGTGCGCAACATGGTCGAGGCGGGGACGGCACACTGCGTGCCCGGCAACCACGAGGACAAGCTGCTGCGCAAGCTGCGCGGCCGTAACGTGCGTGTCGGCCACGGTCTCGAGCGGTCGCTCGCGGAGCTGGACGGGCTCGGCGAGGAGCGCCGCGATGCCGCGGCCGCCGAGCTGGTGCGCTTCCTCGACTCGCTGGTCAGCCACCACGTCTACGACGACGGCCGGCTGGTGGTCGCCCACGCGGGGATGAAGGAGGAGCTTCAGGGGCGCGGCTCGGGGAAGGTGCGCGCCTTCGCCCTCTACGGCGAGACCACCGGCGAGACCGACGAGTTCGGGCTGCCGGTCCGCTGGAACTGGGCGGCCGAGTACAGGGGCCATGCGATGGTCGTCTACGGCCACACGCCGGTCCCCGAGCCCGAGTGGCTCAACCACACCATCAACGTCGACACCGGCTGTGTCTTCGGAGGCCGCCTCACCGCGCTGCGCTACCCCGAGAAGCAGCTCGTCAGCGTCCCCGCCGCCGCGACCTACGCCGACCCCGGCAGGCCGTTCCTCCCCGCCGTCCCGGCGTCGCCGGACCTGACCGTGCAGCAGCGCGAGGACGAGCTGCTCGACGTCGACGACGTCCTCGGCAAGCGGATCGTCGCCACCCGGCTGGCTGGCAACGTCACCGTCGGGGAGGAGCACGCGATCGCGGCGCTCGAGGTCATGGGCCGCTTCGCCATCGACCCGAGGTGGCTGGTGTACCTGCCGCCGACGGTGTCCCCGGCGGCGACCAGCCGCCAGCCCGACCTGCTCGAGCACCCCGCCGAGGCGTTCGCCTACTACCGCCAGGAGGGCGTCCGGCGGGTGGTCTGCGAGGAGAAGCACATGGGCTCGCGTGCGGTCGTGGCCGTCTGCCGCGACCAGGACGCCGCCCGCCGCGCGTTCGGGGTCGCCGGCCAGGGCTTCGGGGCATGCTTCACCCGCACCGGCCGGCGCTTCCTCGACGACGACGCCCTGGAGTCCGAGTTCCTCGGCCGCCTCCGCGACGCCGTGGCCGGCGCCGGGCTCTTCGAGCGCTTCGAGAGCGACTGGGTGCTGCTCGACTGCGAGCTGATGCCGTGGTCCGCGAAGGCGACCGAGCTGCTCCGCGAGCAGTACGCGGCGGTCGGCGCCGCCGCGCGCGCCGGCCTCGCCGAGGCGACCGCCGCGCTCCGGGCCGCGGCTGCGGGCGGCGTCGAGACGCAGCCGCTGCTGCGGCGGTTCGAGGACCACGCCGAGGCGGGCGGCCGCTTCGTCGACGCCTACCGCCACTACTGCTGGCCGGTCCGCTCGGTCGACGACCTCCAGCTCGCGCCCTTCCACCTGCTGGCGACCGCCGGCGCGGTCCACGTCGACAAGACCCACCTCTGGCACCTGGAGACGCTCGCCGGGCTGTGCGCCGCCGACCCGCTGCTCCGGGCGACCGCGTCCACGGTGGTCGACACGGCCGACCCCGACAGCGAGCGGGCGGGGGTCGAGTGGTGGGCGGAGCTCACCGGGCGCGGCGGCGAGGGCATGGTGGTGAAGCCGCTCGACTTCGTCGCGCGCGGCAGCCGCGGCCTGGTGCAGCCCGCGCTCAAGACGCGAGGGCGCGAGTACCTGCGGATCATCTACGGACCCGAGTACGCCGAGCCCGGCAACCTCGAGCGGCTGCGCGCCCGCGGCCTCGGCCGCAAGCGCTCGCTGGCGATGCGCGAGTTCGCGCTCGGCGTCGAGGCGCTGGAGCGCTTCGTCCGCGGCGAGCCGCTGCGCCGCGTCCACGAGTGCGTCTTCGGCGTGCTCGCCCTCGAAAGCGAGCCGGTCGACCCCCGGCTGTAGGTCCGGCGATCCGCGGGAGCGCCGGCTGTCGCTGGCTCAACGCCCTGCCCACCGGTCAGGCGATCCGCTGCCTCACGGCTGGCCTGGCTAGGTCCGGCATGAGGGTGGTTCGAGGAGGCGGTATGCTGCCGCGCGACGTCCGCCTTCGAGGAGTCGCCGTGACCCCGCCGCGCCGTCGCAACCAGAGCCGCGCTGTTCGGAGCGGACACCGATGAGGTTCCTCGCCATGGCACTGCTTGTTGCCATCATCGTCGTCACCGTTCTTGGGGCGATCCTGGTGTGGCTGGTGAGCCTACCGGTTCCCGGCGGAGCCTGACGGTCCAACATCAGGCCCGCGCTTGGGATCGGCGAGCGCCCGCAACGCGGCGCTGACACGGCCGTCGACGGCTCAGGCCCGGGGCTGTGGGCTGGTGTCGAGCACCTCGACGTGGTTGCGGAGGGTGCCGAGACCGGTGATCGAGATGGCGACCTCGTCGCCGGGCTTCAGGGTCAGCTCGGGTGGCGGGACGATCGAGGTTCCGGTGAGCAGCACGGCGCCGAGCGGCAGGTCCTGACCGCGCCAGAGCCAGTCGATCAGCTCGGGGAGGGTGCGCCGCATGTCGGCGACCGCGCACGTGTCGCGATAGAGCCGGCCGCCGTCCCGGCCGATCTCCAGGGCGATCTCCATGCCGTCGCACGCGGGCGCCTCGTCCACCGGCACCAGGCAGGGACCGACCGCGCAGCTGCCGTGGTACAGCTTGGCCTGCGGCAGGTACAGCGGGTTCTCGCCCTCGATCGAGCGGGACGACACGTCGTTGCCGATGGTGTAGGCGACGATCTCGCCGCGGCGGTCGGCGACCGCCACCAGCTCGGGCTCGGGCACATCCCACCTGGAGTCGGCGCGAACCGCGATCGGCTGGCCAGGGCCGCGCGCGGTCCCGGGCAACGCCTTGAGGAACAGCTCGGGGCGGTCGGCGAGGTAGACCTTGTCGTAGGCGTCGAGCCCTCCGGACTCCTCCAGCCGCGCGTCCAGGCTGCGGCGGAAGGTCACTCCCGCGGCCCAGACGGGCTGC
>JBEDUQ010000030.1:0-2625 GCA_040414855.1 Actinomycetota bacterium
GCGCTCGCCGACGGCCGCGTGGCCCTTGGCGAGCATGTCGGTCGGGGTCTGGTAGTAGACGAGGCTGGAGGACAGTCCCTTGGTCGCGACCCAGCCGAGGGCGACCGCGATCGCCGCCAGCGCGACGCCGATCCTGACGCGCTTGACCCGTTGCATGGTCAACCGACCGGACGGGCGCGATCGACCGGGTGGCCGGCGAGGGCCGCGGCGCGGCGGCGGGCGCGGCGGGCCCTGGTCCAGAGGCGCAGGACGTAGCCGCCGAGGGCGAGCGCGGTCGCCAGGTAGCCGGCGGCGACGAAGCCGAGATCACCCATCGGCGCCCGACCTCCCCTGCGTGACCAGCGGCGGGGCCTTGCCGTCGAGCTCGCCGCCGGTGGCCGCGTCCGGCGCCTGGGGCGCCGTGGCCGGGCGGGCGGGCGCGCGGGCGCCGCGTCGCTGCTGGTCGCCGATGCGGGCGGAGAGCGCCTGGCTGGCGGCGCGCTCCTCGAGGCGGCCGACGCGCAGCCGCAGGGCGATCAGGTAGGCGTAGAGAACCGTGAAGGCGACCACGCCGAACAGCAGCGCGGTCAGCATGCTGCCGGCGATCGTCGGCGCGCCCGGGCGCAGCACGGTCGGCGCCTGGTGCAATCCGCGCCACCAGGTCACGGACATGTGGACGATCGGCACGTCGACGAAGCCGACCACGCCGACCACGGCGGCCCAGCGGGCGCGCCGGCCGGGGTTGTCGGCCATCTGCCGCAGCGCCAGGTAGCCGAGGTAGATGAGCAGCATCACCGCGGTGGTAGTCAGGCGCGGGTCCCAGGTCCACCAGGTGCCCCACACCGGCTTGCCCCACAGCGAGCCGATCACGATGGTGAGCGCGGTGAACAGCACGCCCACCTCCGCCGAGGCGACCGCGAGCCGGTCCCAGCGCGTCTTGCCGGTCTTGAGGTAGGCGGCGCTGGCGATGAACACCACGCCGAAGGCCAGGTAGGCGAGCCAGGCCGCCGGCACGTGCACGTACATCAGCCGCTGCACCTGGCCCTGCACGGCGTCGGGGGGCGCGACCACCAGCGACAGGACCGCGCTGATGGCGAGCCCGGTGGCCGCGGCGATGCCGAGCGCCCGCTCACCGCGGCCGCCGGTGAGCCGGGCCATCATGCGTTCGAGGAACTTCATGGCGACCTCCAGGCTGGTGGGACGGCCGGAGTGGCCGGCCGCCCCACAGCGCGCCGTGAGCGCCGGTCACGTATCCGCGGTGCGCGCCGTCGCGGCCTCCTGTCGCGGCAGGTCATCGAGGCGCGGCACCGATCCATGACCGGCGCTCAGATCGACTTCAGGTATTCGACGAGGTCACGCTTCTCGCCGGGCGTGAGCCCGAGCTTGAAGAAGTCGTTGTAGTGGTCGACCACGTCGTTCAGGGTTGCGAACCGCCCGTCGTGGTAGAAGCCGCCCTTCTGGTGTGCCCACAGACCCTTGAGCGGGGTCGTGCGGTACTCGTGCGTGGGCGACCGGTCGGCCTGGAAGGAGTCGATGCCGATCTCCGAAGGCTTGTGGAGATTCTGGCCCGGCTCCGTGAACAAGGGCTCCACGTGACAGGTTGCACACTCCGCCTTGCCGCTGAACAGCTTGCGTCCTCGCACGGCGGCCGCCTGGTCGAACGACCCCTTGGGCGGTGCCGGCGAGGCGAGCGAGAGCTGATAGGCGTGCAGCGCCGGCAGCTTGGAGGTGATCAGGTCCACGTTCGCTCTGGTGTGGCCGAAGTTGTTCCTGGCCGCGACCGGGAACTGTGCCGCGTCGTCCAGGCGCGGGTCGAAGAACGTGCCCTTGCCATGCATCTCCAGGTTGGCGACGAACGCGTTCCAGTAGGGAATCGATCCGAAGCCGGTGAAGGTGTGCAGGTTCACGCCGGCCAGCCCGTACGCGGGCGGGATCAGGGTGGCGGCGGTCTTGCCGTCGGGCCGGAAGCCCTTCCCGTCCAGGAACAGCTCAGCGTCGAACTTCCCGGGCCCCCATGCGCCCAGCACCTTCTTGACCGTGGCCACGTCGGTGCCGAGCAGGTTGGCGACCGGGTCGAGATTCGGCGACAGCGAGGCGATCGCGCCGACGTTCAGGTCGCGGTTGGCGAAGCCATCCTCGCGGTGCCCGATGCCTGGCGCGAACGAATCGTCGACGGTCGAGTGGCAGAACGCGCACTGGATGCCCATCGACCGGAGGCCGCTGCCGTCGCTGGTGAAGAAGCCGGTCACACCGACGACCGCGTTCAGCTTGAGGAGCGCGAGCGTCGTCGCTGGATCGTCGAGGTTCACCTTGCCGGCCTTGATGTCGGCGGCGAGCGCCGCGGGGATCGCCTCGGCGTCGACCTTGAGCCCGACGGAGAGCGCCGTCTTCGGGCTGACGCCCGGTCCCACGCCGCCGTTCGCGGCGCCGGCGATCGCCTGGTGCAGCTTGAGCGCGTCGCCCCAGAACGCCTCGTCGCCGAACGTGTCGTAGCGGAAGATCTTCCGCCCCTCCTCGATCGTCCGGAGCGCGTGCTTGCGGATGGACTCCTCGGAGGCGCGCACGGGACGGACGCGCCCCTCCGCGTCGGCGGGCCGGTCGAGCAGGGTCAACACGACGCCGCCGGCGACTGCGGCGAAGACGAAC
>JBEDUQ010000031.1:0-2253 GCA_040414855.1 Actinomycetota bacterium
GGCTCGAAGTCGGAGGCCTCCAGACCGACGCGAGCGAGCAGGAACGGCGAGATGCCCTGCCCGTAGTAGGCGAGCTTGGCGGCGAGGGCGAGCCGGGCGCGCTCGGGGTCAGGATCGATCGAGCACCACACGCAGGCGGGCAGGTCCAGGTCGGCAAGGTCTCGGCCGGCGGATTCGGCGCCCTCGCGGACCAGCCCGGCCGCGACCGGGTAGTGCTCAGGCGGGAACAGCAGGGGCAGCACCCCGTCGGCGAGCGCGCCGGCGAGCCGGAGCATGCGCGGGCCCATGGCGCCGAGGTAGATCGGCAGGGGTGCCGGCCCGGTCCGCAGCCAGCCGTCAGGCCTCCAGCCGTCGGCGGCGCCGGGCACCTCGGACGGACGGCCGCCGTGCAGCAGCGCGCGGGTCGCGATGATCGTCTCGCGGACCCGGTCCAGGGGCCGGTGGCGCTCGATGCCGGCCCAGGAGAGGAAGTCCCGGTCGCCAGCGGCGATGCCGAGCCGGAACCGGCCGTCCGACACCTCATGGAGCGTCGCCGCGGTCATGGCCAGCTCGGCCGGGTGCGCGGAGTAGGGGTTGAGCACGCAGCTCCCGATACCGATCCGCGTGGTCTCGCGGGCGATCAGCGCCAGCAGGACCGGCGCGGAGCGCAGGAAGAGGTCATGGGAGACCCAGATCGACTCGAAGCCGTTGGCCTCGGCGAGCACGGCCAGCGAGACGAGCTGGTCGGCGTCGAGGTCGTTGTTGAGCCGCAGCGACGCCCGGGCGTTGGTCGTCGCGTTCACCGCGGCTCGAAGGGCAGCTCGGCATCCAGCTCGACCTCGACCAGGAAGCCGTCGCCGATGAGCCCGCCGACGTAGAGGGTGGTGTTGGCGGGCGCGACCTCGCCGAGCAGCTCGGCGTGCGCCCGCGCGGCCCCGCGCCAGTCCGCCCCCGGCGCGAGGTAGACCCGCGTGCGGAGCACGTCACCGGTGGCGCCGCCGAGCGCCACCACCGCGTCGAGGGCGCGCCGCAACGCCGTGCTGGTTTGGAGATACGTGTCGCCGGGATGCAGCGCCGCCCCGTCGGGACCGGTGGCGGTGGTCCCGCTCACCGCGATCCTGCGGCCCGCCCTCGCCGCCCGCGAATACCCGGCCTCGACCTCGAAGCCGCCCCCATCCCTGACCCGATCGCGCCACGGCCGGCCGGGCTCGTCGACCGGTCGGTGCCCACCGCCTGTCTCCTCTCCTGAGAAGGGAAGGGGGTCGCCGATGGAGTTCCCGCCGCCGCGACCTCCCCCACTCCCTTCCACGCTCACGACGAGGTGCGGGCGGGGAGGGTGGAGGGGCGGGCGGGTTCGGTGCCCTCCTGCTGGAGCCAGCAGGCGGCGGCGCGACCTCCCTCGAGCTGGAGCAGGGGCGGGGCCTGGTCGCAGCGGTCGAAGCGGTGGGGGCAGCGTGGGCTGAAGCGGCAGCCGGCCGGCGGGCGGGACGGGTCGGGGACCTCGCCGGGGAGGTCGTTTGGAAGCCTTCCGGAACCGTCGGGCGGCGGCACGGCGCCGATCAGCGCCTCGCTGTAGGGATGGGCGGGGGTCCGCCACAACGCGGCGGTCGGACCGACCTCGACGACCTTCCCCAGATACATCACCGCGACGACGTCGGCGAGCTGCCGGACGATGGCGAGGTCGTGCGAGATGAACAGCAGCCCCATGCCGAGGTCACGCCCGAGCGAGACCAGCAGGTTGGCGATGGACGCCTGCGCGGAGGCGTCGAGCGCCGAGATGGGCTCGTCGGCGACGATCAGGGCGGGATCGGGGGCGAGCGCCCTGGCGATGGCGATGCGCTGGCGCTGGCCGCCGCTGAACTCATGGGGAAAGCGCTCGGCGGCGCGCACCGGCAGCCCGACCCGCTCCAGCAGCTCGCCGACCCTCCCACGGCGGCCGACCCGACCCCCGCCGCCATCGGCGAGCCCGTCGGCGACCTGGTCGCCGACGCGCCTGCGCGGGTTGAGCGACGCATAGGGGTCCTGAAACACCATCTGGAGCCGCACCTGGTCGCGCGGGCGCGCCCGGCGGCGCAGCGGCGCGACCGGCCTGCCCTCGAACCGGACCTCGCCGCCGCTCGGCTTGACCAGACCGACGGCGGCCCTGGCCAGCGAGGATTTACCGCAGCCGGTCTCCCCCACCAGCCCGACCACCTGGCCGCGCTCGACCTGGAGGTCCACGCCGGCGACCGCCATCACCGGCGGCGCGTCCCTGCGCTGGTAGGTGACGGCGAC
>JBEDUQ010000032.1:0-8065 GCA_040414855.1 Actinomycetota bacterium
CTCGGTCAGCTCGAGGGCACGTTCGTAGGCGGCGCGCGCTTCATCGAAGCGGCCGAGGCGTCTCAGCAGGTCAGCGCGGGTCGAGTGGAAGTAGCGATAGTTGTCGAGCTCGAGGTGGTCGAGGAGAGCGAGTGCCGCCTCTGGACCTTCGAGCTCGGCAATAGCGATCGCACGATTCATGGTCACAACCGGCGAGCCGGTGATGCGTTCGAGCCGCTGGTAGAGGAGTGCGATCTCCTCCCAATCGCGTGGCTCTTGGATGTGGAGATGGGCGATCGCTGCCTGGATCAGGTAGGGCCCGCTGCCCAGAAGGGTGAGAGCGCGTTCGAGCAGTTGCCGGCCCTCCTCGATCTGACCATCGTCCCAAACGGATCGGTCCTGGTCGTCGAGCAGGACGAGCTCACCCTCCCGGAACCGTGCTGCGGTGCGCGCGTTGTTGATGAGCATGAGGGCGACCAGACCGTGGGCTTCGGCTTCGTCAGGCATGAGCTCGACAAGGGAACGCCCGAGTCGGATCGCGTCTGCCGACAGGTCGATTCGGCCGCCCCCCCAGCCTTCGTTGAAGATCAGATAGATGACCGCCAGAACGGCGTCGAGTCGCTCCGACAGCAGGTGATCGGGCGGGACGGCAAAGGGTATCCCCGCCTCGCGTATCTTGTGCTTGGCGCGGGTCAGGCGTTTGCTCATCGTCTCGAACGGCACGAGAAAGGCGCGGGCGACCTCTTCGGTCGACAGGCCGCCGAGGGTGCGCAGCGTGAGTCCGACCTGCGCGTCCAGGCCGAGAGCCGGATGACAGCAGGTGAAGATCAGCTCGAGCCGCTCGTCCGGGAAGGTCGTCGTCTCGTCCACGGCTTTCTCCCATCCCTCTCGCTGCTCTCGCTTCAGCTGCTCGGTCTTGGCCGCCCCTGTCCGGTCGCGCCGGATGCGGTCGATCGCCCGGTTGCGAGCGGTGGTGATCAACCAGCCCGTCGGGTTCGCCGGAAGCCCGTTGCGCGGCCAACGGGTGGCGGCGGTCGCGAACGCTTCCTGGGCGGCGTCTTCGGCCAGCTCGATGTCGCCGAGAAAGCCGACGAGCGATGCCAGGACCCGGCCCCAGTCGTCGCGGAAGACCTGCTCAAGGACCGACAAGTGGCTCCTCGAGGACCGGACGTATCTCCATGGCTCCCGCGCCGCGCAGCTCCTGCAGTTCGTTGGCCACCGCCAGGGCGCCGTCGAGGTTCTCCGCCTCGACGACGATGAACCCACCCAGGTAGTCCTTGCTGTCCACGAACGGCCCGTCGCTCAGCAACGACCTGCCTTGCTCGTAGCGCACCGTCGTAGCGGACTCGAGGTCCTTGAGCCGGAGCCAGCCGGTCACGTGCGGTCGAGCCAGGACCTCGTCTATCCGGGCGTTGATCCGCCGTCGTTCCTCGTCAGGCGTCCGCTCGCGGGCCTCGGCGTCGATGTAGGGCAAAAGCGCATATCTCATGGGCTTTTCCTAGGTTTCATGCTGTTTCTCCCTCCGGGGGACCTGGTCCTTCACTCCCTAGACGAACGGTTCGGCCAGAGACGGACCACCAGCCAGTTTTTCCTGCCGGCCTGTCCGTCTGACGCCTGTCCGCTCGTTACTGGGGCGGAACCCGGCCGGGGAGCCGGCCCACGACGCAAAGGAGTGGAGATGACAGGCAAACCCGCAGGGAGTCGATCCCTCCGCTGGGTGCTCGGGTTGACCTCGACCGCCTACTTCATGGTCGTCCTTGATGCAGTGGTCGTGATAACGGCCCTGCCGCGTATGCAGCGCGACCTTCACGCCGGAGTTACCGCGCTGCAATGGACAATAAGCGCGTACGGCATTGCCTTCGCCGCCGGCATCATCACCGCCGCCGCCCTGGACGACCGCTTCGGACGGCGCCGCGTGTTCAACAGTGGCCTGGCGCTGTTCACGGTCGCCTCGGCGGCGTGCGCGCTCGCCCCCAGCGCGTCCGAGCTGATTGCCGCCCGTGTAGTGCAGGGCGTCGGCGCTGCGGTAGTGCTGCCGCTCAGTCTGACGATTCTCACGAAAGCGTTCGCGCCCGAGAAGCGGGGGATGATCGTCGGGGTCTACGGCGGGCTCGCTGGCCTTGCGGTCGCGCTCGGCCCCATCGTGGGCGGGGCGATCACCGAAGGGATCAACTGGCACTGGATCTTCTGGATCAACGTCCCTATCGGGTTGGCGGCCGGGCTTCTCGGTCTGCGGCTGCTACCCGAGAGCCATGGAGCTCCTGAGCGGCTCGACCTGGCCGGCGTCTCGCTCGTCACCGCCGGCGTCGTCGCCGTCGTCTGGGGGCTCACCCGTGCCAACGACATTGGCTGGACCAGCACCGAGATACTCGGCAGCCTCACCGTCGGGACTCTCCTGCTCGTGGCATTCCTGGGGTGGGAGCGCCGGGCTCGTGAGCCGATGGTGCCACTACGCCTGCTTGCCAACCGGGAGTTCGCGATCGGCAACCTCACCACCTATCTGATGAACGGCGCCACCTTCGCTGCCGCCTTCTTCATCACCCAGGAGTTCCAGCTCGCGCGGGGCTACTCCCCGCTAGGCACAGGGTTGCGCCTGCTGCCCTTCTTCGCCACCCCGATGATCATCTCGCCGATCGCTGGCAGCCTCTCGGACCGCATCGGACGCCGACCGATCATGGTCACCGGCCTCGCACTTCAAGCGCTCGGCTACATCTGGGTCGCAGCAAGTGGCTCGCTCACCACTAGCTGGATCGAGCTCGACATCGCCCTGCTCGTGGCCGGGATCGGAATCTCGATGGCGCTTCCCACCGTCCCGACCACGGTTCTGTCGGCGGTCGCCCCGGAGGAGATCGGCAAGGCATCCGGGATCAACTACATGGCGCAGCGCTTCGGCACCGTCTTCGCGCTGGCGATCGCAACCGCCGTCTTCTCCGCCCACGGCCACCTCGGCAGCCCCACCGCCGTCACCGCCGGCTTCCGGCCGGCCCTGTGGGCCTGCGTCGGCTTCGCCGTCCTCGCCGCCTTCAGCGGCACTGCCATCACCTCGTCCCGGAGCAAGACATTGATCCAGGCCGAGCCGACGGAACAACCGGTCGCTGCTTGAGAACAAAGACCGCCAGTTGTCCAGATGACCCGAGATATGCCTCTAGGACCCAAATACCAATGATATGAGAAAGGAGAGAACCGATGAATGACCAGACCGTCGGCACTCGTGAGGAATGGCTCGCCGCCCGACTGAAGCTCCTCGAAGCCGAGAAGGCACACAGTCGGCGTGGTGACGAACTGACCAAGATGCGACAGGAGCTTCCATGGGTCCGGATCGATAACGAGTACCGATTCGACACTGACGAAGGCCCGGCGTCGCTCCCGGACCTTTTCAAAGGACGGTCGCAGCTCCTCGTCTACCACTTCATGTTCGGGCCGGACTTCACGGGTGGCTGTCTCTCATGCTCAGCGATCGCGGACGGCTTCAACGGCTTCGAGGTGCATCTCGCCAACCACGATGTGATGCTCTGGGCAGTATCACGCGCCCCGCTCGCGAAGCTCCAGGCATACAAAACACATATGGGCTGGAGCTTCCCATGGGCCTCGTCGCAGGACAGCGACTTCAACTTCGACTACGCCGTCTCCCTCACCGCGGAGCAGCAGCGAGCGGGCGGAGCGGAATACAACTACCGCGACCTCCCACCTCAGCCGCCTGAGCAGGCACCCACCGAGGGACCAATTGCAGCGTGGGCGGCCACAACAGGCACCGACTGGCCCACCTACACACGGGAACGGCCCGGAATGAGCGCGTTCGCGCTCGAGGATGGCGTCGTCTACCACACGTACTCCGCCTACGCGCGCGGGCTCGACGCGCTCTGGGGCATGTACCAGTGGCTCGACCGAGCGCCGAAGGGGCGAAACGAGGTCCGCGGAGCGCAAGACGCCATGAGCTGGTACCGGCGGCACGACGAATACGAGTCGAGGTGACTGACGTCGGCTTGCCTCAGATATCGCGCGGTGTCAGAGCAGCTCGCACTGTGGCTGCATCGTCAGCGAGTCGTCTGGTGACCAGCTTTCCCTGGTCACGGGCAGCCGCTAACGAATCGGCATGGAACGTCCTACGCCCGATGTCAGGCGGGACGTCCAGTTCGGCGGCTATGGGGCCAGTGGCCCGGTGAGCGCGCGCCGCCGGCTTGTGACGGGATGCCCAGTGCAGGAAGGATGAGAGGGTGACATCAATTCCCCCCAGCCCGGCGGCGGAGGCAGGGATGACTGAACCAGCCGGCAGACGGCGCCCCCGGTGGCCTCCAGTACCGCTCGCTCGCCCGGGCTAGATCCGGAGGCTGCGCCGCTACGGGGGCGGGGGCCCGAGGTGGAGGCCCTGTCCGATGTGCTGGACCGGGTGGCCGCTGGCGACTCCGCCGTGGTGCTGATCGAGGGGGAGGCCGGTATTGGCAAGACCCGGCTGCTGAACGGCGCGCTCGACGATGCCCGGGTCCGGGGCATGCACGTCGCCTACGGCCGGACCGATGAGCTGGAGCAGAACCGCCCGTTCGGGCTGGTCGCGGCTGCGTTCGGCTGTGAACGGTCGGCGGCTGACCCGCGTCGGGCGGCGATTGCGGACATCCTGACCAGCCCCGCCGGCGACCGGGGCCCGATCAGCGTGACCAGCGATCCGGGTCTGCGGTTCAGGGTCGTCGACGCGTTCACCGACCTGGTAGAAGCGCTCGGCTTGGCCGGACCGCTGGTGATCGGCCTGGACGACCTGCAGTGGGCCGACGTGTCCAGCCTGCTCACTCTCGGCGCCGCGGCCCGCCGGATCGCCGGCCTGCCGGTGGCCCTGATCGGCTGCCTGCGCCCGCTCCCGCACAGCGCCGACCTGGACCTGCTCGCCGGTGTGCTCGACACGGCCGGCGCCCGGCGGATCTGCCTGGCCCCGCTTGCGGCCGAGGCGGTCCGCGACCTGGTCTCCGATGCGGTGGCCGCCGAGCCCGGGTCGGCGCTGCTGGCCGAGGCTGCCGGGGCGGGCGGCAATCCGCTCTTCGTCACCGAACTGGTCGCGGCTCTGCTGCAGGACGGAACGATACGTACCACCGGCGGGCGGGCCGAGGTGGTTCACGCCGCCATGCCGCCGACGCTGCGGCTCACGATCCTGCGACGGCTGAGCTTCCTGCCCGAGCCCACCGTGGAGGCACTGCGGGCCGCCTCGATCCTCGGCTCGTCGTTCGCGCTGACCGACCTGGCCACGATCACCGGCGGCTCCGCGCTCGAGCTGTCGGTGGCGCTGGCTCATGCGGCCAGGGCCGGGGTGGTCGATGACGACGGCACCCGGCTGCGGTTCCGTCACGACCTGATCCGCGACGCTCTCTACCAGGACCTGCCCGGCGGCGTGCGGCTCGGGCTGCATCGTGAGGCTGGGAGGCGGTTGGCCGCCGAGGGCGCGCCCGCCACGCAGGTGGCCGAGCACCTGGCTCGAGCGGCGACGCCGGGTGATACCGAAGTGATCCACTGGCTCATCCAGGGCGCCCGCCAGGCCGCGGCGACGTCCCCAACCGGCGCGGCCAGCCTGCTGGCCCGAGCGGCCGGCCTGGTGGACCCGGCCGATCCCGCCCAGGACAACCTGCTGGCCGAGCAGGCGGAAGTTCTGCTGCAGGCGGGGCAGCTGGCCGAGGCCGAGGCGGCTTGCCGCACGCTGATCATTCGCGACCGTGACCCGTCGGTTACCGCAGAGGTCCGCGTCTGTCTCGGGCGTACGCTCATCAGCGGCGGACGGGCAGCCGAGGCCGTCCGGGAACTCGAGGTGGCCGCCGGCTCGGCCGCGCCCGACAGCCCCCAGCTTGCCGCAGCACGGTCGTACGAAGGCTTCGCCCGCTTGTCCCTCGGCGACCTCGACGGCGCCGCGTCGGCCGCGGCCGAGGCCCGCTCGGCGGCCCGGCTGGCAGAGGGTCACCCGACCACGAGCGCGCCCATGACGCCGCTGACCGTGACCGCCCAGCTTCACGCCAGCGTAACGGTGGCCACGATGTCACAGGCCGTGGTAGCCCAGCTTCGTGGGGAGCTCGGCTCGGCCCTGCAGATCACCGAGGACGCCGCCGGCCCGGTCGACCGCAGCCAGGCACACGAGTTGGGGCTGCATTTGGCCCGCGGGCAGATCCTCACCGAGCTGGACCGCCTCGATGAGGCCAGGTCCGTGCTGCAGGCAGGCATGCGAGTCGCGGAGGAGCTCGGCGACCAGATGCATCTCCCGCTCTGGCTGGTTCACCTCGCTGTGGAGCGGTTCACCGCCGGCGACTGGGACGGAGCCCTCGCCGACGCCCAGGCCGGCCTGGAGCTGGCCGAGGAGAGCGGGGTAGTCGACCGCCGCGTCTCGGGCCGCGTCTTCCGGTCACTCATCCTCTTGCACCGCAACGACCTGCCCGGTGCCCGCGAGGCCCTCGAGGCCGAGCTGTCGGGCCTCGGCACGCCCCACGACAGTCACTGGGCGCAATGGTCGCGGGCGCTGATCCTGGATGCCGACGGCCAGCCCGGCCAGGCCTACGCGGTACTCGCCGGCTGCTGGGACCGGTGTGCCCGGCTGGGCCACGCGCTGGAATTCCGCGTGCTCGGCCCGGACCTGATCCGCCTGGCACTGGCCAGCGGCGACGGGGAGCGGGCACGGGCCGTGGCGTCGGCGGTGACCCGGCTCGCCGAGCGGAACGACGTCCCCTCGCTCACGGGCGTGGCCCTGCGCTGCCGGGGACTGGCGGGCGACGACGCCGAGATCCTGGCCGCGGCCGTGCAGGCCTACCAGCCGTGCACCCGACCGCTTGAGCTGGCCGGTGCCTGCGAAGACGCGGGCGCGGCGCTCGCCCGGCAGGGCGTGACAGACCGGGCCCGGCCGCTGCTGCAGGATGCGCTGGCGATCTACGAGCACCTCGGCGCCGACCGCGACCTGGCACGCGCCGAGGCCGTGCTGCGCCAGGCCGGCATCCGCCGCGGCACCCGCGGGCGGCGCGGCCGGCCGCAGTTCGGCTGGCCCAGCCTCACCCCGGCCGAACAGGCCGTCGCCCGCCTGGTCGCCGACGGGCTGTCCAACCCGCAGATCGGCGACCGCCTCTACATCTCGCGCCGAACCGTGCAAACCCACCTGGCCCACATCTTCACCAAGCTGGAGATCACCTCCCGCGCTCAGCTCGGCGCCCAGGTCGCCCGCCAGCGCGAGTGAGGAACCGCCACGGTGGCGGCGGCCTGCATTGGGCCGTGAGCCGTACTACAGCCGTCGCCCAGGTGTTCCCGAGAGTCAGGTTCGTTTCCGAAGGCAATATCAGCCGGCTGGCGGATGTCTGCCGACCGAACGCGGTCGCACGCTGACAGCCATGCACCCACTGAGCTTCGAGTCCGCTCCGGCTTCCGCGAGCTCGGTGTCAGGTGCCGGGTCGACACTCGGCTTCGACGGACTACCCCCGCCGGCGGTCCTCGGCCGTGCGCAGGCTCGCACAGTCTTCGAGGACATGGGCCTCGAAACAACCGAGGCCGGTGTCCCTGCGACCGGGCGACGGCCAGATCCCGATGGTGCACTCGTCAGGTCTCTTCGCCCTGGCGGCTCATCAGACCGACGACATCCCCCGATGTGAAAGGAGATTCCCATGAAAGCTGTCCGCATGCAGGAGCCGAAGGGCCTCGAGGGCATCGAGGGCCTCGTTTACGAGGAGGCCCCCGATCCCCAGCCTGCGATCGGCGACGCACTCGTGCAGGTGCGCGCCGCCAGTTTCACCCCGGGCGAGTTGACGTGGCCGACGGCCCGGACCGATCGAGCCGGACATGCGCGGGCCTCAATGATCCCGGCCCCCGAGGGATCGGGCGTCGTGGTCGCGCTCGGCTACGGCGCCGCCGGCGTGTCCGTGGCCGACGAGGTCTACGGACTGACCGACAGCTACCGCGACGGCTGGGCCGCCGAGTACGTGGCCATCGAGGCGCGCAGCTTGGCGCCCAAGCCGGCGACGGTCGATTTCGTCGCCGCCGCTGCCATCCCACAGGCCGGGCTCACGTCGTGGCAGGCGCTGTTCGACCACGGCCACCTCGAGTCCGGCCAGACCGTAGTCATCCACGGCGCCGGTGGCGG
>JBEDUQ010000033.1:0-16306 GCA_040414855.1 Actinomycetota bacterium
CCGCCAGGGCCGTCCTGCTGGAGCTGCTCGGCGACCACGCCGCGCCCGACCCGCAGGCCGAGGCGACCAGGCTCCTCGAACGCCGCTGGTCGCCGTCATCGGCTGGGGTCGAGCGACCGCCCTCGCCGGCCGGGGTCGAGCGACCGCCCTCGGCGGCCGGGGGCCAGACAATGCCGCCAACGGCGGTCGAGCCGCGACCCCCGGTGGAGCCGGCGCCAGAACCGCCCGTGCACGGCGGCGGGCGACCCCGGCTGAAGCGCCGTCGACGGATCCTGTCGGCGCTCGCCGCCGTGGCGCTGGTGGGGGCCGCGGTGGTCGTCACCCAGAACGGTCTCCCCGAACTCGTTTCCCGCGATGGCCGACGCACCACCGCCGCCACCGCCCCCACCACGGCCGCGCCGTCCCCGACCACAGCGCCAGCGACCCCACCACCGCCGCTGCTGTGCGAATTCCTCGGCGATCTCGGCGCCGGCGGGGCGCTGACCTCGTCGCCGGCCGACCGCGAGGTCGCGACCGCCGAGACCGCCGTCGGCGACTGGCTGCCCGACCCGGCGGCGCTCCCGCGGGCGCTCGGCGACCACCACTTCCAGGGCGGCTGCACCCGGACCTGGGCGGAGCCGACGGGTGAGGTGGTGGCCGCGCTGTTCCAGTTCCCGTCGAGAGCCGACGCGCAGGCGATGCGCGGCCAGCTCCGCGACCGCCTCCGGGCGCGCGGCGTCGCACCCGCCACGATCCCGCTGGTCACGGGCGGCGAGTTGTACCGGCTGGAGGCCGGCGGGGGAAGCGGCCAACTGGTGATGTTCCCCTGCAACGACCGCGTCCTGCAGATCCACACCGGCGCCTCCGGCGCGACGCGGAGCCCGCTGCTGGTGCGGCTCGCCCAAGGGGCCAACCAGCGGCTCCACGAACGCACCGGCTGCCCGCTGTAGCGGCCGACCGGCTACCCTCGGCTCGTCCGGCCTTCCAGAAAGGGATCTCCATGCGCTCGCCGCTCCGCGTCGCCGTCGCGCAGCCTGCCTGCGTCTCCCACGACCTGGCGGCGAACGCGGCGACCCACGCCGCGGCGGTCCGCTCGGCGGGCGCGCGGGTGGTGGTCTTCCCCGAGCTGTCCCTGACCGGCTACGAGCTGGATGCCCCGGCGGTCAGCCCCGAGGACCCGCGACTGGCGCCGATCGTCGATGCCTGCGGCGCGACCGGCTCGCTGGCCCTGGCGGGCGCGCCCGTGGACGGTGAGGCCGGGCGTTCGCACCTGGCGATGCTGTCGGTCGACGGTGCCGGCGCCGCCGTGGCGTACCACAAGCTCTGGCTCGGCGCCGCCGAGGCCCGACGGTTCTCGCCGGGAAGCAAGCCCGCCGCGGTCGAGGTCGACGGCTGGCGGCTCGGTCTGGCGATCTGCAAGGACACCGGCGTCCCGCAACAGGCCGCGGACACCGCGGCACTGGGGATGGACGCCTACCTCGCCGGCGTGCTGGAGAGCGCCGAGGACGCGGCCGTCATCGACCAGCGCGCCCGCCGCGTCGCCGCCGACCATCGCGTCTGGGTCGCGATCGCGAGCTTCGCCGGCTCGACCGGCGGCGGCTACGCCAACGCGGCCGGCCGCTCGGGCATCTGGTCGCCCGACGGGACCCCAATCGCCCGGGTCGGCCCCGAGCCCGGCGCCGTCGCCCGCGCGACCCTCGTCTGAGCCCGGGCGACCCTCGTCTGAGCCCGGGGCACCCACGCGACCCGAGCCACCCCACACGACCCGGGCCACCCCAGGCGACAGGGCGATCCCGGCGACCCGTCGCCGACCCGGGCTCACGCCTTGCTGAGCAGCCGGTTGTCCTGGACCGTCTCGAGCGACAGCGTCTTGTAGCCGGCCTCGTCGAACAGCACGGTGAGCCGGTCGGACTCCATCCGCATGACCGTGCCCGCGCCGAACTCGCGGTGCCGGACCTGGCTGCCCACCCGGTAGGCGCCGTCGCCCTGAATCTGCGGCTGGTTGTACGCGCTGCCCGACCGGCAGGTGTCGCAATGCCCGCACGGCAGGTCGAGGCGCTGGCCGAAATAGCCGAGCAGGAATTGGCGGCGGCAGCCGAGCGTGTCGGCGTACTCCCGCATCATCTCGACCCTGGACAGCTCGACCCGCCGGTGGGTCTCGGCGATCTCCATGGCCCGCTCGACCGCCTTGTCGGGCGGCGGCCCGCCGGCGCGGTAGGCCAGGCACCCCTCGTGGACGACCCGCACCGCGCCGGCCTGCTCCAGCAGGTTCACGAGCGCGATCAGCCTGGTCGCCGACAGGCCCATCCGGTCCTTGAGTTCCGCCACGGCCACCGGCTCCCGCTGCGCGCGCAGGCTCAGCGCCACCTTTCCCAGCGCCTGGTCGTCGGGTTGGCCGCCGGCGTGGAAGCGCTGGATGGCAAGGTCCTCCGGCCGGTAGAGCAGGATGACGTTGGCCGGCTGGCCGTCGCGTCCGGCACGCCCGATCTCCTGGTAGTAGGAGTCGAGCGAGTCGGGGATGGCGGCGTGCAGCACGAACCGCACGTTGGGCTTGTCGATGCCCATCCCGAACGCGGAGGTCGCCACGACCACGTCCAGCTGGTCGCCGGTGAAGCGCTGGTGGGTCCGGGTCCGCTCGGCGGCCGGCAGCCCGGCGTGGTAGGCCTCGGCCCGCATGCCGCGCTCGGCGAGCGCCTCGGCGTAGCGCTCGGCGTCGCGCCGCGTCGCCACGTAGACCAGCCCGGGCTTGCGCTCGCCGGCGACCCGCTCGACCACGGCGCGGCGCTTGGCCTCGTAACGGTCGAAGCGCCGCACGTCGAGGAAGAGGTTCGGGCGGTCGAAGCCGGCGATGACCTGGCAGGCGTCCCGCATGCCGAGCCTGCTGAGGATCTCCGCGCGCACCGGCGGCGCCGCGGTGGCCGTGAGCGCGACCACCCTCGGATGGCCGAGACGGTCGACCGCGTCCTGGATCCGCAGGTATTCGGGCCGGAAGTCGTGGCCCCACGAGGAGACGAGGTGGGCCTCGTCGACCACCAGCAGGCTCGGCCGGACCTCGGCCAGCTGATCGATCACGTCGTCCTTGGCGAGCTGCTCAGGCGTGAGGAATATGAACTCGGCGATCCCGGCCGCCAGCGCCTCCCAGGCCTGCCGGCTGACCCGTCGCGACTGGGACGAGTTGACGCTGACCGCCTCGGGCGCCCCCGACGCCGCCAGCGCGGCGACCTGGTCGCGCTGAAGGGCCACCAGCGGCGACACCACCACCGTCGGCCCGCCGAGCAGCAGCGCCGCGATCTGGTAGATCGCCGACTTCCCCGCACCGGTGGGCATGACCACCAGCGTGTCGGTGCCGTCCAGCACCGAGCGGATCGCCCGGAGCTGACCGGGACGCAGGCGCGACCAGCCGAACACCTTGCGAGCGGTGCGCTCGACCCTTCCGAACCGCCGTCCCACCGTCCACCGCACCAGGTCCCCTCCACGCCATGACGTCCGATCCTGAACCGTTCCCGGGTTGGAGATTGCCGTCAACGCGCGCGCCAAACCAACCAGGGCTCCGGGCTGAGACCGCCACGGCTCCGGGCTGAGACCGGCCGGCGACGGGGTTCGATGATCGGCTGCGGAATGCAAGACGGCGGATCGATGATCCAAAGGTGAAATTCGGATGTCGAAATCGTTATCGCCTGATTTGCTCCTGCTATGCTTCCGCACGCATTTCAGCTCCCCCTTTGCGTCGGCCTTGGCCTTTCCCCAGCCACCGTCGGGATCGAGCCGCATGCTGCATAACCTTCGGATCCATCAGAAGTTCATCGCCATCCTGCTGCTGCCGCTGGTGGTGCTTACCGTCCTGGCGGTCGGACGGATCCGCTCGAACGTCACCGAGAGCGTTCGTGCCGGACGCGTCAACTCGCTGGTGACCTTCACGGTCACCCTGGCCGGTCTGGCCCACGAGCTTCAGAAGGAGCGCGACCTCTCGGCGGTGTACGTCAGCGACCGCCGCTCGGGGCGCGAGAGCGTCGCCGTGCAGCGCGAGCTGGTCGACGACGTCCTCGCCCGCTACCAGGCACGGCTCGGCGCGATCGACACCCGCCGCTACGGCGCCCGGGTCCGCGACGCGCTGGCGGGCGTGCGCGGACGGCTCGGTGAGCTGGCCACGCAGCGCAAGGCGATCGACGCCCGCGGCCTCGACCTCGGCGCCTCGCTGCGCTGGTACTCGGACACGGTCGAGACCCTGATCGGCGTGGAGGACGTCGCCGCCGACGAGGTCGACGACCGCGGCGTCGCCCGCGACCTCGAGGCCTACACCTCGCTGTCGCGCGCCAAGGAGCAGGCGGCGCAGGAGCGCGGCGCGATCGCCGGCGCGATCGCATCCGGCCAGTACCAGACCGCCGACGCCCAGCGGCTCGCCGCCGCCAGCGCGCTGGAGAGCTCGTGGCTCGGCCGCTTCAAAGCCACCGCGACGGCTGCGCAGCAGGCGCTCTACGCCAGGATCCTGACCGGCCCGGACGTCGACCGCACCAACTCGCTCCAGGCGACCGCCCTGGGCGCGGAGCCGGGGCGGCCGCTGGCAATTCAGCTCAACACCTGGTTCTTCGCGACCTCGGCCACCATCGACCTGCTGCGCAAGGTCGAGGTGCAGCTCGCCGACGAGACCGCCGCCGCCAGCCGCGCCGGCGCCAAGGCCGCCGACCGCAGGGTGGTCACCGACGTCGCGGGCATCGCCGTGCTGGCGGTGATCCTGGCGCTCTGCATGGTCATGGCCCGCTCCATGTCGCGGCCGCTGCGGCGCCTCGAACGTGCCGCGCTCCAGGTCGCCGACCGCGGCCTCCCCGGGGTCATCGAGCGGCTCCAGCGCGGCGAGCTGGTCGACCCAGACGAGGCGGCGCCGCTCCAGATCGCCTCCAGGGACGAGATCGGCCAGGTCGCACGTGCCTTCAACGAGGTCCACCGGGTCGCGACCAGGGTCGCCACCGAGCAGGCCGCGCTCCGCAAGAGCATCGGCGACCTGTTCCACAACCTCGCCAGGCGCAGCCAGGGCCTGGTCGACCGGCAGCTCGAGCTGATCGACGAGCTGGAGCGGGGCGAGGCCGACCCGGAGCGGCTCGAGGAGCTGTTCCGCATCGACCATCTGGCGACCCGCATGCGCCGCAACGCCGAGAACCTGGTGGTGCTCTCCGGCACGGAGCAGTTCCGCCGCTGGAGCGAGCCGGTGCCGCTGCCCGACGTGATCGAGGCGGCGGTCGCCGAGGTCGAGGAGTACGCCCGCGTGCGGGTCAGCTCGGTCGGCGAGCTGACGCTCTCCGGCCAGGCCGCCACCGACGTCGCCCATCTGCTCGCCGAGCTGGTCGAGAACGCCACCTCGTTCTCACCCCCGAGCACGCTGGTCGAGGTCGTCGGCGGCAGGGTCGCCGCCGGTTACGTGCTGGAGGTCGAGGACCGCGGTCTCGGCATGACCGACGCCGAGCTGATCGAGGCGAACCAGCGGCTCGCCGTCCCGTCCGAGACCGACATCACCGCCTCGCGGATGATGGGCTTCCACGTGGTCGGCCGCCTGGCCGCCCGCCACGGCATCGGCGTGCAGCTCCGCCACTCGTGGTACGGCGGCGTCACCGCCCTGGTGCTGCTGCCCGAGGTGCTGCTCTCCCACGGCCAGGGGCCGACGTTCCAGCGCCCGACGCTGGCCACGCCCCAGTTGAGCAACGGCGGCAACGGCGGCGGCAACGAGGACAGCGGCGACAGAGGCTACGGCGCCACGGGCCGTAACCGAGGCGATGTCTACCTGCCGCTGCGCCGGCACGCGCTGCGGTTGGACCGGACCGGCCACGGCGAGGCGCCCGAGGCGGGCGAGCCGGCGGAGTAGGCGGAGTAGGCGACAACCATGAGTGGCGGGGCGGGCAACGATTCGGGCGGCGGCGGGCGACCGTGGTCGCGGCGCTACCGCAGGCCCTACACCGTGACCGGTGGCCGCACCTCCACCGCCCACTACGACCTCGAGATGGAGACGCTGGTCCAGGCGGTGATCGTTCCCAGCTCGCCGATCGCCCAGCTCGGCCGCGAGCAGCGATCGATCGCCGTGCTCAGCCAGGAGGTCATCTCGGTGGCCGAGATCGCCGCCAGGCTCGACCTCCCGCTCGGCGTCGTCCGCGTGCTCGTCGGCGACATGGCGCTCGAGGGCCTGCTGCTCCTGTACCGACCGCGGAGCCAACCGGCTCGCTCCGACCTCGCGCTCCTGGAGAGGGTGTTGCATGGGCTTCGGAACATCTCGTAGACGCCGGCCGGCGGCCGTGGCGCTGGCGCTGCTCGGCTGCGTGCTGCTCGTCGCCGGCTGCACCCGCGGCCGCGACCACGCCGCCGCCAACGCCGGCGCGCCCGCGGGCCTGGCCGGCGCCGGCGCGACCTTCCCCGCGCCCCTCTACGCCAAGTGGCTCGACGACTTCCAGGCCTCCGGCACCGCCGCCGGGGTCCGGATCAGCTACCAGCCGACCGGGTCCGGCGACGGCGTCAAGCGGTTCATGGGCCACCAGGTCGACTTCGGCGCCTCCGACGTGGCCATGACCGATGACGAGCTGACCGCCGCCGAGGAGAACGGCGGGCCGGTCCTGCACATCCCCACCGTCATCGGCGCCGTCGTGGTCGCCTACAACCTGCCGGGAGGAATGCCGCGCCTGCGCATGGACGCCCAGCTCGCCGCGGCGATCTTCCTCGGCAAGGTGCGGGCGTGGAACGACCCGGCGATCGCCGCCAAGAACCCCGGCGTCGCCCTGCCCGACCTGCCGATCACCACGGTCCACCGCTCCGACAGCTCTGGCACCACCGCCAACTTCACCACCTTTGTCGCCAACCACAGCGCGGAGTTCAAGGCGCGCGTGGGCGCGGGCAAGAGCGTGAAGTGGCCGGTCGGCCTGGCCGCCCAGGGCTCCAGCGGCGTCGCCAAGAAGATCCGGGCGACCAGCGGCGCCGTCGGCTACGTCGAGCTGACCTACGCGCTCGACCAGGGCCTCGGCTACGCGGCGGTCCAGAACTCCGCGGGCAAGTTCGTGACCCCGTCGTCCTCCAGCATGGCCGCCGCCGCGGCCGGGCTCGAGCTGGTCAGCGTCATCAACAACTTCCGCGTCAGCCTCCTCGACGCCACCGGCGCCAACGCCTACCCGATCACCAGCTGGACCTTCATCCTGGTCCGCGAAAGCCAGACCGACACCGTCAAAGCCCGGACGCTCGCGAACCTCCTCTGGTACATGACCCACCAGGGCCAGGCGGCCGCGACCTCGCTGCACTACGCGCCGCTCCCCAGGTTCCTGATCCAGCCCATCGAGGCGAAGATCCGCCTGATCTCCGGCCCGGGCGGCAACGCCCTCACCGTGGGTCGCTAGCCGCACGCCGCCGTTTGCCCTCCGCCTGACGGGCTGCGATCGTGCGGCCATGACCAGCGCGCCTGACCGGGAGCTCAAGGAACGGGCGAGCTTCCTGCCGGAGGTTGGGCCCGATCAGCCGGGACGGCTTCGGGTACTGGTGGACCTGCGCGGTGACGGTCACGACCGACGACGGCCGGGTGATCCAGACAGTCGTCCACCGCTCGATCGTGACCCCCGCGGACCGGGGCGCCAAGACCCCCTTCCGCGAGTCGTGCAAGCGCCACGGGTTCAAGGACTGCAGCTACGGCCGGCCGGTCGCGCGGGGCTGGAAGGCCGCGAACCCTGCCACGCCACTGACCAGCCATCCCCGCCGCGGGGACCGCCCGGCGGTAGCCTGATGCCGACCGACACCACCGAGGGGAAGCGCTCCATGGGGCAACCAGAAAAGTACGTCTTCGTCTGTCTCAACCAGCGGCCGGCGGGGCACCCCAAGGGCTCGTGCCTGGACCGCGGGGCGGCACAGGTGTTCGACGAGCTGCGGGAGGAACTGGGCCGGCGCCTGATGACCAGCGTGAAGGTGGTGGCCACCGGCTGCATGGAGGGTTGCCTGGCGGGGCCCTGCCTGCTGGTGTCGCCGGACAACGTCTGGTATGGGGGCGTCACCACCGCGGACGTGCCGGCGATCTTCGACCGGCACCTGGAGGCCGGCGAGCCGGTCGAGATGCTGCGGCTCGAGCCGGACGACTTCTGCGCCTGAGCGGCCGCACTCGCGGCCCAGGCGACCGATGAGGCACCTGGAGCCCCAAGGCTTTACCATCCCCGAACACTGGCCCCCGGTTGCGTTGACCTGGCCGGGTGACGATCATCGCGACACTCCTCCCCCATGGACACACGAGGTGAGCTCATGAAGCGGCTCGGCAGGCACGCCGCATGGCTTGGATGGGTCGTCGCGGGCGTGCTCGCCCTCTCTGTCGGCGGCGTCGCGCTCGCCGCCAACAACAACTCGAGCGACCGTGGCTCCAGCACCCCGCAGGTCCGGGACCTGGTGTTCCCGCTGGCCCAGGAAATGCAGGAGGCCACCAACCAGAGCGGGAATCCGGGCGACAAGCACGGCCCCGCCGGCAGGCGGCTGCTCGGCCTCCGCGGCGGCAAGCTCGGTATGGTCGGCGGCAAGCTGCTGCACAGCGAGACCACGGTCCAGACGGCCAACGGCCCGAAGACCTTCGTGGTAGCGCGCGGGACGGTGACGGCCCTCTCGGGCTCGAGCATCACCATCACCAGCTCGGACAAGGTCGCGACCACCTTCGGCATCAACGGGGACACCCGCTACGGTTTCCAGAACTTCAAGCAGCCGCAGGCGCAGCTCCGCACGGGGCAGACGGCGCTGGCGGTCGGGACCAAGTCGGGCGGTTCCGCGACGGCGACCAGGATCATCACGCAGGGCTCGTAGCCCGCCCCGCGTTCCACTTGCGACGCCGCGGCGTTCCACCCGCCGCGGCGTTCGACTACCTCCCCAGGGTCAGCACCGCGTCGAGCAGCAGCAGGACCATGAACACGCCGACCGCGAGCCAGAAGGCGCGGGCGACGTGGCGGCCGAGCGGCACGGGCCGCAGCGCCAGCAGCCGGCGGCCGCAGTCGCACAGGCCCGCCTCGTAGTGGACCCGGTGCCCCTCGCTGCACGCGAACCTGGGCCGCTCGCGGAGGTCGTAGCCGCAGGCGACGCAGGTGCGCGGGGACGGGCTCTCGGTCCCGCAGCGGGGGCAGGCCCGCCGCGAGCTGAACTCCCAGGCGAGCACGCCGGCGCTGAGGGCCGCCAGGCCGCCGAACATGCCGAAGGTCATCAGGCCCGAGGCGAGCGTGTCGTCGAAGGCGATGGTGATCGCGGCGCTGCCGAGGGCTGCGAGCACCAGCGCGCTCGACACCGCGATCGTGGTCGAGCGGACCGCCGCGGGCCGCTGGCTCTGCATCGGTCGGAACCGCATCACCCATGCCTCCCAATGGTCGCGCGGTCGGGGTACGGCGCGACGGACTCCCTCACAGGCTAAATGGTCGGAGCCCGCGGCGAGAACCCGGACGCGCCCGCGTGACCAGATGCCATCTCGGCCAGCATGTTCTGCTCAGCTCGCCTAGCCTGGAGGTCGATCAAAGCGTGACCATGTCGATGTGGCGACGGAGGACGAATGGCCGGGGGTCCGACCGAGAAGTCGCAATGGCGAGAGCTGTACCACGAGGTGGTCGAGACCAACCTCTGCACCGGGTGCGCGGCCTGCGTGATGGCGTGTCCGCGCGACGTGCTGGAATACGACCACTCCGAGACGTACCACCCGTTCAACGTCGAGTTGACGACAGCGGCGGACGACTGCTCCCACGGCCAGCGCGGCTGTGATATCTGCACACGGGCGTGCCCGCGCTTCCGCGCGTGGGAGATCGAGTCGGACGAGGCGCTGTTCGGGCGGCAACGCCAGCGCGACGAGGTCTCCGGCATCTACGACGGGATCTACCTGGTCAGGGCCAACGATCCCGAGGTGCTGGAGCGGGGCCAGGACGGCGGCCTGGTGTCCACCCTGCTGATCTGGGGGCTCGAGACCGGGCGGATCGAGGGGGCGCTGACCTCGCGGCTGTCGGGCTCGCGCCTTTGGGACTGCGAGCCGTTCCTTGCGACCACCCGCGACGAGGTCATGGAGGCGGCCGGCTCGCGCTACACCTACGCCGCCAACCCGCTGGCGATGAAGCAGGCCGAGGAGCGCGGCCTGAAGCGCCTCGCCCTGGTCGGGATGAGCTGCCAGGCGTCGATCAACGGGACCCTGGCGGCGCGCGGGGTGAACAAGTACGCGCGCCGCATCGAGCTGGTCGTCGGGCTGCTCTGCTCGAAGTCGTTCGAGTACGAGGGCATGCGGAGCGTGATCACCGAGGAGTACGGGATCCCGCTCGAGGACGTCGCAAAGGTGAACATCAAGGGAAAGTTCCAGCTCTGGCGCCGCTCCACCGGCGAGGAGGTCGACATCCCGCTGAAGAAGATGCAGGACGTGACCCGCGCCGGCTGCAAGCTGTGCCCCGACTTCGCCGCGGAGCACGCGGACATCTCGACCGGCGGCCTCGGGCAGACCAACGGCTGGACGCTGACGGTGGTCCGGACCCGGCGGGGCCAGGAGTGGCTCGACGGGCTCGCCGCCGCGGGGCTGATCACCGTGCGGCCGGGTGAGGAGGACCCGGCGGCGGTGGCGCTGATGGGCAAGCTGGCGGCGCGGTCGCGGCAGCGCTGGCCCGGCGGGCTCGCAGGGCCGGACGGCGAGGACTTCAGCGCGCCTGGTGTGCTGCCCCTGATCGAGGACTGAGCCTCTCCGGACACACGAGTGGCCCTGGTGGTCGGACCAGGGCCACGTCGATCTCACCACCACGGCGCGCTGCGCCGCGCCGCGACGCCCGGGTGACTACTCGGGCATCGTGTAGTTGGCGACGAACTCGGCGTCGCGCGTCTGGGGCCCGATCTTGGCCGCACCGCCGGGCGATCCGAGCGGGTCCTCGCCCTCCGTGAAGAACGCCGCGTTGGCCTGCGTGAAGTCCTTCCACTGGGCTGGCACGTCGTCCTCGTAGAAGATCGCCTCGACAGGACAGACCGGCTCGCACGCCCCACAGTCCACGCACTCGTCTGGCTGGATGTAGAGCATCCGGTCGCCCTCGTAGATGCAGTCGACCGGGCACTCCTCGATGCAGGACTTGTCCTTGACATCGATGCAGGGCTCGGCGATCACGTAGGTCATCTCCGGGTTGACCCCCTTGTGGGTACGTTCTTCGCGTTGGTGGATACCACCGGGGTTTCCGGGCCGTCAAACGATGGCGATCCCGCCCCGTCGCGGCCCTGGTCCACCGCGTGATCGTACCAACTCACCAGCCCAACCGGCTTCCTGGAACGCAGGTTGCCGGATTCTCGCCAATGGGGACATCCTCGTATCATGCTTCAGGTCACCAACACCTTGACCAGGACGAAAGAGACCCTCCGCCCGGCAACGCCCGGGCTGGTCCGCATGTACACGTGCGGGCCGACGGTCTACCGCTACGCGCACATCGGCAACCTCCGGACCTTCATGCTCGCCGACCTGATCCGCCGCGCCCTCGAGGCCGACGGGATCCAGGTCCGCCAGGTCCAGAACATCACCGACGTCGGCCACCTGACCAACGAGCGCTTCGACCGCGGCGAGGACCGGATGCTGGTGTCGGCCCGGCTGGAGAACAAGACTCCGGCCGAGATCGCCGAGCACTACACCCAGGCGTACCTCGAGGACGCCGCCGCGCTGAACCTGGAGCCGGCGCACTCCTATCCCCGCGCCTCGGCCTACGTGCCGGACATGATCGACCTGGTCCGGCGCCTGGTCGCTGGCGGCCACGCCTACGAGTCCGGCGGCAACGTCTACTACGCGGTGGACAGCTTCCCCGCCTACGGCCGGCTGTCGCGCAACAGCCTGGACCAGCTCAGGGCCGGCCACCGCCAGGACGAGCTGGACCCGCGCAAGCGCCACCACGCCGACTTCACGCTCTGGAAGGCGGCGGGTCCCGACCGGCTGGTCAAGTGGGACTCGCCGTGGGGCGAGGGCTTTCCCGGCTGGCACATCGAGTGCTCGGCGATGTCGCTCGGCGAGCTGGGCGACCGGATCGACGTCCACACCGGCGGGGTCGACAACGTCTTCCCGCACCACGAGGACGAGATCGCCCAGTCGGAGGCGGTCGTCGGCCACCAGGTGGTGACCACCTGGGTCCACGGCGAGCACCTGCTCACCGAGGGCCGGCGCATGGCGAAGTCCGCCGGCAACTTCTACGACCTCCGCGAGCTGCGCGAACGCGGGCACGAGCCGCTGGCCGCCCGCTACCTCTTCCTCCAGGCGCGCTACCGGAGCCAGTTCAACTTCACCTGGGACGCGCTGGCCGGCGCGGAGCGCGCGCTCCAGCGACTGCGCGCCCGCATGACCGAGTGGTCGCGCGAGCCCGCCTCCGGCTCCGGCGACGGCTCCGGGTCGGGCGCCAAGGCCTACGAGGAGCGCTTCCGCGCCGCGATCGACGACGACCTCGACACGCCGCGGGCGCTGGCGATCCTCGGCGAGCTGGAGGGCGACGCAGCGGTCGGGCCCGCCGAGCGCTTCCGCGCGATCGCCGGGTTCGATCGCATTCTCGCACTGGACCTGGCCGGCGCCGCCGCGGCGGAGGCCGAGCTCCCGCCCGGCGCCGGCGAGCTGATCGAGCAGCGCGAGCGGGCACGCGCGGACCGCGACTGGGCGGCCGCGGACCGGCTGCGCGACGAGCTCGCGGAGATCGGCGTGGAGGTGGTCGACACCCGTTCCGGCACCCAGTGGAGGCTGCGGAGGTAGGCTCTCCGATACTTGTCGGCTCTAGCTGACGGTGCGTCGTATCCTGCTAGTGAGGGTTGCGGTGTCTCCATGGAACGGACCATCTACAGCCCTCCTGAATCAGGACGAACGCGAGGAAGTCGGCACAGAAGCGACGCCGGACACGGCGAGGAGCGTGGGCGATGGGCTTGATGAAGCGATTTTCGATGATCTTCAAGGCGAAGGCGTCGAAGCAGCTCGACAAGTACGAGGATCCGAGGGAGACCCTGGACTACTCGTACCAGCGACAGATCGAGCTGTTGCAGAAGATGCGCCGTGGCGTGGCGGACGTCGCCACCTCACGCAAGCGCGTCGAGCTTCAGGCACAGACCCTCCAGCAGTCGGCCGCCAAGCTGGAGGGCCAGGCACGACAGGCCCTCACCCAGAACCGCGAGGACCTGGCCAGGGAGGCGCTGACCCGGCGGTCCGCGATCGCGACCCAGCTCCAGGACCTCCAGGTTCAGCACGACCAGCTCAAGGGCGAGGAGGCCAAGCTGGTCGACGCCTCCCAGCGGCTCCAGGCGAAGGTCGAGGCGTTCCGCACCCGCAAGGAGACCATCAAGGCGACCTACACCGCGGCCGAGGCGCAGACCCGCATCAACGAGGCCGTCTCGGGCATCGGCGAGGAGATGGGCGACGTCGGGCTCGCCATGCAGCGGGCCGAGGACAAGGTCGCGCAGATGCAGTCCCGCGCCGGCGCGCTGGACGAGCTGATGGCGTCCGGCGCCCTCGACAACCTCGCCCAGAGCAGTGACCGGCTCGAGGCGGAGCTCAACCGCACCTCGTCCGATGCAATGGTCGAGGCGGAGCTGACCCGCATCCGCGGCGAGCTGGGTGGTCCGACCACCGCGAAGCAGATCGGCGCGCCGACCGAGAAGGCGGAGGCGAAGCCCGCCGCCGACCGGGAGGAGGCCGAGGAGACGCAGAGCGCTCCGGCTCAGGAGGACCAGCGATGATCGTCCGGATCATGGGCGAGGGGCAGTTCGAGGTCCCCGACGAAGAGGTCGGGGAACTCAACCGCCTCGACCAGGAGCTCCAGAAGGCGGTCGAAGCCAACGACGAGGCGGGGTTCCAGACCGCCATCCAGGGACTGCTCGCGAGCGTGCGAACCGCCGGCCACGAGCTGCCCGAAGATTATCTGGGTCCGTCCGAGCTGGTCCTCCCCAGCCCGGACGCGACCATCGAGGAGGTCCGCGCCGTTCTCGGCGAGGAGGGCCTCATCCCGGGGTGATGATGTACTGATGGCCAGAAGTCGATATCCCGCCGACAGGGGCCTGTCCGCGCGCATGGTCTTGACCATGTTCCTGATCGGCCTGGTCTACGTCGCGTTCGTCGCGATCCTCATCGCCTTGCACGTCCCGGTGATCCTGATCATCGTGATCGCCGGCGGGTTCCTGCTCTTCCAGTACTTCTTCTCCGACCGGATCGCGTTGTTCTCGATGCGGGCGCACGAGGTCTCGCCGGAGGAGGCGCCCGTGCTGCACGGCGTCGTCGACCGGCTCTGCGCCCTCTCCGACCTGCCCAAGCCGAAGGTGGCGATCGCCGACTCGGACATCCCGAACGCGTTCGCGACCGGCCGCAACCAGAAGGCGGCGGTGGTCTGCGTGACCACCGGGATCATGCGCCGGCTCGACGAGCCCGAGCTGGAGGCAGTGCTCGCCCACGAGCTGTCGCACGTCGCCCACCGCGACGTCGCGGTGATGACGATCGCGAGCTTCCTGGGCCTGCTCGCGGGATTCGTGGTCCGGTCGTCGATCTACGCCGGCTACTTCGGCGGGTTCGGCGGCGGGCGGCGTGACGACAGCCGCGACAACACCGGCGCGATCATCCTGCTGGTCCTGCTCGCCTCGGCGATCGTCTACGCGCTCAGCTTCCTGCTGACCAGGGCGCTGTCGCGCTACCGCGAGCTGTCGGCCGACCGCGCCGGCGCGATCCTCACCGGTCGCCCGTCGACGCTCGCGTCCGCGCTGGTCAAGGTCTCCAGCGAGATCGCCAGGATCCCGACCAGGGACCTGCGGGCGGCCGAGTCGCTGAACGCGTTCTTCTTCGCTCCGGCCCTCAGGCAGGGCCAGGTCAGCCTGGCGTCGCTGATGGCGACCCACCCGCCGCTGGAGCGCCGGCTCGACCAGCTCGCGCGCATCGAGCGGGAGATGGGCCACGCCGCATGAGGTTCCTCGACGTCCTGCTCGGCAGGACGAAGCAGAAGCAGGCGAACCTCGACGCCCTCTTCAGCCTCTCCAGCGCCGCCGTCACCCTGGAGGCGGCGCTGGGGATGACGTCGTCCGGGCAGGCCGCGGTGTCGTTCAAGCCCGCCTCGGGCGCCGACTTCGCCGCGACCGCGACCGAGCTGAACGAGCTGCTGGCGTTCGCGGTCAAGGAGTCGGGCTCGACCACCCGGATCGAGGACGACCGCTACGGCTACCGCTGGTCGGTGATCGTCGACCCGCAGATCGAGGACCTGGTCACCAGCGCGCACGTGATCAACTCCACGCTGGAGGACCACGGCTACGGTCCGCAGCTGCTGTGCTCGGTGTTCGGCTTCCGCGGCAACCCCGACGGGGGGCAGCCCGGCGCCGCTTCGCACTGCTACCTCGTGTACCTCTACAAGCGCGGGACCTTCTACCCATTCGCGCCGCTGGACAACGAGCGCCGCGACAACGAGCTGGAGCTGCGCGTGCGCGGCGCCCTCGAGGGCGAACTGCCCATCGAGCCAGAGTTGGGCCGCTGGTTCGCCATATGGGGCATTCCGATCCAGTGAGCCGGTCGGCGGCCGGCTCGGGGCAAGAGTTGGGCCGCTGGTTCGCGATCTGGGGGATTCCCATCGAGTGAGCCGGTCGCGACCGGCTGGCGGCACAAGGGGTGTGGGCGGGTAGGCTTACCGCCTGGCACACCGGCGTGCCGCGCGGGTGACCGCGCGTGAGGTAGGAGGTTCTTCGTGCGCGAGTCACCAGTGGTCGTCGCCCTCGGCGGAAACGCCCTGGCGCCCCCGGCGCAGCGATCGTCCCTGTCGGTCCAGTACGAGCGCGCCAGGGTGACCGCCGAACACCTGGTCCACCTGAGCGAGCGGCCGCTGCTGGTGACCCACGGCAACGGCCCGCAGGTCGGCGACGCGCTGCTGCGGAGCGACCGCTCCGCCGACGTCCTGCCGCGCCTGCCGCTCGACGCCTGCGTCGCGGGCACGGAGGGCGACATGGGCTACATGCTGGCGGTCTGCCTCGACAACGCGTTCCGGACCGCCGGGGTGCGGCGGACGGCGGTGGCGCTGCTCACCAGGACGGTCGTGGACGGCGACGACCCGGCGTTTCTGCAACCCTCCAAGCCGATCGGCGGCGGCTACGACGAGGCCGAGGCGCGCCGCCTGGTCGCCACCGCCGGCTGGGTCATGAACCGGGACGGCGAGCGCGGCTGGCGCCGGCTGGTCCCCTCCCCGGAGCCGAGGGAGATCGTCGAGGAGCGCGCCATCCGGACGCTGCTCGGCACCGGCGCGGTGGTGGTGGCGGTCGGCGGCGGCGGCGTCCCGGTGGTCCGCCAGCCCGACGGCACCCTGGTCGGGGTCGAGGCGGTGGTCGACAAGGACCTCGCCTCGGCGCTGGTCGCCGCCGG
>JBEDUQ010000034.1:0-25843 GCA_040414855.1 Actinomycetota bacterium
CTGAACTTCCAGCAGGGCCGGAACGCTGGCAGCTTCGAGGTGGTGCCGGTCTCGGCGGACGGGCGGATCACCGTCTCGTCCTCCGCCTCCACCAAGGTGCTCGTCCGTCTACGCGGCTACGTCACGAATACCGTGACGCCACGTGGCGCTGACTGGTCGCATTACCGTCATGGACCAGCGCACCCTGGGGTCAACTCGCTCGAGACGATCCTGGACCCCTCGACGGTCCGCGGAGTCGGGCAGGCATGGGTCACGTCGATCAGTGGCGATGCGTCCCAACCGACGGTCGTCGGTAACGTGGTCCACGTCGGCTCGGGCGACGGCAAACTCTACGCGCTGAACGCGCTCACCGGCGCCGTGGTGTGGACCCTGCCAACCCGCGGATCGATCGCATCCTCCCCCGCGGTCGTGGGCGGGGTGGTGTACGCCGGCTCAGGTGACGGCAGGGTGTTTGCGCTGAATGCCGGTACCGGCGCCGTCATCTGGGCCGCCGCAGTCGGCGTGGACGTCGGGTCCTCTCCGGTGGTCGTCGACGGGGTGGTGTACGTCGGCGGATTCGGCAAGGTGCTCGCGCTGAACGCGGCCACTGGAGCCGTAATCTGGACCGCCCAGACCGGCGATCGGGTCATGGATTCCCCAGCGGTCGCAGACGGGGTGGTGTACGTCCGCGCGCTCGACGGTAAGGCGTACGCGCTCGACGCGGCCACGGGCTTCACGGAATGGGTCACCACAATCGGGGGTAAGCCAACCTTCGCCGTCCCGGCCAGTATCTCCGCTCCGGTGGTCGCGAACGGGATGGTGTACGTCGCTGGACCGTGGGACGGCAAGCTGTACGGGCTCAACGCGGCCACCGGCGCCGTCGTGTGGACGGCCACCGCCGGCTTCACCGTTGGGGGTGCCCCTGCGGTGACGGGTGGGACCGTCTACGCGGTCCTGGGCACGGGCGTGGGCTCGAACGTGCTCCGCGCGCTGAACGCGGCCACTGGCGCCACGATCTGGCAGGTCGGCGGGGGACTGACCAACGTCGCCTCCACCTCCCCGGTGGTGGCCAACGGCCTGCTCTACACCGGCACGGTCTCTGGGAGACTGGATGCTCGCAACCCCAATACCGGCGCTGTCCTGTGGTCCGATTCCACGGCCATCAGGAGCACGCGGCCGTATGTCTCCCTGGTGGTAGCAAATGGGGCGGTGTACGCGCGCAGATCATCCGAGGTCTCCGCGCACCACCCATAGCCCCGCCCGGGGCGCCCTGAGATCGAGGGTGACTAGCCCCCGCCGGGGATCACGGCCTGGGTCTGGGTGGTGCGGGCGACCAGGCGGCCGGCGGCGTCGCGCAGCTCGGTGTCGACCACGATGGTGGTCCGGCCGGCGTGGAGCGGGCGGGCGACGGCCTCGACGTGGCCGTCGCGCACCGCACGCAGGAAGTTCGTCTTGGACTCGATGGTGGTGGTTCCCGCCGAGCCCTCGGGCAGGTTCAGGAAGGCGCACAGCGCGCCGGCCGAGTCCGCCAAGCCCATCAGCACGCCGCCGTGCAGCACCCCGTCCGCGGTGCAGCGCGACGGCTCCCAGGCGACCCTGGCCCGCACCTCCTCGGGGCCCGCGCCGAGCAGCTCGATCCCCAGCACCGCGGCGAACGGCATCATCTCGGCCAGGTCCATGGGCTCCTCGGGCTCCTTCCGGCCGAAGCCTCGTCAGGGCTGTCGATCAGTTCGGCGGCGAAGGGCGGTCGGCGAGGGCGACGCCGGCGGCCGGCGGGCGGAAGCGACGGTACGCCCACATGACGACCAGGCTCACCAGAACCAGCGGCACCAGCCACACCACCACGACGAGCGCCGCTGCCGCGATCGTACCGAGACCCTCCACGGCGGTCGACCAGGCCTTCGCGAAGCGGCCCTGCGGGACCCCGCCGGCGCCGGGCTCGGAGAGGTCCAGCTCGATGGTGGAGAACGACGACTGGTCCCGCAGGAAATTGACCTGCCCCTGGAGCCGGTTGATGTTCGACTGCACGTTCACGAGCTGGTTCTGGACCGTGATCACGTCGCCGACCGACTTGGCCTCGCCGACCAGGCGCAGGAACACCTTCTCCTGCGCGCGCCAGGCGGCGAGCTGGCCGTTCAGGTCGATGTACTGGGTGGTGACGTCCTCGCTGCTCGACTGCTCGCCGCGGTAGCGGCCGAGACCCTTGAGATCGCTGAGGGTGGCCTCGAAGGCGTCGACCGGGACCCGGAAACTGACCTGGCCGTGCGCCGGCTGGTCGTTCGGCACCTCGGTGGACGAGCTGACGTAGATGCCCTGATGCTCGGTCACGACCGCGGTGGCACGGCTGACCGTGTCCTTGAGCTTGCCCTGTCCGACCTCGAGGTTGAGGGTGGCCTTACGCACGATGCGGTTGCCGAGGTCGACCAGCTGCACCGAGGCGGCCGCCTGGTCCGTCCCGCCCCCGCCCCCGCCCGGCTGAGCCGACGGCTTGCCGCCGCCGCTGTCCAGGGCGACGCCGGAGCTGCCGCGCGCGTTGTCACCGCCTCCCGCGCTGCTGCCGGTGCCTCCGGCGCTGCATCCCGCGACGAGCAGCGCGGCAACCGTCAGCGCTCCCACGGCCAGAACCCGGCTCCCGATCCTCATCTCGACTCCCTCCGCGACGTGGTCAGCGTCGATAGGACGGCAGACGCGGCGAGTCGGTTCCCGGCCGGTACAGCCCATCGCGGCCACGGCCAGGGCGCGACGCACCTCGGAGCTCCAATGTTGACGAGAAGGGCATATCAGGCGGTGCACAACCTCACAAGAACCGCGGTCGAACTATTAGCAAACCCCTACCGGGCCCTCAGCTTCGGCTCAGGCAACGGCGCGTCTCCGCACGTGTATCAGGACGCCGGGGCGGCGCTCTTCTGGACTGGGTCGTGCACCTCGAGCGGCCGCGTCGACAGGAGGGGGCATCGATGGCTGACAGCATGACCGTGTTGCGGTATGCCGGCCCGCCCGGCACCAAGCGGAACATCGCCGTGCTCGGCGACGGGTTCACCGCCGCGGACCAGAGCACCTACAACCAGTGGGTCCAGACGACCCTGATCGAGGGCGTCTTCGGCAACGACTACTTCAGCGAGGACGCCTCGGCGTACAACATCTACCGGGTCAACCTCGAGTCGGTCGACTCCGGCGTCAGCACCCGGACCTACGACGAGCATGGCACCCCGAGCGACGCGTCCGACGACACCATCGCCTCGCAGACGATCCGCGACACCGCTCTCGGCATGATCTTCAGCGGCTCCTGGGCGCACTGCTGGCTCGAGTACGGGCCCAACACCGAGCAGCGGATCCAGGACGCGCTCAACACGTGGGTGCCGGACTGGAACGAGCTGCTGGTGGTGCTCAACAACCCCAACTACGGGGGCTGCGGCGGCGGCGGCCGGGCGCACGTCCCGATGGGGGTCAGCTGGACCGTCATCGCGCACGAGTTCGGTCACGGCATCGGCGGCTTCGCCGACGAGTACTCCGTCGCCGGCAACTACACAAGCGGCGAGCAGGGCTGGATCAACCTGACCACGATCACCGAACGGGCCACCACCAAGTGGCACCAGTTCATCGCGCCGTCGACGCCGCTGCCGACCGGCATCGGCGCGGGCGCGAACTACAACAACGGGCCGCGGCCCGCCGGCTGGGACAGCAACCAGGACGTTGGCCTGTTCGAAGGCGGCGGCACCATGAGCACCGGCATCTACCGGCCGGTGGAGAACTGCCGCATGAACGGCAACACCCCGCCGTACTGCCCGGTCTGCTACACCTCGATCAAGACCCAGCGCGACCCCGAGACCGGCCATCACTTCCGCAACGCCCACGCCGGCAGGTTCTACGGCAGCGGCCGCAGCGACCTGCTGCTGCACCACGGCACCTCGATCCAGCTCTTCCGCGCCGACGGCACCTCGCTGCGCCATGCCTTCAGCGCCGTCGAGCGGGTCCCGGGGTCGTGGCAGTTCATGCCCAACGACCAGGTCTACGTCGGCGACTTCGACGGCGACGGCGCCGACGAGGTGGCGATCTTCAACGGCACCGACTGGGCGATGCCCTACCTCGGGCTGCTCGACTCCGACGGCGCCGGCGGCCTGCGGCTGGTGGCGCGCTACGACGGCGACATCCCCGGCTGGGGCGGGTTCGCCGCCAACGACCGCTTCCTGGTGGCGGACCTGGACGGCGACGGCCGGGACGACCTGGTGGTGGTCAACACCGACGACTGGTCGATGCCCTACGTCGGCCTGCTGCGCTCCACCGGCAGCGGCTTCTGGCTGAGCCAGCGCTACGACGGCGACATCCCCGGCTGGGGCGGCCTGGCCAGGCACGACGAGTTCTTCGTCGGCGACCTGACCGGCAACGGCACCGGCGACCTGGTGATCTTCAACGGGCTCGACTGGTCGATGGCCTACGTCGGGCTGTTCAGCGCCAGCGCCGCCGGCTACTCGATGATCCACCGCTACGACGGCGACATCCCCGGCTGGGGCGGGCTCGCCCAGCACGACAAGCTGATCCTCGGCGACTTCGACGGCGACGGGCGCTGCGACCTCTTCGTCTTCAACGGCGACGACTGGGCGATGGCCTACCTCGGCATGTTCCGGTCGACCGGCTCCGGCCTCGCCTACGTGCAGCGCTACGACGGTGACGTGCCCGGCTGGGACGGGCTGGGCCGTCACGACCGGTTCTTCGCGGCGGACATCGACGGCACCGGCGGTTGCGACCTGTGGGTGTGGAACCACGACGACTGGTCGATGGAGTACCTGGGGCGCATGCTCAGCTCCGGCGTCGGCCTCAAGGCCGACTACGTCGGCGACTGGGTCGGAGAGTGGAACCTGGGCGCCGTCGACGCGTTCGAGGTCGCCAAGATGACCGGGAACGCGGGCCAGCCGCAGCTCTACGTCCACAACACCGACTGGTTCGGCGTGATCGACGGGCGCACCGGGATCACCCTGGACCGCATCTGGTACCGCTGGATCCACGACTACCGCCACGGCCGGAACTGGTGAGGAGCTGACGACCATGAAGCAGCCCAAGCAGCAGCAACAGGAGCGCAGCGTCGACCTGGCGGCGGTCGCGGGGCGGGACACCCGGCCCCTCAAGCCCCCGGCCGGCGAGACCACCCACCACCACCGCCTCGCGTCGGTTCGGCCGCTCTTCGGTCCCACCAAGGGACGGCACCCGCGTTCGCAGGACGGCCCGCGCGGCGCCAGGGGGCCGAAGCGGCCCAAGGAGCCATTCGAGCCCGTCTCCGGCGCGCCGGAGTCCTCCGGCGGGGTTGGCAGGAACGGCGGCAGGAACGGCGGCAGGAACGGCGGCAGGAACGGCGGCACGAACCGGCCCGATCAGCAGCCGGTCGGCGGAGGCCCCGCCGGCGGCGCGGGCGAGCGCTACGTGCGGCTCCGGATGCGGGTGCGTGGGGACCGGCTGTCGGTGGTCGACAGCCACCTGGTCGACGGCCCGCTCGGCCAGTCGGCCAGCTTCCAGGGGACCAACGCCTACGAGGTCACCTATCAGGACCGGCTGCTCCACGCCGGGACCATTCCCGACCTCGGCATGCAGCGTTCATTCCCGAACCCGGAGGGACCGGCCGACCAGCGCGGGCACCACCTCACACCGCGCGACGTCTTCGAGTTCGCGGCACGGGTGCCCGCCCACGAGCTGACCGCGGAGACGATCGGCGGGATCAGGGTCGCTTTGCACCAGGTCGAGGAGCCGACCAGCGCGCCGCGGCTCGCCGCGACCCCGCTCGCCGACCAGTTCGAGGGCCGGATGCGAGCGGTCGCCGAGCTGGTGGGCCTCCCGGAGTCCGCCCTGCCGGAGCGGATCGAGGCCCGTGGCGGCACGACGGCCACGGGTTCCGCCGACCAGGGCGCCGACTGAGCGCCGCCACCATTGGGGCCCCGCGTTTTGGCCTGCGCCTTGGCTCCGCGTTTGGCCCCGCGCCGTCCGCCGGTGCCCTCGGCACCCGTCAGGACCCGGCGACGCGGCGCAGGCCCTCGATGAGGCCGGCGGAGTCGGTGGCCAGGGAGGCCCTGGCCCAGCCCTCGCCGGATGGACCGAAGCTGGTTCCGGGAGCGACCGCCACGCGGCGCTCCCGGAGCAGCTTCAGCGCCCATTGCTCGACGTCGCCCTGGCACCGGTCGCGCACGTCGATCCAGAGGTAGAAGGCGCCGTCGGGCAACAGGAAGCCGACGCCGGCCTCGCGCAGGAGCTCCGCCGCCTGATCGCGGCGGCCGCGGTAGGTGCCGGTCATCACCTCGACGACGTCCTGTGGGCCCTCGAGCGCGGCGAGCGCGGCGTACTGGGCGGGGGCGTTGACGCATGAGATCAGCGGCTCCTGCATCTTCGCGGCGGTGGCGGCGACCGCCGGCGGCGCCACCAGGTAGCCGACCCGCAGGCCGGTCATCGCGTAGGTCTTGGAAAAGCTGAAGCAGCTCAGCACGCGCCCCTGCCGGTCGAAGACGGCCGGGCTGACGTGCGGCAGGTCGAAGGTGATGCCGTCGTAGCACTCGTCGGAGATCAGCCAGAGGTCGTGGTCGTCGGCGAGGCGGCAGAGCCGCTCGGCCAGGTCGGCGGTCAGCATCGCGCCGAGCGGGTTGGACGGCGAGTTGACGATGATCGCCCGGGTCCGTTCGGTCACCAGCCGGTCCAACTCCTCGACGTCGGGGAGGAAGCGGTGCTCGGGGCGCAGGGGATAGCGGACGGGCGTGGCCTGGAGCAGCCCGACGGCCATGGCGAAGTTCGGCCAGCCCGGGTCGGGGATCAGCACCTCGTCGCCCGCACGCACGGTGGCCGACAGCGCCACGTGGATCGCCTGCATGCCGCCGGCCGAGACCACCACCTGCTCGGGCGACGCCTCGATCCGGTTGTGCCTGGCGAGCTTGCGGGCGATCGCCTCGCGGAGTGGCGGGATGCCGGCGTTGGGCACGTAGCGGGTCTCGCCGCGCTCGAGCGCGTCCTCGGCCGCCTTCCTGACGTGGTCGGGCGTCGGGAAGCTCGGCTCGCCGACGTGCAGCCCGATGACCGGCTGCCCGAGGCTCCAGGCGAGGTCCATGATCCGGCGGATCCCGGAGCGGGGCATCCGCTCGGCGTTGGTCGCGAGCTGCGGCATCAGCGTTCCTCGATAGCTCGGAGGTGTGGGAAGACCCGGAGCGCGGTGCCTCCCCGGATGTCGGCCAGCTCGCCCGGCGAGGCCGACGGGAAGGTCGCGCGCGGCAGGTCGAGCAGGGCGCCGTAGCCGGGGACCTCCCGGGTCCACGGGAAGTCCGAGGCCCACAGCATCCGGGAGGCGCCGAAGGCGGCGGCGATCTCGTGGACGACCTCGTCGAGGTCGGGGTAGGGAGGCTCCTGGCGCGACATGGCGTACTGGCCGGAGAACATGACCAGCACGTTGGGGTGGCGGGCGAGCCGCCGCACGGTCGCACGCGTGGCAGCCGGGAAGGGGTCGTCGAACCACGGCCGGCGGTGGGCGTCGACGCGCATGTCGCGCGGGAAGAACCCGAGGTGGTTCAGGACCATGGTCAGCCCGGGCAGCTCGCCCGCCAGCTCCACGGCCAGATCCGCCTGGTCGGGGTCGAGGTAGGTCCACAGGCAGAGCCCTTCGTGGGCCATGACCCGCAGCACCGGGAAGAACGGGGACTCCCGGACCGGCCGTCCCGGGGTCCCGAGCCAGCGGGTGCGCAGCGCGTGGAAGCCGAAGTCGCCGTGGCGCCGCCGCAGGCGCTCGACCGGGTCCTCGGAGCCCCTCCCCTGGTCGGCGGGCCCGGCGACGGCGACGGCCGCGAACCGCCCGGGGTGGTCCCGCAGCACCTCGCGAACGTAGTCGTCGTGCTCGTCGAGCGGGACCAGGACCGCGGCGCCGACGCCGCGCTCGCCCATGACCGACAGCAGGCCCTCGACCGGCTCGTCGCGCTCGGCGGGGGCGAGCTCGTCGACGCCGCGGGGGCTGACCCCGGCGGTCCGGAATACGTGGGCGTGGGCGTCGACGATCACGGTTCCCTCAACCGCCGGCGGTCCTGGCGGCCCGCTCGGCGACCTGTTCGGCGACCGTGCGGGCGCGGCGCGCGATCGCCTCCAGGTCCGCCTCGCCGGGAGCGGCGGGCACCAGGTCCGAGCCGAGGCCGACCGCGGCGGCGCCGGCGGCCAGCCAGGGGCCGACCTCGTCGTGGCGGATCCCGCCGGTCGGGATGAACAGCGCGTCCCTGAAGGGGCCGAGCATGGCGCCCAGATAGCCCACGCCGAGCGGCCCGGCGGGGAAGAGCTTGATCAGCCGCGCCCCGGCGTCCATGGCCGCGACAACCTCGGTGGCGGTGTGGGCGCCCGGGATCGGCTCCAGGCCGGCGACGATGCAGGCGCGGACCAGACTCGGGTCGGTGTGGGGGCTGACGCAGAAGCGGCCGCCGGCCTCGGCGCAGCCGGCGACCTGCTCGGCGGTGCGGACCGTCCCGGCGCCGAGCACGGCGCCGGGGGAGAGCCGCTCGACCATCGAGGCCAGCGCGGCGGGGGCGTCGGCGTGGTCGAAGGTGACCTCCATGACCGGCAGCCCGGCCTCCAGCAGCGTCTGGCCCACCGCGACCGCGCGGCCGTGCTCCCGCAGGCGCAGGATCGCGACCGCCCCGGCCCGACGGACGGCCTCGACGACCTCGGTCACCGCAGGATCCTCCAGCCCTGGCCGCGGCCCTCGAGGTCCGCCGGCTGCACCTGCCAGGCGTCCCCGACCACCGTGTGCTGGAAGGCGCACGCCCAGGCGCTGGCGTCCAGCGCGGGACCGAGCCCCCCGCCAAGCCCGCCGCCGCGCAGCCAGGTCGCCACGAACGCGGCCATGGCCGCGTCACCGGCGCCGAAGGCGTCGACCACCTGGGCCTCGTGCCGTTCGCTGGTGACCACCTCGTCGGCGGTCACCCCGGTCGCGCGCACGGTGACCTGGCCCGGCCCCGGCGAGGCGGTCTCCCGCAGCACGACCACCCGATGCCCCCAGCGCTTGACCGCCCGCCGCGCCAGCTCGACGGTGTCGTCGCCCTCACCGGCCCCTTCGACCAGGCGCAGGAGGTCGCGCCGGCCGGTGAACAGGACGTCGACCCGCGGCAGCACCCGCCGCAGGACCGGCGCCGACTGCTCCCAGGTCCACAGCCGCGAGCGGTGGTTGACGTCGAACACGGTGCGGGCGCCGGCCTCGCGGGCGGCGGCGAGGAAGCCGCCCACCGCCCGGGCGGGCCCCGGGCCGAGCGCGCAGGTGATCCCGGTCGACAGCGCCACCGTGGCGCCCCGCGCCGCCTCGGCCCAGGAGAAGCTGGACTCGTCCAGCCGGGTCATCGCGGTCGCGGAGCGGTCGTAGAGCACCTCGGAGGGCCGGGGCGGGGCGCCGTGCTCCACGAAGTACAGCGGCGCGCGAGCGTCGGCGTCCCAGCCGACCACCGGCTCGACAGCGTGCTCGGCGGCGTGCGCGGCGATGCGCCGGCCGAGCGGGTTGTCGGCCAGCCGGGTCAGCCAGCGGCAGCGGAAGCCGAGCGCGGCCAGGCCGATGAGCCCGTTCATCTCCGCCCCGCCGACGTGCACGTCGAGCTGGTGGACCTGGCCGAGCCGCTGGTGGCCCGGCGCCGACAGGCGAAGCAGCGACTCACCGAGCCCGACGGCCAGGGGCGCGGCCAGGTCGCCGTCGGTCATTGGCGCGTCCTGCTCACGAAGATCGCGGCCGCGGCGAGGATCACGATGCCGCGGATCAGGTCGGTGAGGGTGGCGGGGAGCTGGAGCAGCGTGAACGAGCTCTCGACCAGTGCCAGCAGGGTGACCCCGCCGAGCGTGCCGACCAGGCTGCCGCGACCGCCGAGCAGCGAGGTGCCGCCGACCACCACCACGGTGATCGCCGACAGCTCCAGCCCCTGCCCGGCGGTCGGCGACCCGATCGTCGCCCTGGCGGCCAGCACGATCCCGGCCAGCGCCGCCAGCGCCGCGCCGCCGGCGTAGGCGAGCACCATGGTGCGCGAGACCGGCACCCCGTTGGCGCGGGCGGCCGCCTTGTCCCCGCCGACCGCGTAGAGGTGGCGGCCGAACGCGGTCGAGCGCAGGACCGCGCCGACCAGTCCGGCGGCGAGCAGCAGGATCGGCAGCGACCACGGGATCGGGCCGGCCCTGCGCAGCCCGATGTTGGTCAGCGCCGTGGTGACCTGGCCGGTCGGGGTGGTGCTGATCATGAAGGCGGCGCCCTGGAGCAGGTAGAACGTCGACAGGGTCACCACGAACGGCGCCAGGCCGACGCGCGCGACCAGCAGGCCGTGCCCCGCGCCGACCAGCAGTCCGAGGGCCAGCATGGCCACCACCACCGGCACCGTCCGGATCGGGTAGCCGTTGATCATGATCGCGGTGAGCAGCGCCGACAGGGTGGCCATCGAGCCGACCGACAGGTCGATGCCGCCGGTCAGCACGACCAGGTGCTGGCCGAGGGCGGCGAGCCCGAGCACGACCGTCGCGGTGAGCACGTTGGCGATGTTCGGCGCGGCCCAGAAGCCGGTCGGGTCCTTCACCGTCAGCCCGAGCACCAGCAGGGCGACGATCGCCCAGGCCGCCAGCCCGCTCCGCGCCGCGCCGGCCAGCGACCAGCGCCGCGTCCGCGCCCGGGTGCCCTCGGTGGTCGCGACGCTGCTCACGACGCCACCTCGCCGGCGCTGGTCACGACGCCACCTCGCCGACCCCGAGCGCCAGGTTCATGATCTTCTCCTCGGCCACGTCCACGCCGCTGAGCTCCCCGACCACCTGGCCGTGCCGGCAGACGATCACCCGGTGGGCGAGCCCGGTGACCTCGGGCAGGTCGCTGGAGACCACCACCACCGCCATCCCGGCGGCCGCCAGCTCCCGAACGATACGGTAGATCTCGGTCTTGGCGCCCACGTCGATGCCGCGGGTCGGCTCGTCCAGCAGCAGCACCTTCGGCTGGGTGCGGAGCCACTTCGCCAGCACGATCTTCTGCTGGTTGCCTCCGGAGAGCTGCCAGGTGCCCTGGTCAGGGCCCGAGGCGCGGATCTGGAGCCGGCGGCGCTCGGCCTCGAACGCGTCCCGCTCGCGGCGCGGCGGCAGCCACCCGTGCGCCGCCACGCCGCCGATCGAGGCGAGCGTGGTGTTGGCCCGCACCGGCAATGGCAGCACGAGGCCGTCCGTCTTGCGCTCCTCCGGGACCAGGGCGATCCCGGCGGCCACGGCGTCGCGCAGGGAGGCGCGGACCCGCCGGCCGGCCACCTCGACCGTGCCGGCGTCTCTCGGCGCAGCGCCCGCCAGCGTCCGCAGCAGGCGGCTCCGCCCGGAGCCGACCAGTCCAGCCACCGAGACGATCTCGCCCCCGCGCACGTCGAGGTCGACCGGCGCGACCGTGCCGCGGCCGCCGGCGGGGACCAGGCCGCGGACCCTGAGGACCACCTCGCCGCCCGGCTCGGGCAGCGAGGGGAACACCGTGTCGACGTCGCGGCCGACCATCGCGCGGATGATCCTGGCCACGTCGTATTCGTTGGCCTGGCCGGTGGACACCGCCCTGCCGTCGCGGAGCACGGTGAGGTCGTCGGCGAGCGCGCCGATCTCCTCGAGGCGGTGGCTGATGTAGACCACCGCGACGCCCTCGCCGGCCACGGTTCGGACCACCTCGAAGAGCGAGTCGAGCAGCTCGCCCGAGAGCACCGCCGACGGCTCGTCGAGGACCAGCAGCCGGGTCCGGCGCGCCAGCGCCCTGGCGATCTCGACCAGCTGCCGGTTGGCCAGCGAAAGCGTCTCCGCCCTGGCGTCGAGGTCGACGTCGGCGAGCCCGAGCCTGGCGAGCGCCTCGCCCGCGACCCTGCGCGCCTCGGCGCGGCGGAGGAGCCCGCGCCGGGTACGCTCCTGACCGAGCAGCACGTTGTCCAGCACCGACATCTCCGGGAGCACGGTCAGCTCCTGGTAGACCGCGGTGATCCCCAGGGCGAGCGCGTCGCGGGGGTCGTGGAACCTGACCGGCCGCCCCTCCACCAGGATCTCGCCCCCGTCGGGGGCCATGTTGCCGGTGAGGATGCGGACCAGGGTCGACTTGCCCGCGCCGTTCTCACCGACGAGGGCGTGCACCCGACCGGGCCGACAGCTGAGGTCGACCCCGTCGAGCGCACGCACTCCCGGGAAGATCTTGACCAGTCGCCGCGCTTCGAGCGTCGCTGGCTTGGACGTGGAGCTCACCCTCAGCAGAGCTTCAGCTTGGTCAGCAGCTCGTTCGGCAGCGACGAGGGGATCCAGAGGTTCTCGCTGCACTCCGGCCGGATGTACTTGTCGATGTCGGCGTTGGTGTAGGCGGCCGCCTCGACGTTGACGATGTTCGGGACCGGCTTGCCGGCCAGCGCGTCGAGCGCCACGTCGAGGCACTTCATGCTCTGCTCGGGCGGGAAGGGCGAGAGCGCGAACTTCACGTTGGTGCCCTTGACCGCCTTGAGGAAGGCGTTGGAGGAGTCGCCGGTCATCGGCGGCGCCTGCTTGCCGGCCTGCTTGTAGGCCTCGACCACGCCGAGGTCGCTGATCGCCGAGTCGGACCAGATGCCGTCGAGGTTCGGGTACTTGGCGACCAGGTTCGCGGCCACCGTCTTGGCCTTCGTCGGCGACCAGTCGGTGTACTGCTTGGTGACCACCTTGATGTCGGGGTGCTCGGCGAAGACCTTCTCGGCCGCGGTCTTCTGGTACTCGGCGGTGGGAACGCCGGCGATGCCGGACAGCATGGCGATGTTGCCCTTGCCGCCGATCTGCTTCATCAGCCACTCGGCCCACAGGGTCGCCTGGAGCTCGTAGGAGCGCGCCACCGTCGAGATCGCGCCGGAGTCGCCCTCCAGCCGGCCGGCGCACAGCACCACCGGGATGCCCTGCTGCGACGCGGCGCGGACCTGGCCGGTGATGCCCGGGCCCATCGGCACGACCACCATCGCGTCCGGGTTCTGGGACGCGAGCTGCTGGATGTTGTCGACCTGCTTGGTGGCGTCGCCGTTGGCGGAGGCGTAGAGCACGTCGACCCCGCGCTGCTCGGCGTGGTACTTGAACGCCTCCTCGTTCTCGAGCGCCCACGAGTTGGTCGGGCCCTGGGCCGCGAAGGCGACCTTGTACCTGCCGTTCTGCGGCGACTTCTTGTACTTGGTGGTGTCGACGTCGCAGACGTTGATCGACGGCGGCTGCAGGCCCGACAGGCCGAGTTGCTGCTCGGCGGTCTGCCAGGTCTTGGCGTACTCCTGCTGCGCCTGCGCCGCGTTGGTGCAGCCGCCGTTGGAGCCGCCGGAACCCGCGGCCGGCGTGGTGCCCTCTTTCTGGCTGCTGCATGCCGCCAGCAGCAGCAGCGAGATGGCGAGGGCGACCGGGACCGCGCGGCGGAGACGTGAGGCGATGAAGGACACGGCTATCGCTCCCCTTCCCGTTGTCGTCGTGGACGGATGAATGAACCGCTGTGCTGAAGGCACGCGGCGAGCAGGATCGCCGCGCCCTCGACCGCCAGCTGGCCGCCAGGGCCCGTGCCGAGCTGGACCATCCACACCAGCAGGACCGCCAGCAGCGCGACGCCCGAGACGGTCTGCCAGAGGTTCCCGCGCCCGCCGGTGAGGGCGATGCCGCCGATCACCGCGGCGGCGACCGAGTCGAGGTTGAGGCTGCGCGAGAGCTGCGCGTCGACGTGGCCGACGTAGCCGGCGTCGATCAGCCCGGCGAGCACCGCCATCAGCGCCGAGACCACGTAGGCGAAGGCGATCACCCAGGCCGTCCGGATCGCCGACATCTCCGCGGCCTGGCGGTTGGCGCCGGCGGCGTAGATCCGCCTGCCCAGCGTCGTCCGGCTCAGGACCACCCCGACCAGGGCGGCCAGCGCGGCGAAGATCCACACCGGCGTCGGCAGCCCGGCGTAGCGTCCGGACCCGAGCGGCCCGAGCGCCGCCGGGATGTCGCCCGACGGCGCGCCACGGGTCCAGGCGGTGATCGCGCCCTGTACCAGCACGAAGCTGGCGAAGGTCGCCACGAACGGGGGGACCTGCCTGACCAGCACCAGCGCGGCGTTGATCAGCCCGACCGCCAGTCCGGCGCCGACCGCCAGCGCGATCGCCTCCGGCAGCCGCTCGCCCGATCCCTCGGTCTGGCTGGCGACGATCACGGTGGTCAGCCCGATGACCGCCCCGATCGACAGATCGATGCCGCCGACCAGCAGGACCAGGGTCTGGCCGACCGCGGTCACGCCGATGATGCCCGCCTGGAACAGCACCAGGGTCAGGTTCGCGCGCGAGAAGAACCCCGGCGTGGTCACCGCCGCCAGCGCCAGCACCGCCGCCACCCCGCCGAGCGGCGCGAGCGTGATCAGCACGCGCTCGAGCCGGCGGCGCGAGGCCGCGACCGGCTGCGCGACCGTGGTCATGCCGCGCTCCCGCCGGTCGGCCGCCCGCCACTCGCGTGCCCGCCACTCGCCGCCCGGGCGGTGCCGGCCGCGCGGCCGCCGCTCGCCGCCCCGGCGGTGCCGGCGCTGCCCGCGGTACCGGCCCTGCCGGCGGCGCAGAAGGAGCGGGCCAGGCTCGTGTAGAGGTCGACGGCCGTATGGACGGCGGCCACGGAAACCCACTCGTCGGCCCCGTGGGCGCGGCGGAGCAGGCCCGGGCCGAGGGCAGGCAGGGTCGGCGCGTGCTGGAGCTCGCTGAACCAGGTGGCGTCGGTGGTGCCGGGGAACACCGAGTCGGGCGGTGGGGCGCCGAACACCTCCGTGCAGGCGTCGCGCGCCGCGCACGCCAGCTCGCCGTCCGGCGGGACCGACGCGGCCGGCAGCCAGTCGCTCGGCGGGGCGTCGAACTCGACCGCAAGGTCCGCGCCGGTCAGCCCGGCGAGCTCCGCCATCCGCCGCTCGAACGCCGCGTGCACCTGGTCGCGCGACATCCCCGGCAGCAGCCGCACCTCGGTGTCGACCGCCATCGCGCCGGGGAGCACGCCGTAGCCGACGCCGCCGCGGAAGGCCATCGCGGTGTTCACGGTTGCCCGCCAGCCGAGCAGGTTCCCGGGGTTGTCGGGCACCTCCAGGTCCCGCTCCAGGCCGTCGGCGACCGCGACCGCCGCGCGCGCCGCGTCCACTCCCGCGTTGCGGGTGCCCGGCTCGCCGGACAGGCTGGAGTGCCCCTGGGCGCCGCGGGCGATCAGCCGCAGCCGCGCGATGCCCCGGCTGACAAGGTGCAGCCGGTCGAAGTCGCGGTCGATGCCGCCCGGCTCGCCGATCACGATGCCGTCGGCCTCCAGGCCGGTGGTCGAGGCGAGGTGGTGGGCGCCATAGGCGGCGCCGTCCTCCTCGTCGGCGGTCAGCGCCAGGCTGAGACGGCCCCGGTCGGGCGGGTCCGCCGCCAGCCGGGCGGCCGCCACCACCATGGCGGCGACCCCTGCCTTCATGTCGCCAGAGCCGAGCCCGTACAGGCGGTCACCGTCGACCTCCGCGGCGAACGGGTCGACGCTCCAGCGGGCGTCCCCGACCGGCTTGGTGTCGATGTGCCCGGACAGGACCAGGTGGCGGCCGCCCGGCCCGAAGTCGAGCGTGGTCACCAGGTTCGGCCGCCGCGGGTCCCTTTCGACCACGCTCGGCCGCGGCAGACCGGCGCCGGCGATGGCGTCCTGGAGCATCGCCGCCACGGCGCGCTCGTCGCCGGGAGGGTTCGGGCTCGGCGCGCGGACCAGCGCCCGCGCCAGCTCGACGACCTCCGGAATGGTCACTTGTAGCGTCCCGCCCAGTCCTGGCCCTGCCAGGTCTGGACCTTGGTGGGCTCGAGCCGGAACAGCCATCGCGGCTTGTCCATGGTCGGCTCCAGGTACCGCGGCCCGTTCTCGCCGAGGTACCGCAGGCTCATGCGCTCGGCCACGGACACCCAGGCGCCGCCCAGGTTGGGCCGCTCGACCAGGTGCGCCCGGCACTGGGCAACCACCTTGCGCTGCCGCCCGTCCTCGTCGACGGTGATCGCGCAGCGCGGCTCCCGCTCCAGGTACCTGGCCCACGCCGACCGCTGCCGCGGCACCACCCAGAACGAGGCGCCGTCCCACTCGTGCCAGCACGGCACCACGTAGGGCCAGCCGTCGTCGTCCAGGCAGGCCAGCCGAGCGATCAGGGGCAGCTCGAGGAACTCCGTGATCTCCTGGTCATCGAGGCGACCGACCTTGCCGCGCCAGCTCTCGTCGCTCATTGGCCCTCCTCGTCGTGTGCCTCGTCAGGGTCGGGCGGTGCCGGCCGCCGCTGGGGCGAACGGAACCCGATCCGGCGGGACAGCTCGTCCGCGGCGGCGATGACGTGCGGCGCCAGGCGCGGCAGGTCCTCGAGATCGAAGCGGTAGGCGGGCGCGGCCACCGAGATCGCGGCCACGGTGAGCCCGGTGTGGTCGCGCACCGGGGCGCCGACGCAGCGCACACCGTCCTCGTTCTCGACGTCGTCGGTGGAGTAGCCGTGCCGGCGGATCAGGTCGAACTCGGCCAGCAGCAGGTCCGGGTCGGTAATCGTCCGCGGCGTCTTGGCCGCCAGCGGCTCCTGGAGGTAGGGCTCCACGAGCTGCTCGGGCCCGAACGCCAGCAGCGCCTTGCCGATCGAGGTGCTGTGCAGCGGGTTGCGGCTGCCCACCCGCGCCGCCGGGCGCACCGCCTGCGGGCTGTCGGCCTTGGCGACGTAGAGGACCTGGTTGCCGTCGCGCACGCCGAGGAAGCAGGTCTCACGGGTCTCGGCCGCGAGGGACTCGATGATGTCCTCGGCCTGCGCCCGCAGGTCGAGGCCCTCCAGGTACTGCTGCCCCCAGACCGCGACCCTGGGCCCCAGGACGTAGGCGCCCGCCCCGTTCTGCCGCACCACCTCGTGGTCGCGGAGCGCCTCCAGCAGGCGCAGCGCGGTCGGGCGGGGGAGGCCGCTCTTCTCGACCAGGTCGGCGAGCCGCATCGGCCCGACCGCCGCGACCAGCTCCACCAGGGCGAGCCCCTTGATAAGGGCCTTCGCCGAACCCTGCGCTCCAGGTTTGGACGAGTCGTCCAAATTGGGATTGGACATGGCGTCCATTCAAGCAGAGCGTCGACAGGTTGTGAAGTTTCGCCAACGTCAGGCTTTTCTAGGCTGTTTCACGACCGCCCCGGTGCTCTGGGCAGAGCCCGTGCCAGCGACGGTCTCAAGACGCAAGCCGGCCACACTGGCGCGTGATCCGCGACGCTGGGAGGGTGCGATGGCAGAGGTGAGCTGCATGCAGGCAGGCCACCGCGGCGACCCCTGCCGCTCGGCGGCGGGCACGGCCTGGAGTGGGGGCGTGACGTCGTGGCCCGCGGGGCGCTGACCATACTCGGCCTGCCCGGCGTGGCGTGTCTGTCGGGAACGCGCCTGCGCGACGCCGCCGGGCCAGGGAGGACGCGATCTCCCCCTCGACGACCTGAGCAGCCCCCACCAGTAGCGTGCTGTCGAAACTTGGGGCATGACTAGCCTTAGAAACGGCCTCTGCCAACGCTGATCGACAGACGCTATTCAACTCACCTACAGAACCAGCTTGTTTCCCGGAGGCGATGACCCGTTCGCTCGGTCCGAATCAGAACGTCCAACCCTCCAACCTGATCAGCTCAAGGAAGCGGATGCACTTAACGCCTAGCTGATCACAAATGTATGGAATCTTTGGACGGTTCTGGTTTCCGTCACTTCCCTCGCCGGTCACCACCGTCGCCCCTGTTAGGCGCGCAACCGCGATCACGAACGCGTCAGCACGGTTTCGCCCGGTGCCCTCCTTGACTAGTTTGGGATGCGCCAGAAGGATGCGCTGAACCTCCTTGACGACACCAACATCGGTAGGCACAGTGAGAGCATTCTTGCCTTGCCGGTCGCACCATTCTGCCGCTTTTGAGGTGCGGGCATGTGCCTCCTCCCAGACCTCAGCGGAGAGTAGAAAGCGACCACCCTTAACGAGATGCTCGACTTGTTTCCAGAGCGCCGGAAACGTCTCCTCTGGGTAGTACCGTTCGAGGCCATCTATCAAGGCGCTGGTATCGACCGAGTATTTGAGCTGCGGTGTCAACTGGCTGCCGCCTGCTCTAGACGCGTGAGCTGATCGAAGCGAACGTCGAGGTAGTCCGCCGCGTCTAGCGACGAGATCGCGCGAGCATGGAACGCGTCGAGGACTGCGTTGACATAGCCATGGCCGAGGTTGCGCGCCTTAACAACGTGAAACGGCGGGCCGCCTTCTGACTCCTGTTGTCGCTCTCGTTCGCGTTCACGAGCGGCGCTGTAGGCCAACTCAAGCTGAGGCTTTCGCAACCAGTAAAGGTCCCAGTCGGCAAGACCTAAACTCACCAGCCGCAGCAGGACTGCTTCGGAACTTGCACCATAGCGCTGACTCAGGACTTCAAGATCGTCGAGCGTCCACCTGTATCCCGACGGAGCCGAACGGACCAGCGGGTCTTGCAAGAATCGCTCCCGGGGCATGAGGATGCCGGCTGCTACCGCGTTGCAGTAGGCCTCAAGCCGGTCCTCGTCCCGAGGCTGTCCGGCCGGGCGCTCGTGAAGGTCACAGAGCCCGCCGGCGTTAATAGCCAGATGGCAAAGCTCGTGCAGCAGCGTGAAGAGCCTCCCGCGTGGCCGCTCCGAGCCGTTCAGCACGATTACCGGCCATGGCCACTCGGACAGCGAGAAGCCTCGCATCTCGCTGGAGTCGATCCCACTGGCTTGCAACACCAGGATGCCCAGGTTCTCCACCGCCGCGATTGCCGCCTTCAACGCCGCGTACCTGTCGGACAAGACTCTCTGCGTCCAGGTATCGAGTCCAAGGATCGTTCGCAGTTGCCTGGCAACCTCGTCTAGGGGGAGTTGGTCAGAGAATCTGACCGTCTCGTCGGGGGCATGAACAGAGGCCGGGGCTAATTCCCGCAGCTCAAGGATTACCTCGCGTTGGGAGATCGCCCGCTTGAACTCAGCGTGCAGCGCCGGTGACCAGGGGCGCGCCGAAGCGGCACCACTGGCCTTCCTGAAATCCCGCAGAGGCTGAAAGTCGACTGGAGGTGACGGCAGCAAGAGCACGGCCAGCGGGCGCTTGTACAGCTTCGCGGCTTTACGAAGCTGACCGATGGTTGGCTCCACTACCCCGTGCTCCCACTCCAACAGACGTTGGACTCTGACCCCAAGCCGAGACGCAGCCTGTGCGACGTCATACCCAGAGGTCAGGCGTGCCCACTCAAGGACCTCGGGAGCAACAGGGATACGATCGCTGGCCATGCCTCACCTCCCTTCGTAGCGTAACCCGTAGGTACCCCCAGGGGGAGAGAGGCTTCTGAACCTTCCGAACGGATACGACCGGATATGACGTTATGGCGCTGACCTGGGCGCTGCTGGGAACCCGTTGTGGACGGTCTTAGCCCCACCAGAACCACCACGATGTCCGACCACAGAGCCGCGCTGCGTACGCCATGAACGGGCTCTGCTCCGAGGTTTCGTACAGGATCGAGTCCTGTCCGATGTCCGGGCAGAACGCCCAATGCTCGGCGGTGACCTGAAGCGCATGCTCGTAGGTGACCGGAGGGGCGGCGACGCTGAGCCCTAGCGTGTCGCGGCTGAACCATACAACCCGCACGCCGAAGCGCTCCTCCCAGCTCCGCACTACCGCAGCCACCTGCAACGTCGAGGCATAGTTGGCAGGTCCGGTCCAGCCAGACGTCGCAAGAGCATCGGCCCCGCAATTGGCCGGGACCAGCCCCAGACGCGCCTCACCATCGCTGTTGAGCCAGCTCGCGTAAGCGTCGGCATGCGCATCGGGATCGGCGTGCGGCTCGCCGGGTGGGGCAAGCCCCGGGAAGGCTTGACCAAACGGGGCGAGCGGCTCACCGTCATGGTACTTGACCTGGCAGCCCCACTTGTCGGCGAGGAACGCGGTCGGCACACTGCCATCGATCTCCGTCACTGCGGGTAACACATCACGGGGGACGTCCCAGTCCTCTTCGGGTCCTAGCACTGGCCACAGCCCTGAGTGGATGTGCTCGGCGCGCAGCAGCGCCCACAGGTTGGCGTGGACCGGCGCATCGCTCAGCCAGTAGCGCGGCCGTGCCGCCGTGTTATGAGCGAGGTCTGGATCTTTGGCTGGGACCAGACGCCCCACAGGGAGCGGTACGGTCAAGGTCCGGCCAGCACCGCCGTCGCTGAATAGCTCGGCCAACGGGGCGAGGATTGGTGACGGGCGCAAGCTGTCGGCCATGGTCGGGCTCCTGGAAGGCGGCCGCGCCGTCAGTATCCTCTCGGCCCATGACAGCCCGGACCCAGCCGGTCCACCACCGTATAGGCAACACGCTGTTTAACGTGAAGTTTCGTGACCTCGCGCGCACGGCCGCTGGTTTGCCTTCCGTAGGGCGAGGAACACGTTTGCATGACTGTGACCGGCCCAGGGTCGTTGCTGACCGCTCTGCCCACCCTCGCCGCCGCCTCCGAACCCTCCCAGTTGCTGCCCGCGCGGCAGCAGATGGCGCTGACGCTGGGGTTCCACATCATCCTGGTGCCGTTCGGCGTGGCCTTCACCTTCATCACCCTGCTGGCCAACTACCGCGCGATCAAGCACGACGACCACGAGGCCCGGCTGCTGGCCGAGCGCTGGTCGAGGGTCGCCGCGGTGCTGTTCGCGGTGGGCGCCGTCTCGGGGACGGTGCTGTCGTTCGAGCTCGGGCTGCTGTGGCCGGGGCTCATGGGCAGGTTCGGCGCGGCCTACGGCATCCCGTTCGCCGTCGAGGGGATCTTCTTCTTCCTCGAGGCGATCTTCGTCGCGATCTACATCTACGGCTGGCGGCGGCTGCGGCCCTGGCCGCACTTCTGGACCGGGGTCCCGGTGGTGCTGTCCGGCATCGGCGGGACGCTCTCGGTGGTCGCGGCCAACTCGTGGATGAACCAGCCAGGCGGCTTCACCCTGGTCAACGGGCACGTGACCGCGGTGCGGCCGCTGTCGGTCCTGTTCAACCGGGCGTTCTGGTACGAGAGCCTGCACATGCTGCTGGCCGCCTACATCGTGGCCGGGTTCCTGGTCGCCGGCGCCTACGCCGCCGGGATGCTCAAGGGCCGGCGCGACCGCTACCACCGGGTCGGCTTCCTGATCCCGTTCGTGGTCGCGGCGGTGATCATGCCGGCGCAGATCTTCGTCGGCGACGTCGCCGCCAGGGAGGTCTTCCACAACGAGCCCGCCAAGTTCGCCGGCATCGAGATGCTGCCCAAGACCGGCGACCACGTTCCCGAGACGCTGCTGGGCGTGCTGGGGTCGGACGGGCGGGTGCACTACGGGATCCCGATCCCGAACGGCGCCTCGCTGCTCGCGGGCTTCAGCCCGTCGACCAGGATCAAGGGCCTGGACGCCATCCCGGCCGACGTGCGCCCGCGTCCGGAGCTGGTCACCACCGTCCACCTCAGCTTCGACGTCATGGTGGGCTGCGCGTTCCTGCTGCTCGGCCTGGGGTTGTGGTTCGCGCTCGGCTGGTGGCGGCGCCGCGACCTGCCGCGGAGCCGCCTGTTCCTGCTGTGCGCCTCGGTGGCCGGGCTGGTCGCGGTGGTGTGCATGGAGACCGGCTGGGTGGTGACCGAGGTCGGCCGCCAGCCATGGACGGTGGTCGGCTTCCTGCTGACCAGGGACGCCGTCAACACCCACGGCAACCTCTGGCTGTTCTTCGCCGGGACCATGGCGATCCTCACCGCCGTCGGCGTGACCACCATCCTGATCCTGCGGGTCATGCACCGGCGCTGGCGGGCGTTCGAGGGCGGGGAGCTCGGGGTGCCCTATGGCCCGGAGCCGGGCAGGGAGTCGGCCGGAGAGCCGGCCGGGGAGCGGGGCGGACCGGGCGGACCGGCGATCGGGGAGGCACGCCGCCGATGACCAACCTGATCGCGGTGGTGCTGTTCATCGGGGTGGAGTTCTACGCCGTGTTCGGCGGCGCGGACTTCGGCGCCGGGTTCTGGGACCTGACCGCCGGCGGCGCCGAGCGGGGCCGCCAGCCGCGCGAGCTGATCGACCATTCGCTCGGGCCCGTCTGGGAGGCCAACCACGTCTGGCTGATCTACTGCCTGGTGATCCTCTGGAGCGCGTTCCCCGGGGCGTTCGCGGCGATCATGACCACCCTCTACATCCCGCTCGGGCTGGCGGTGCTCGGCATCGTCCTGCGCGGCTCCGGCTTCGCCTTCCGCAAGGTCGCCGTGCACACCAGCGAGCAGCGGGTCGCGGGCGCGACCTTCGCGGCCTCCTCGGTGATCACCCCGTTCTTCCTCGGCGCGATCGCCGGGGGGATCGCCTCCGGCCGGGTGCCGACCGGCGGCGGCGGCGACCCGTGGACCAGCTGGCTCAACCCCACCTCGGCGCTCGGCGGCGGGCTGGCGGTGGCGGTCTGCGCCTACCTCGCCGCCGTGTTCCTCACCGCGGAGGCGCGCATCCGCGACGACGACCAGCTCGAAGACTACTTCGGGCGCCGCGCGTTGCTCGCCGCCGGCGCCACCGGCATCCTCGCACTTGGCGGGATCGCGATCCTGGACCATGACGACACGCGCCTGTTCCACCACCTGATCGGCGTTGGCCTCCCGCTGGTGGTCATCTCGGCGGTCAGCGGCGCGGCCGCCCTGGTGCTGCTCGGGCGGGTCGCGCCCCGGGTCGTCCGCGTGCTGGCGATCATCGCGGTCGCCGCGGTCGTCGGCGGCTGGGGGGTCGCGCAGTATCCCTTCATTCTTGGCGATCACCTGAGCATCTCCGAGGCCGCTGCTCCCACCACGACCCTGATCGCCATCACGGTTGTGTTCGGCACCGCCGTGCTGCTGGTGGTGCCGTCGATCGCGCTGCTGTACCGCCTCCAGCAGCGCGGCGCGCTCGAGGAGCGCGCCCCCTAGCCTGGTCGCCTGGTCGCCCGGTTGCCTCGCCGGGTCAGGCCGCCAGCGCGTTCAGGGCGGTGTCGACGTCGGCCTCGGTGTTGTAGAGGTGGAAGGAGGCGCGCAGGAAGCCGCCGCGGACCGCCATGCGGACGCCGGCGCGCTCCAGCCGCTCGGCGGCGGCGTCCGGGTCGGGCAGCGACACGCTGACGATCGCCGAGTCGCCGGCCGGCTGGCCGAGCCCGGCGAGGAAGCGGTTGGCGAGGGCGAGGTCGTGGCGGTGGATCGCCTCGACGCCGACCGCCTCGATCAGCTCCAGGGCGGGGCGGGTGCCGACCATCGGGAACCATGCCGGCGAGACGTCCAGACGGCGGGCGGAGGCCGCCAGCCGCAGCGGCGGCCCGTAGGCCGAGTCCCACACGTCCTCGCCCGCGTACCAGCCGGCGGCGTGCGGCCGCAGCGCCTCCAGCCGATCGGGCCTGACGCTCATGAAGGCGGTTCCCTTGGGCGAGAGCAGCCACTTGTAGGTGTCGGTGGCGCAGTAGTCGAGCGCGGAGGCGTCGATCGGCAGCCATCCGAACGCCTGGGTCGCGTCCACGAACAGCCGGGCGCCGTGGTGGTCGCAGGCCTTGCGCAGCTCGGCCAGGTCGGCGACCCGGCCGTCGGCCGACTGTACGGCGCTGACCGCGACCAGCGTGGTGCCGGCGTCGATCGCGCCGGCGAGGCGCTCCAGCGGGACGGTCCGGACCTCGACGCCGCGCCCGGCCTGGACCAGCCACGGGAACAGGTTGGAGGTGAACTCGACCTCCGGCGCGACCACCCGGGCGCCGTCCGGCAGCGACGCCGCCACCAGCCCGGCGAGCGCCGAGAGGCTCGCGCCGGCGGCGACGTCGTCGGGTCGCACGCCGCCGAGGCGCGCGAAGCTGGCGCGCGCCGCGATCGCGGTGTCCTGCCAGGCCGGCCAGCTGGCGCTGCCGTGCCGCCAGCCGTCCAGCGCCTCGGCCAGCGCGTCGACGACCATCCGGGGCGGGAGGCCGTAGCTGGCCGTGTCGAGATAGACGTGGTCGGGCTCGAAGAGCGCCTGGGCGCTGGCGAGATCCATCGAAAAGAGTGTACGAAACCTGGGCAATCGATCGACAGCCCGGGCTGAGCGCTGGCTGTTTGCGCACGAGGGGGTAGAGGTGACGACGCGGTGACTCGCCGGGGTTGGGTCCTGTTCGCGGTGATGGCGGTCCTGTGGGGCATCCCGTACCTGATGATCAAGGTCGCGGTCGGGAGCGTCTCGGTGCCGATGGTGGTGTTCGCGCGCACCACGGGAGGGGCGCTGCTGTTGCTCCCGCTGGCGCTGCGCGCCGGCGACCTGCGCGCGGTGCTCCGGCACTGGCGTCCGCTGCTCGCCTTCGCCTGCCTCGAGATCATGGTGCCCTGGGTGCTGCTGTCGGATGCGGAGCGGCACCTCTCCAGCTCCATGACCGGGCTGCTGATCGCCGCGGTGCCGATCACCGGCGTGGTGGTCGCGCGGCTGACCGGCGGCAGCGAGCGGGTCGGCGCGACCCGCTGGCTCGGGCTGGTGGTGGGGCTGGCCGGCGTCGCCGTCCTGGCCGTCCCGCACCTGGAGGGCGGGTCCGGCTGGTCGGTGGGCGAGGTCCTGCTGGTCGCGGTTTGCTACGCCAGCGCCCCGCTGATCGCAACGCGCAAGCTCGCCGGCGTGTCGGGCCTCCAGCTCACCGCGACCTGCCTCACGCTCGCCGCGATCGCCTACACCCCGGCGGCGATCGCGACCTGGCCCAGCCAGGTGCCGCCCGGACGGGTGCTCGCCGCGCTCGCCGGCCTCGCGGTGCTCTGTACGGCCGTGGCGTTCCTGGTGTTCTTCTCGCTGATCCGCGAGGTCGGGCCGACTCGCGCGATGGTGTTCACCTACGTGAACCCGGCCGTGGCGGTCGCCGCCGGGGTGATCGTGCTCGGCGAGCCCCTCTCGCTCGAGATCATCGCCTCGTTCTCGCTGATCCTCGGCGGCTCCGTGCTCGCGACGGCGAAGCCCCGCCAGCCCCGCCAGCTCGCCGCGGCGCCCGCCGCTCAGGTCCCGGCCGATGCGCGCTCCTCCGGCGAGCGCCCCCTCCCGGAGGCGCGGTAGCGCTCCAGCTCAGGCGGTGTCCGGGCCGCGGATGAACTCCCGGATCAGCTGGGCGAGCCGCGCCGGCTGGTCCAGGGCGATGAGCGTGGCGCTGTCGTCGACCTCGACCAGGCGCCCACGCGGGAGCAGCTCGGCGAGGCGGCGGGCGTGCTCGGGCGGCATCACCCGGTCGCCGCGAGCCCACACGACCAGGGCCGGACGGTCGAACCCCGGCAGGCACTCCGCGGTCCGCACCATCAGGCGGTTGTCGGCGAACGCCGCACGCAGCATTCGCACCGCGTCGCGGCGGACCTCGGGCCGCTCCAGGATCGGCAGCATCCACCTCGCCGTCGCGGCGTCCCCGCGCTTCGTCAGCCAGCCGAAGGCGATCGGGAGCCGCCGCACCGACCGGAGCCGCATCTGCTGCATGAACAGGCCGAACAGCTCGGGCGGGAGGTGGCCGACGAGCGCGATGGTCCTGCCGGTGAGGCCCGGAGGAAAGTTGTCGAACGCCTCGCAGGAGGCGAGCACGGCCCGTCCGACCCGTGCGGCCCCGTCGCAGATGACCAGCTGCACCAGCGCCCCGCCGGTGTCGTTGCCGACCAGGGTGACCTCGCGCAGGTCGAGTTGGTCGAGCAGCTCCTCGACCATACGGGCCTGGCCGGGCAGCGACAGGTCGGCATCCGGGCGCACGGACAGGCGATGCGCGCCCAGCGGCAGCGTGGGCGCGACGCAGCGGTGATCCGCCGACAGGTCGCGGATGGCCTGGTCCCACAGCGACGAGTCCATCAGCAGTCCGTGCAGAAGCACGATCGCCGGGCCGTCGCCCCCGGTGTCGACGTACTCGACCGGACCGGCCGACAGCTCGATCTCTCGCATCGCCGTCGCGCTCATCGCGCACAGTGTTCCCG
>JBEDUQ010000035.1:0-17114 GCA_040414855.1 Actinomycetota bacterium
CGACCGCCGCCGGCGCCGCGCTCGCCAGCGATCTGGTCAGCTTGCTCATCGCGGAGGCGACCAGGTCCCCGACGCCCGGGTGGACGACCGGCTCGCGGGCCAGGTACTCGGGGGGCGGGCCGGGATGATTCGCGGGGTTCGTCCCGCTCGACTCGACCTCGAACCCCGCCTGACGGCAGAGGAACTCGACCAGTGGCCGGTCGTAGAAGCGTACATGGGTGGGGTCCCACCAGAAGTCGTGGGTCAGTACCGCATAGCAGGCCGGGTTCGGCGTGACCGCCACGAAGCGGCCGCCTGGCGCCAGTACCCGGCGGACGCCCTGGAGCAGGCTGACCACCTGCTCTGGCTCCAGGTGCTCGATGAAGTGGGCGCAGAAGACCCCCTGGAAGGGACCCGGGGCCGGATCGGCGTGGAGGTACTCGACGGCGTCGGCGTGAACCACGTCGAGCCCGTCCGCGCGCGCCATCTCGACCATGCCGGCGTCGAGGTCGACCCCGCGGCCCTCTATCCCGGCGTCGCGCAGCAGCCCGAGGAACTCGCCGCGGCCGCAGCCCAGCTCGAGCACCGGTCCGTGCTTGCCGCCGTCCAGCTCCTCGGCGCGGTCTCCGGGCCCCTCGAACATCGGGACGTAGAAGCGCAGGACGTCGCGCTTGTGGTCCGCATCGAAGCCCATGTGGGCGTAGTACTCGCTCTCCAGACGCGACTCGCGGCGGTCCTGCTCTGCCATGGAACCTCCTCGACCGGGACGCGTTCGCTCGGCCGCCCCGTTGGGTGGCATCTCTATGGCGTTCGGCGACGTCGCGTTCGGGCTTGAGCATCGGCGGCGCCGCCGGGGGGCTTGAGCGGCCGGGCGCGCCGCCCCGCACGCCCGGAGCTCGGCGGCCGCGGGCCGGGGGAGCTCAGCGGCCGCGGGCGGCGCGGCGTCGCTCCAGCGCCGTCCTCGCGAGCGAGAGCAGGCCCCTGACCAGCAGCGCGGCGGCAACCAGCGGCACCAGCGCCAGCCGCGGGTCGTGCGCGTAGCGGCGCCGGTAGAACCGCAGCGTGCTGCGGTGGTGGTTGATCACCTTGCGGTACGGGGCGGTGCGGGTGGAGCCGCCGACGACGTGGTCGACGGTGGCTCTCGGCTCCAGCACGACCTTCCAGCCGGCCCTGGCGAGCCGCAGGCACAGGTCCATGTCCTCGAAGTACATGAAGTACGCGGGGTCGAACCCGCCGACCTCGTCGAAGGCCGAGCGGCGCAGCAGCATGCAGGCGCCCGAGACCCAGTCGACCTTGGCGGGCACGGTCCGGTCGATGTTGGCCAGGTGGTAGCGGCGGGTCGCCGGGTTGTCCGGCCAGACCGGCGCGAGCAGCGCGTGCACGGCACCGATCAGCAGCGAGGGGAAGCGGCGGCCGGTCGGGTAGTCGGAGCCGTCGAGGTTGCGCAGCCGGGGGCCGATGCAGCCGATCCGCGGCTCGGCCTCGGCGGTCTCGATCAGCCGCGCCACCGAGCCGGGCGCGAGCAGGGTGTCCGGGTTGGCGACCAGCAGCCACGGCGCCGCCGTCTCGGCCACGCCGCCGTTGACCGCCTCGGGATAGCCGAGGTTGCGCGGGTTCTCGACCACCTTGGCGCCGAGCGAGCGCGCGATCCCGACGGAGTCGTCGCGGGAGGCGTTGTCGACCACCACCAGCTCGACCTCGTGCGGGGCGGCCGCCTCCGGCAGCGAGGCGACGCAGTCGCGCAGGTGCTCGGCGCTCTCGTAGGTCACCAGGACGACGGCGACGGTGGTCGGGCGGGTCGGGGCGGGCGAGGTTGGCGGGATTTCCGGATCTGCCACGGGCGGCTGCTGGCTCCTTCTCGGCAAGGGTCGCGTCCTGGTGGGACGCCGCCTCTTCGGACGGGGTTTCCGGAGCATCCTATACACCGCGCGGGTCGGGCGAGGCCCGTCGCGGGGGCCGGGCGAGGCTCATAGTGGGGCGCGGGTGGGGCCGGTCGCGGGGCTGGCGGTCCCGCTCAGCGGGCGGCGGCGAGGCTGCTGGCGGACTCGGCCAGGAACGCCCGCAGGGCGTCCTCCCAAGGCCGCAGCGGCGGCACCCCGACGAGCAGGGCCAGCCGGTTGTCGAGCACCGACCAGGCGGGCCGCGGGGCCGGCCGCGGGAACTCGGCGCTGGTCACCGGCTCGACCCGGGCGGGGTCCTGACCGGTCGCCTCGAGGATCGCGCGGGCCAGCTCGTACCACGAGCAGATGCCGCCGCCGGTCAGGTGGTAGGTGCCGTGCTGGCCGGTCCGCACCAGCGCCCGGATGCCGGCGGCCAGGTCCGCCGACCAGGTGGGGCTGCCGACCTGGTCGGCGACCACCTGGAGCGAGTCCCGCTCGGCCGCCAGTCGCAGGATCGTCTTCACGAAGTTCGACCCGGCGTGGCCGTACACCCACGATGTCCTGACCACGTAGTGGCGGCCCCACAGCTCGCGCAGAGCGCACTCGCCCGCGAGCTTGGAGCGCCCGTACACGCTGGTCGGGGCGGTGAGGTCGTACTCGCCGTAGCCCTGCGGGCGGGTCAGCCTCGCGCCGCCGGCGAAGACGTAATCGGTGGAGACGTGCAGCAGCTCGGCGTCGACCTCGCGGCAGGCCAGCGCCAGATGGCGTGGCCCGAGGCAGTTGTCGCGAAAGGCACGGTCCAGATCGGACTCGCAGCCGTCCACGTCGGTCCAGGCGGCCGCGTTCAGGACCAGGTCGGGCTCGACCTCCTCGACCGTCGCCGCCACCGCGGGCCAGTCGCCGACGTCCAGCTCGGCGTGGCCGAACGCGACCACCTCGGCGGCGTCGCCGAAGGCGTCCGCGAGATCGCTGCCGAGCTGCCCGCCGGCCCCGGTGATCAGCACGCGCACGGCTACGCCTCCCGGGCGCGCCCGTGGTCGAGCGTGCGGTTGGCGCCGAGCGGCTTGAGCGGCCGCCACCAGGCCTGGTTGTCGCGGTACCAGGCGATCGTCTCGGCCAGCCCGGCCTTGAAGTCGTGCGCCGGCTTCCAGCCGAGCTCGCGGATCCTGGTCGCGTCCAGCGAGTAGCGCCAGTCGTGGCCGGGCCGGTCGGCGATGTACTCGATCATCTCGTCGCCGGCGCCGAAGGCGGCCAGGATCGCCCTGGTCAGGTCGATGTTGGCGATCTCGTTGTCGGCGCCGATGTTGTAGACCTGCCCGCTCGCGCCGCGCCGCAGCACCAGGTCGATGGCCGCGCAGTGGTCGCGGACGTAGAGCCAGTCGCGGATGTTGCCGCCGGCGCCGTACAGCGGGACCTTCTCGCCGTCGAGAAGGTTGGTCACGAACAGCGGGATGACCTTCTCCGGGTGCTGGTAGGGGCCGTAGTTGTTGGTGCAGCGGGTCACCACCACGTCGAGCTTGTGGGTGGTCGCATAGGCCAGCGCCACCAGCGACCCGCCGGCCTTGCCCGCCGAGTAGGGCGAGGACGGTTCGAGACGGTCACGCTCCGTGAACGAGCCGCGCCCGATGGCGCCGTACTCCTCGTCGGTGCCGACCTGGAGGAAGCGCTGCACGTCGGCGAGCCTGGCCGCCTCGACCAGGGTCGCCACCCCGAGCGTGTTGGTCCGGATCGCCTCGATCGGCTCGACGATCGAGCGGTCGACTTGGGTCTCGGCCGCGAAGTTGACGATCACGTCGTGCCCGGGCACCAGGTCGGCGAGCAGCTCGGCGTCGCAGACGTCGCCGCGCACGAACCGGTAGCGGGGATCGCCGTCGAGATCGGCCACACTGGCGGGATTGCCGGCGTAGGTCAGCTTGTCGAGGTTGGTGACCTCGGCGTCCGCATCGCTCTCCAGCAGATGCCGGACGTAGTTCGAGCCGATGAAGCCCGCCCCGCCGGTGACCAGGAACCGCATCGAGTCCCCCTCGCGCTCGGATCGATCAGGGGAGCCTACCAATCAGATGTGGCGCAGGCCGTAGAGAACGCGTTCCAGAAGACTCAGATCCGGGTGGGAGCCGATCAGCTCGGACGGGCGGTGCACTTTGACCAGCCCCTCGTCGGCCAGGTCCGCGACCATCACCCGGGCGACCCCGAGCGGCATCTCGAGCCGCGCCGAGATCTCCGCCAGCGACTGGACGTCCTGGCACAGCCGGATGATCGTCCGCTTCTCGTAGCTCAGGTAGCGGGTCGTCTCGGCCCGTGCGCTGCTCGATATCAGTGCCTCGACCTCCAGGTCCTGGTTGCGGGGCCGTGCACGGCCCCCGGTGATCGCGTAGGGACGGACCACCGGGCCCTTGCGGCGCCTTCCAGACCCGTGGGGGTCGTCGCCGATCATCTCGGTAGCGACGCCTGGAGCTCCGCGCGGAGCTGCGGGGTGAGCACGTCCCCGGTCCTTGCCACCAGCAGTGCCATCTCGTAGCCGACCAGCCCGACGTCGCACGACGGCGCGGCCAGCACGCCCAGACACGACCCGTCGCCGATGGTCATCACGAACAGGAAGCCGCGCTCCATCTCGATGACGGTCTGGTTCACCTCGCCGGCCTCGAGCAGCCGGGCGGCGCCGGAGGTCAAGCTCGCCATGCCCGACCCGACCGCGGCGAGCTGGTCCGCGCGCGCCCGGTCGAGACGCTCAGAAACCGCTATCAGCAGCCCGTCCGAGGACACCACGATGGCGTGCGCCACCCCCGGCGTCCCCCGGACGAACGTGTTGACGAGCCAGTTGAGGTTCTGGGCGTCTTTACTCAGCTGGGTCATCGATGCTCCTCGGCGGCATCGGGATGCTCCCGAAGCCTAGCTGGTCGTCCATCTCTTCTGGGTCGGTGTCGGGGCCGGCGGCCATGCGGCGGCCGCGCTCCAGCCCGCTCCGGTAGCTGGACAGCATGGAGCGGACGTCGTCGGGTGATCTCGAGGCCCTGGAGCCGCCTTGCGACGGCTGCCGCATCTGCTCCGGGGGCGGCGGCGGGGTCGCCGAGATGCCCGGAGCGAGGTTGGCGCGCGGCACGCGGCGCGGCAGGCCGGTCCTGGTGAGCGGTTGCTGGCCACCACCGGCGGGTCCGCCGGCGAACTGCGGCGGAGCGCCCGGTCCACCCGGGCCACCTGGTGGGCCACCCGCGCCACCCGGGCCACCTTGGCCTCCGGGCCCGCGCGGGCCACCGGGCCCGAAGCCGCCTGGCTGCGGCGGTCCCATCGGGCCGGCGCCCATGGGCCTGGGCGGGGCGCCTCCCGGCCCGAACGCGCCCGGTCCGACCTGGGGCAGCGGCACGGCGGTCACGTCGTCCGCCGTGCGGGGACGCTGCCAGGAGGCGGCACGCGAGGCGGCCGGCTGCTGCTCCTGGTAGGGCGAAGGCTGCGGGGACTGCTGCGGTCGCTGCTGCGGCCGCGGTCTGGTCGGCAGCGTCGGCGCCGGGGGGCCCATCCGGCTGGGCGCGCCTGGGCCTGCCGCACCGGGATCGCCGGGTCGCGGCTGGCGCGGCTGGTCGCCCGGCGGCTGCGCGTAGCGGCGCGGCGCCAGGTAGCCGGGGCCGCCGCCCGGGCTGTCGAACCAGTCCGAGCGGGCCTGCTCGAAGATCGGCAGGCGGTCGGCCGCCTGAGCGGCCTCGGCCTCGCGGTCCTCCAGGTCGCCGAACGCGTCGCTGTTGGTGCCCGCCGGACCGGCGGTCGGCTGCGACATCTCCGGCCGGTCGCCGGCGCCTGGCCGCTCGCGCGCGTCTGGCCGGTCGCCGAAGCCTGGCCGGTCGGCCGCCCCCGGCCGCTCAGCGGGCTCCGCCGGCGCGCGCGCCTCGGCACCCGGCGAAGCCTGGGCGGCCGCGGCCGCCGCCTGGGCCGCCCCGGCCGGCTGGGGCCGCTCGGCCTGCTGACTGAGATGGCGGGGCGCATGCTGGAACGACTCCGGCATCGTCTGCGAGAACGCCGACGGCTCCTGCGCCTCGGAGGAGGCGCGCGCCGGCTCCCGCGTCGGCAGCGGCGAGCGTCCCTGCCCCTGGTACGGGCGCGGGCTCCGCTGCGGCAGCGGCTCGTCGGAGAAGCCCCGCTGAGCCCCCACGCGTGGCGACGGGCCACCGGACTCCGGAGACTGCGACGGCGCGGGCGGGCGCGCGACCGGCATGGCCGCCGTGCCGGCGTCGAGCGGCCCGTCCTGCGCCGGCGGCACCAGCTCCGGCCGCGGGCCCTCCAGCTCGCTCTCCCCGCCTTGCGGACGCTCCTGGCCCCCCGGGATGCCGGTCCAGGTGAGCAGCCCACTCGGCACCAGCACCAGCGCGGTGACGCCGCCGTACCAGGAATGCCGGAGCTGCACCCGGATGCCGTAGCGCTGGGCCAGCCGGCCGACCACGAACAGGCCGAGCATGCGCGAGACCGCGAGGTCGACCACCGGCGGGTTGGCGAGCCGCTGGTTGGCGTCGAGCAGCTCCTCGTCGCTCATGCCGAGCCCGCGGTCCTCGATCTCGACCACGTAGCCGGTCGCGGCCGGCTGTCCGGCGACGCGCACGGTGGTCCCCGGGGGCGAGAACGATGTCGCGTTCTCTAGCAGCTCGGCGAGCAGGTGGATGATGTCGGCCACCGCATGCCCGATCACGCCGACGTCGTCGATCGGGAGCAGCTCGATGCGCTGGTAGTCCTCCACCTCGGCCACCGCGCCGCGGGCCACCTGCGGCAGCGGTACCGGCTCGGACCAGCGGCGCGGCGGCTCGGCGCCGGAGAGCACGATCAGGTCCTCGGCGTTGCGGCGCATGCGGGTGGCGAGGTGGTCCAGCTTGAAGAGGTTCTCGAGCGCCTCCGGCTCGGCCTCCTCGCGCTCCAGCTCGTCGATCAGCTCGAGCTGCCGGTCGACCAGACGCTGAGAGCGTCGGGCCAGATTGAGGAACATCGCGCCGATCGAGTTCCGCAGGGCCGACTGCTCGGCCGCGATCCGGATGGCCACCTCGTTGACCGAGTTGAAGGCCTCGCCCAGGCGGCCGATCTCGTCGCGGGAGCGGACCGGGACCCCACCCGAGAGCGCCATCGCCTCGATGTCCGCGTGGTCGAGCTGCGCGTCGGGACGCTGGAGGCGCTCGACCACGCCAGGAAGGTGGGTCCTGGCGACGTCGCGCGCCGACCGCTCGAGCAACACCAGCGGCTGCGCCATCGAGCGGGCCAGAAGCAGCGACAGGCCCACCGCCACCAGCACCACCAGCAGCATGATCGCGGAGGTGATCACCGTCTGGCGGACGGCGCTGTCGCGGTCGGCGGTGGCGGCCGCGGCCACGTCGGACGCCACCCGCAGCTCGACCTGGTGGAAGGCCGCGATCTTCTGCGACATGGTGTCGAGCCAGAGCTTGGGGTTGAGCTCCGGCGGCTTGCCCGGCCCGGCCAGGGCCGCCTGCCGCATGACCTCGCCGAGCGAGGAGTTGGCGGCGCCGGCGACGCGGTGCTCGAACTGGATCTGCTGGGCCGGGCTGGCGATCGACTCGAAGCGCGCCACCGACGACGACTCCTCGCCGACCAGGGCGGCGAACCGCTGGTAGTCGCCCGGCCCGAACTGCTTGGCGATCAGCGCGGCGAACAGCAGGCTGGTGCTCTGGGAGGCGGCCTCCTTGGCTCGCGAGATCTCGACCAGCGCGGCGATGTCCGCCTTGACGCTACGGCTGCTTGGCTCGTTGCCGATGTCGGAGATCACCGCCAGCAGGCTCTGAAGCAGTTCGCCGTAGAAGCTCTCGACCCTGGCCACCACCGGGAGGTTGTTCCCGTCGAGGGTGCCGCGCCAGGCCGCCAGCCCGTCGAGCCGGCGGGTGGTGTCGGCGATGTCGCCCTGAAGGCGCTGCGAGTACTCGGAGACGTTCAGGTCGACCAGGCTCCCGCGCAGCGCCGCCACGCCGCGGTCCACCTGCGCGCGGTTGCTCATCATGTCCGGCCGGAAGCTCTTGGTCTGGCTGGCGATGTAGCCGGTGCTGGTGGCCCGTTCCTGCTGCAGCGAGTCGGTGAGGGCGGTGAGCCGGACGGCCAGGCTGGTGAGCCGGTTGCTGCGGTTCGCCTGCGTGCGCTGGCTGATGCTGGAGCCCACCTGCAACGAGGCGAAGACGATCAGCGCCGCCAGGGGCACCACCAGGATCGCCCCGAGCTTGGATCGGATTTGCAGGTTCCGGAACATGAAGGGCTCCTCGTGCTCCTTCGAGCGTCATGCGGTCGGGTCGTCCGACCACCAAGGCAGAGAGAATTTCAAGAGCGAGCTTGAAGCGGCGGAACGGTCAGCCTTGGCCAGGTGCGCCCTGCCAGTTCGACTTGGGGAAGAGAATCGTGTCCGAATTGGCGATCTCCCTCGGCAGCACGACCTTGGACTGGCCGCTCTGCCATTGGGCGAGAATGAACGACGACTGCGGGGCGCCGGTCTCGTCCCATGAAAGCGGCCCGAGGATGGTCTGCACCTGGTTGTTGTGCAGCCACTCCGCGATCCGGTCCTGGTCGCTGACCGAGCCGACCGCCTCGACGGCGGCCTGGAGCACCTGGGCGGTCGCGAAGGCGTCGGCCGCGTCCTCCTCGGGGGTGCCGCCGAACTTGGCCTGGTACTGCCGCACGAATTCCTGGTTCAGCGGGTAGTTCGTGTCCGGCGTCCAGCTGACCGAGTAGAAGATCCCGTTGGCGTTGGCGGCGCCGCCGATCGCCTCGAGGTACTGGTCGCCGTTGGACGGGGCCGAGGTCTGGAACATGACCTTGGGGTTGTAGTCCGTCCTGACCAGCGAGCGGAGCAACCCGACGCCGTCCTGGAACACCGCGCCCTGCACCACCATGTCGGCGTTGCTCGCCTTGATGTCGGCGGCGATGGTGTCGAAATTGGTGGTGCTGGCCGGATAGACCTTGCTGTAGACGTTCTTGATTCCGATGGTCGCCAGCTGCTTGGCGATGCTGTCGATCACCGGCTGGGCGAAGGGGTCGTCCTGGGTCGGGTACGCCGCCGTCTTGGGGCGCTCCTCGGCCGGCAGCCCCGCCACGTACTGCGCGAACAGATCGCCCTGGTGCGCCGCGGTGGCCTGCTGGGCGAAGAAGATGTGGGTGAATTTGCGGTTGAACATCTGCGGCGAGCCGCACGACGGGCAGGTGAAGGTCATGCCCGCCCGCTCCGCGACCGCCGAGGCGGGAATGTTCAGCAGCGACGAGAAGGTCCCGAGCAGCAGGTCGACCTTGTCCTGGGAGATCAGCCGGCTGTAATCCGACGCGACCGTGTTCTGGTTGCTGGCGTCGTCGACGATCCTGAGGTTGACCTTGCGGCCGAGCAGTCCGCCGCTGTCGTTCACCATGTCCTGCCAGATGGTGTAGCCGCGCTTTGACGCCTCCCCCGGCTGGGCGAAGTCGCCGGTCAACGGGAGCGAGGCGCCGATCAGTATCGGTTTGGAGGTGTCGCCGCCACCGCCGCTGCCACAGGCGGAGGCCACCAGCGCGATCGTGACCAGGAACGCCGGCACGGCAAGCCCGCGGCGCAACCTCCGCATACAGCACATCCTCTCGAAACTCGCGCGGGGACCAGCGGCGATCTGGGAGAAGGCATCCGCCGTCGAAAAATTCGCCCGTGCGGTACCGAGACCGCCCCGCAAGGTGAGAATCTAACCAGCCGGTTTTCAAGCGGCAAGATCGTAACGAATCAGCCTAAGCGCCCGATACGTCTATGCCGCGCGCCGCCTCGAGCTGGGTGCGGGTCAGCCGGGTGGGGCCGCGATCTGGAAGGACGAGCCGACGGTCAGGGTAACCTGGCCGGCCGTGCTCGGGTCCGTCGACTGGACCAGCCTGACCTGGCTGCCGAGCAGCGAGCCGAGCAGGTTGGCCTGCTGCGACAGGTTCGGAGGGTAGGCCAGGGTCGACTGCGCGCCGATCTGGCTGGGCGCGTTGCCGGTCCCGACGATCTTGAGCCCGTAGGTCCGCAGCGTGTCGGCGGCGCGGCTGGCCGCTCCCTGCTGGCTGGTCCCGTTGAGGACCGACACGCGCATCGCGCTGAGGCTGACGCCCTTGCCGGACGGCAGCCCAACCGGAGGCAGCTGCGGGTCGTCGTCGGCCAGGGCCTTGGTCAGCAGCGGGGCCTCGGGAAGGGCCTTGACGTAGTCGACCCCGTTGGTCGGGTCGGGCGGCGCCGCGTAGCTGGGGTAGACGCGCATGTCGACCGAGCCCGAGTTCAGCTTGCCGAGCCGCCGCACCAGCGAGATCGCCTCACCGGTGGTGAGGGTGTCATCGGTCTTGGTGTGGCTGGAGATGATATCGGCGATGTTCACGAGCTTGGGGACGTTGATCAGGTTGCCGGTCGAGGCGACCTTGTCCATCACCGCCCGCAGGAATTGCTGCTGGCGTCCGATGCGGCCGAAATCGGAGTCGATGTGGCGTGCGCGCACGAACGCGAGCGCCTGCTCGCCGTTCATTACCTGGCAGCCCGGCGCCATGTGGAGATTGGCGAAGCTGTCGTCGAGGCGGTGTCCGGTCTGGTTGCAGAGGCGCACGCCGTTGACGGCGTCCACGACCTTGAGGAAGCCGGCGAAGTCGATTTCCGCGTAGTGGTTGATGGGGATCTGGAAATTCTGCTCGACGGTCTGGACCAACAGGGCCGGCCCGCCGAACGCGTATGCGGCGTTGATTCTGTTGGCGCCGTGGCCGGGGATGTTGACCTTCAGGTCGCGCGGGATCGACATCATCACGGCCTTCTGGTGCCGCGGGCTCACGTGGATCAGGATGATGGTGTCGGTCCGCTGGCCCGCGACCTGCGTGGTGCCGACCTGGTTGAGCTGGGTCTGCGAGAGTCCCTCGCGCGTATCGGAGCCCACCAGCAGGAAGTTGGTCGCCCCGCCCCGGCTCCGGGCCAGGTTGTTGACCTGCTGCGCGTTCCTGGAGACCAGCTGGCTCACGAACCGCCAGCCGAAGAACGATGCGACCAGCCCGACCGTGAGCAGCCCGGCGACCACGATCAGCAGCACCCGCCGCAGCCTGTGCCCACCGCCGCCTGGGCGGCCGCGGTTGGCGGGCCCGCGTGGCGGGCCACCGCCCGCTCCTCCGCCGCCCGGCGCTTGGCGGGCCCCGGAGGAGCGCCCCAGCGCCTCCAGGTTGTCCCAGTGGTCCGCGGGTTCAGCCCTGCCTTCTGGATCGCTCAAGCGTTCGACGCTCCGGGTAAGGCGGCGGGCGGCGAATGTTGCGCTGCTGGGATGCTGCGGGTTGCGCCGTGAAGACGGGATCTACAACGAGCCTAGCATGGTGCTCCCCGGGTGACCCGGAAGCTTCGGAACGATAGCCGCTCGATACCCCGGCGTTAGCATCGCGGTTGCACCGGTGCGTCCGCCTATCCGAAGGATGTCCAGCGTGGAGGCAAAAAAGCCCAGCGGAGATTTCGGCGTTCTCATCGAACGCCGCACCCGGCAGGCCGGCGACCGGCCGCTGATCACCTGGTACGACGACGCCCTCGGCCAGCGGATCGAGCTGTCGTGGAAGACCTTCGAAAACTGGGTCGCCAAGACCGCCAACCTGCTGGCCGGCGAGCTGGGCCTGGAGCCGGGCGACCGGGTCGCGACCATGCTCGACGGGCACTGGCAGGGCCCGGTGGTGCTGGCCGCCTGCTGGACGGCGGGCGTCTCGGTGGTGCCGGCCGGCGCCGGGGTCGACGGCGAGGCCGCGGCCGCCCTGCTGGCGACGGCCGGCTGCGCGGCCTGCTTCGTTCATGAGGACCTCCTCACCCTGGTGCCGGAGCGCTTCGGGGCCGGCCAGCCGCCGCCCGCGCTGGTCGCGGTCACCGCCGACCTGCTCGGCCGCGGCACGGTCGACCTCGGCCGCGCGCTCCCGTTCGCCAGGTTGGTGCCGGGCATGCCCGACGAGTTCGACGCCGGCGACGACCATCTGGCCGCCGAGGCGCTGCTGGTCCCCGGGGCGGAGGCAGGGCCGTGGACCCAGGCGGAGCTGCTCGAAGCCGCGGCCGACCTCGGCGGGCGGCTCGGCGTCGGCGACGCCGACCGGCTCCAGAGCGGGCTCGACCTCGACTCGCCCGCCGGGCTCCTGGCCGGGCTGGTCCTGCCGCTGCTGCGCGGCGCCGGCGTGGTCCTGGAGCGCCGCGGCGACACGGCGGCCACCTGGAGGCGCCTGGCCGAGGAGCGGGTCGCGCTGGCCGCGCTGAGCCGCGACCAGGTTCAGGCGCTGCTGGCGGCCGGGCCGCCCGCCGGCGACCTCGACCTCGGGCGGCTGCGGGCGCTGGTGTGCCCCAGGGAGGCCGGTGGCGACGAGGTGGGCGAGGCGGGTGAGGGCGCGCCCGGCGTCCCCGTCGAGGTGGGTGAGGGCGCCGCGCCCGGCGTGCCCATCCTGGTGACCGCCTTCGCGCCGGAGAAGTTCAGGCATCGATCCGGCGACGCCGAAACCTAAGCGTGGCAATGGAGCGTGTCATGCTACGGTCCGCTTCTCCCTCGCCGGGAAGCATCCGGAAGCAGCACGCAGTCGCCCAAGGAGCTGTCGCATGAAGCTGTCGGTGGTCGTCCCGTTCTACAACGAGCTCCGGACGCTCCCCACGGTCATCGAGCGCCTGCTCGCCGTCGACTTCGCGGCCCTTGGGCTGGAGACCGAGCTGGTGTTCGTGGATGACGGCTCCACCGACGCCGGCCGCAGCCTGCTCGACCCGGCCCCGCGCGACGACGTCCGCCTGATCGTCCACGAGCGGAACATGGGCAAGGGCGCCGCCGTCAAGACCGGCCTGGAGGCCGCCACCGGCGACGTCCTCTGCATCCAGGACGCCGACCTCGAGTACGACCCCGCCGACCTGCCGGCCCTGCTCCAGCCGATCCTGGACGGCGACTACGAGGTCGTCTACGGCAACCGCTTCAAGGGCAGCGCCGCGGGCCTGTACTACACCCACAGGGTCGCGAACCGGCTGCTCAACCTGATGGTCAACGTGGCCTTCAACCGCTACCTGTCCGACGTCTACACCGGCTACAAGGTCTTCACCCGCCAGGCCTTCGAGGGGCTGCGGCTGTCGGCCAAGACCTTCACGGTCGAGATGGAGCTGACCGCCCACTTCCTCCGCAAGGGCCTGGTCGTCTTCGAGGTGCCGATCTCCTACCGGGCGCGGACCTACGCCGAGGGCAAGAAGATCCACTTCAGGGACGGCTTCCTGGCGGCCGGCGCGGTGCTGCGCTACCGCTTCCAGCCGGCACCCGGGCAGCTCGGCCCCGCGGCGCGGCGCGCGCCCGACTCGCCAGGGGCGCTGCGCTCGGTCGAGGGCGACGCCGGCATCCACGCGCTCGGGCTGGAGGACCTGGCCGCCGCCCGGCAGTACCGCCGCTACATGTACGACCTGTTGGCGCCGCACCTCGGCGAGCGGGTGCTGGAGGTGGAGGCGGGGCTGGGCGACTTCTCGAGCCAGCTCGCCGACCGCGAGCGGCTGGTGGTGAGCGAGCTGGACCCGATCTGCCTGCGGGCGCTCGAGGCGCGCTTCGCCGGGCGGCCGGCGGTCGAGATCGTCGAGGCGCACCCGACCGAGCTCAAGGTCGAGCCCAGGGTCGACACGGTCGTGGCGCTGAACGTGCTGGACCGGCTCACCGACGACGTCGCCGCGCTGCGGACGATGGCGGCATCGGTCGAGCCGGGCGGTGCCGTGCTGCTGCTCGTGCCCGGCTACCCGCAGCTCGCCGGCGCCTTCGACAAGGCGCTCGGCAACGCCCGCCGCTATACCCCGCGGACGCTCGGCGAGGCGGTGACCGGGGCCGGACTGGTGCCCGAGGTCATCCGTCCGGTCAACCTGCTCGGCGGGATCGCCTGGTGGGCAGTGGTGCGGGTGGCGCGCCAGGCGCGGCCGACGCCGACCCTGGTGACCCTCTACGACCGGCTGCTGGTGCCGGCCGAGCGGGCCATCGAGCGCCGCGTCCGGCCGGCCTTCGGCCAGTCGATCTTCTGCGTGGCCCGGGTGCCGCTGCCGCCCGGGGCCTGAGAGGGCCTGAGGCGGCGGTTCCCCGGGCGCCGGTTCTCGGGGCGCCGGTTCTCCGGGGCGTGCGCCGCTAGTTGGCCGCGGTGGTCGGCGCCGCGTCGCCGGCCTCGGCGCTCTCGGCCGCCCGCATCCTGCGGCGGTGGGCCAGCAGCGTCCGCAGCGTGGCGAGTCCGTAGACCACCGAGCGGCGGAAGTTCACCGAGCTGGCCTCGGTGAAGTAGCGGGTCGGGACCGGGATCTCGCCGATCCGCAGCCCCGCCGCGACCACCTGCGAGACCAGCTCCTGGTCGAACACGAAGTCGTCGGAGTTGGCGTGGTAGTCGATGGTCTCCAGCAGCTCGCGCGAGTAGGCGCGGTAGCCGCTGTGGTACTCCGAGAGGCGCAGCCCGAAGACCCGGTTCTCGAGCCCGGTCAGGAACCGGTTGGCCAGGTACTTCCAGCGCGGCATCCCGCCCGCGAGCGGGTCGCCGAGGAAGCGGCTGCCGAGCATCATGTCGGCCTTGTCAGCCAGGATCGGCTCGATCAGCTCCGGGATCCGGGTGGCATCGTACTGGTAGTCGGGATGCAGCATCACGACCACCTCGGCGCCCTCGGCGAGGGCGGTGTCGTAGCAGGTCTTCTGGTTGCCCCCGTAGCCCAGGTTCTGGCGGTGGACCACCACCTGGAGGTTGAGGAGCTCCGCGACCGCGACGGTGTCGTCGCGCGAGAGGTCGTCGACCAGGATCACGTGGTCGACGACGTCCGCGGGGATCTCGCGGTAGGTCCGCACCAGGGTGCGCGCCGCGTTGTAGGCGGGCATGACCACGATCACCTTGGGTCGGTCCGATGGCTGTGGCATTCGCTGACCTACCGTCTCTGTCGAAGCGTGGGGGGCGATGGCGGTGCCCGAATGGTAGTCAATCGGACGGGCTTCGGGCGACATTCCTTGGAGCCACCTCAACCCGAAGCACATACAGCCCTCGCAAAGGCGACGCCACCATCGGCTCGACCAGGAGCGGCCCGAGCCGTTCGGGGCCGGTGACCTCGAGCTCGGCGAAGCGGCCGGCCGGCTGGTCGCCGCCACGGTCGTGGTAGACCGCCGCCGCGCCGGAGAGCGCCTCCGGCAGGGGCTCGGTCAGTGCGCCGAGGTAGAGGTCCCTGACACGCTCGAGCGGCATCCCCAGCTCCAGCGCGACCCGGTAGCGCTGCGGGCCGGAGACCACCACCACCGAGCGGGGCGACTCGCTGACCTGGCGGAGCGCCGCCACCGCGCTGGCGGTGTTGCGGCTGGAGCGCGCCGCCCGGTCGAGGGTCGGGCCGACCCCGGGGTCGGTCGGGGCCAGCGGCCAGCAGGCCGCGGCGACCAGCGCGGCCACCGCCACCGCTCCCCCGGCCGCGGCGACCACCCCGCCGCCGGCCGCGTGCCCGCCCGGGTTTGGGGCCCGGCCGCCGAGCGCGTGCTCCCCCGGCGCGTGCTCCCCCGGCGCGTGCTCCCCGGGCGCCTGGCCACTCGGGTACTGGGCCCGGCCGCCGAGCGCGTGCTCACCCGGCGCGTGCCCGCCCGCGGTTTGGGCCCGGCGCCGCGCCATCCAGGCCGCCGCGGCGGTCAGCGGCCACGCGGCGCCGAGGCCCGCGAGAACCCGGACGCTGGCGTCGGCCGGGTCGTAATACCGGAACGAGACGTAGGTGCCGCGCCACGCCTCGGCGCCGAGCAGCCCGAGGACGCCGACCAGCAGCACCCCGAGGCCCGCGAGCCACAGCCACGACCGGCGCAGGGCCAGCCAGACCGCCCCGAGCAGGGCGAGGGCGGCCAGCACGGGCGTGTGCGCGTAGCGGCGCGCCACCAGCTCGACCCAGGTGCCGGGCCGGATCACCTGGCGGCCGCTGACCAGGTCGGTGTAGCGGTCGGGGACCTTGAGGGAGTAGAGCGGGTCTCCGGCGAGCAGCAGGTCGTGGCCGAGCCAGAGCAGCGGCGCCGCCAGCGGCACCAGCAGCAACAGGCCGCCCCGCTCGCCGCGCCGCCAGGCGACCAGCCCGAGCAGCGCGGCCGGCGCCAGCAGCAGCCAGCCCTCGGCGCGGGCGAGGCCGGCCAGCAGCAGGGCGGCCGCCGCGACCCCCCACCGGCGCTTCGGCCGCGCCAGGGCGTCGAGCGCGACCGCCCAGCCGGCCAGCGCCCAGATCGACGAGTTCCCGCGCGCGACCTGGAGGATCAGCGCCCCCGAGCCGGCGACCGCCAGGCCGACCGCGACCGCGGCCGCCGGACCGGCGAGCCGGGCGGCCGCGCGGGCCAGGGCGGTGACCGCGAGCGCGAACGCCGCCACCGTCAGCGCGGTGCCGACCCGCCAGTCGTGAGTGGTCGTCCAGGCCAGACCGTGGACGAGCGTGAGCAGCGGCTTCGGGGCCGACAGCAGAAGCTCCTCGAGCCGCCGGCCGTGGATCAGGTGGTCGAAGTACAGCGCCGAGGCGTATTCGTCGGGGTCGAGCACGGCCGGCCCGGGCAGGCGCACCAGCGCGGCGGTCGCGACCCCCACCGCCAGCCAGACCGCCGCCCACGGCCATGCGCTGGATCGGGTCGGCGACGGCGGGCTCGGATTCATGACCGCGTCACCGAGGGGCGGGCGCCGAGGCGGCCACACCGTAGAGGCCGATGGTGCGGTCCCCCCAGCGGACCAGCGCCAGCGCCCGCGACCCGCCGACTTCCCGGAAGGCCGGCACGTCGGTGGTCGGGTCCGAGGCGTCCGCCGGCGCGGTCGCCATCACGTGGCTGACCCCGAAGCGGCCGACCGGGTCGTCGACGTTGGCGCCGGCCGGCGGCCAGGTGCTGAGCAGCCGCATCCGGGTATCGAACAGCAGCGTCGGCGCGTACGCGCCGAACACCACCGCCGAGCCGGGCAGCCTGGCGGCCAGCGCCGCCTGATCGCGCTCGCGCTGGTGGCCGCTCGCCGCCGCGGCCGAGAGGTATCGCCCCGCCCCGGGCAGCGCAACGGCAAGGGCGAGCGCCCCGGCGAGGGCGGCGCCGGCCAAGGGCCGCCGCCCCGTCGGGCCGCGCGGCGCCGCGCCCGACAGCGCCCCGGCCGGCGCCCCGGCCAGCGAGCCGCCCAGCGCGCCGGCCACCCGGGCGATGCCGAAGCCGGCGAGGACCGCCAGACCGGGGAGCGCCGGGACCACGTAGCGGTTGGGCGCCACGTAGTGCGTGGGAAGGTAGTCGCCGGCGCCGATCGCGGCCCACAGCCCGAAGCCCCAGATGGCCGCGATCAGCAGCGCGTCGCGCG
>JBEDUQ010000036.1:0-6041 GCA_040414855.1 Actinomycetota bacterium
TTCCGCGACCTCGCGCTCGGGATCGCCTTCGACGTCGGCTCCACCACCGTCGCCGGGCACCTCTGCGACCTGGCCTCCGGCGAGGTGCTCGCCAGCGCCGGCGCGATGAACCCGCAGATCCGCTTCGGCGAGGACCTGATGAGCCGGGTCAGCTACCTGATGCTGCACCCCGGCTCGGTCGGGACCCTCACCCGCGCGGTTCGCGAGTGCCTGAACGGGCTGGTCGCCGAGCTGACCGCCGAAGCCGGGTTCGAGCCCGACGACGTGCTCGAGGTGACCCTGGTCGGCAACCCGATCATGCACCACCTGGTGCTCGGCATCGACCCGACCGAGCTCGGCGGGGCGCCGTTCGCGCTGGCCACCGACCTGGCGGTGCGGCCGCGGGCCGCCGACTTGGACCTCGGCGTCCACCCGGGCGCCCGGGCCTACCTGCTCCCCTGCATCGCCGGCCACGTCGGCGCCGACGCCGCCGGGGTGCTGCTGGCGGAGGCGCCGGGGGAGCGCGACGAGGTCTCGCTGATCGTCGACGTGGGCACCAACGCCGAGATCCTGCTCGGCAACCGCGACCGGCTGCTGGCCGCCTCCAGCCCGACCGGACCGGCGTTCGAGGGCGCGCAGATCAGCGGCGGCCAGCGCGCCGCCCCCGGCGCCATCGAGCGGGTGCGGATCGACCCCGAGACCCTGGAGCCGAGGATCCGGGTGATCGGCACCGACGCCTGGTCGGACGAGCCCGGGTTCGCGGGGGCCACCGTCACCGGCATCTGCGGCTCCGGGATCGTCGAGGCGGTCGCCGAGCTGTACCTCGCCGGGATCCTCGCGCCGGACGGCGTGGTCGACGGATCGGCCCAGGCGCGGTCGCCGCGGGTGGTCCCCGACGGCCGCACCTTCGCCTACGTGCTGCACGACCCGGTGGACGCGGAGGCGCCCAGGATCGTGGTCACCCAGAACGACGTCCGCCAGATCCAGCTCGCCAAGGCCGCCCTGCACGCCGGCTGCCGGCTGCTGATGGACCGGCTCGGCGTGGACGAGGTCGACCGGGTGCGGCTCGCGGGCGCCTTCGGCGCCCACATCGACCCGGTCCACGCGCTCGTGCTCGGGATGGTGCCCGACTGCGACCCCGCCAAGGTCACCGCCGCGGGCAACGCCGCCGGCACCGGCGCCCGGATCGCGCTGCTGAACCGCGCCTCGCGCGGCGAGATCGAGGCGCTCGTGCGCCGCGTCGAGAAGGTCGAGACCGCCGTCGAGCCGAGGTTCCAGGAGCACTTTGTGGAGGCGATGGCGATCCCGCACGCAACCGACCCGTACCGGCGGCTCGCGCGCGTGGTCGCGCTGCCGGAGCGGGAGACCGTGAAGGCGCCGGGGGAGCGGCCGCGACGCCGGCGCCGCGGCCGAAGCCACCAGCAGAGGAGCGCGACATGACCACCGAGGTCGGAGGGAGGGGCCGGCGCAGCGGCGGCCGCGAGGCGCGCCGTGCCGCCAGGCTGCACGCGGTCGCCGAGAAGGTCCCCTTCATCACCCGCACGCTGCGCCCGCTGGAGGTCCTCTCCGAGGAGGGCCTGGAGCTGATCGAGCACAACGCCGACACCATCCTCGAACAGGTCGGCATCGAGTTCCGCGACCCGGAGGCGCTGGAGACCCTGGCCGCGGGCGGCGCCGAGGTCGAGGGCGAGCTGGTCCGCTTCCCGCGCGGCATGGCGCGCTCGCTGGTGCGGGCGACCGCTCCGGCCGAGTTCACGCAGCACGCCCGCAACCCCGCCAACGACGTGCGGCTCGGCGGCGACGCCACCGTGTTCGCGCCGGCCTACGGCCCGCCGTTCGTGCGCGACCTCGACGGCGGCCGACGCTACGGGACCATCGAGGACTTCCGGAACTTCGTCAAGCTGGCCTACGTGTCGCCGTACCTGCACCACAGCGGCGGCACCGTCTGCGAGCCGGTCGACCTGCCGGTGAACAAGCGCCACTTCGACATGGTCTATGCGCACATGCGCCTGTCCGACAAGCCGTTCATGGGCTCGGTCACCCATCCTGACCGCGCCAGGGACACGGTCGAGATGGCCAGGATCCTGTTCGGCGCGGAGCGGCTGGAGCGCGACTGCGTGCTGCTGAGCCTGATCAACGCCAACTCGCCACTGGTCTGGGACGCCACCATGCTCGGCGCCGCCAACGTCTACGCGCGGGCCAACCAGGCCGTGCTGATGACCCCGTTCATCCTCGCCGGCGCCATGAGCCCGGCCACGGTGGCCGGAACCGCCACCCAGACGCTCGCCGAGGCGCTGGCCGGCATGGCCTACGTCCAGCTGGTGCGCCCGGGCGCCCCGGTGGTGTTCGGCTCGTTCGCGTCGTCGATGTCGATGCAGTCCGGCGCGCCGACCTTCGGCACGCCCGAGCCGGCGCTGGTGCTCTACGCGCTGGCGGCCTGCGCGCGACGGCTCGGGGTGCCGTTCCGCAGCGGCGGCGCGCTGACCGCCGCCAAGGTCCCCGACGCTCAGGCCGCCTACGAGTCAGCCAACACGATGCAGCCGACCATGCTCGCCGGCGTCCACTTCGTGCTGCACGTCGCCGGCTGGCTGGAGGGCGGCCTGGCGATGGGCTACGAAAAGTTCGTGCTCGACGCCGACCAGGCCGGCGCGTGGCACGCCTTCGCCAGTGGCGTCGACCTGTCCCCGAACGGGCAGGCGCTCGACGCCATCCGCGAGAACGGCCCGGGCAAGCACTTCCTCGGCTCGGCCCACACGCTGGCCAACTTCGAGAGCGCCTTCTACCGGTCGTCGGTCGCCGACAACAACTCGTTCGAGCAGTGGGAGCTGGAGGGCTCGCTCGACGCCGCCGCGCGCGCCAACGCCGCCTGGAAGCGGATGCTCCAGGAGTACCAGCCGCCGCCGATCGACGAGGCCGTCGACCAGGAGCTGCGCGAGTGGATCGAGCGGCGGAAGGCCTCCTTCCCCGACTCCAACGTCTGACGGGGGCGGTCTGACGCAAGCGGTCCGGCCGGCGGTCTGGCCAGCGGTTCCCGCGGTCACAGACCGGCCAGCGCGTCCCTGACCGCGTCGAGCGCGGCGCGGATGTTGGCGACCGAGTTCGCGTAGGAGAAGCGCAGGTAGCCCTCGCCGGCGGCGCCGAACGCGGTGCCCGCCAGGCAGGCGACCCCGGCGCGGTCCATCAGCAGCTCCTCGATCTCGCCGGCCGGGCGGCCGAGCCCGGCGACGCTCGGGAACACGTAGAACGCCCCCTCCGGACGCAGGCACGAGATGCCGGGGATCTGGTTGAGGCCGTCCACGATCACGTCGCGCCGCACGCGGAACTCCGCGACCATCCGCTCGACCGGCTCCCACGGGCCCGTCAGCGCCGCGATCGCGGCCAGCTGGCTGTGCGCCGAGGTGCACGACACGGAGTTCACCACCAGCCGGGTCACCGGCTCGACCAGCGCGCCAGGGAAGACGCCGAAGCCGAGCCGCCAGCCGGTCATCGCGAAGGTCTTGGACCAGCCGTCCAGCAGCACGGTCCGCTCCGCCATGCCGTCGATGTCGAGGATGCTGGCGTGCGGGCGGTCGTAGGCGATCGCCCAGTAGACCTCGTCGGCCAGCACGATCAGGTCGTGCTCGATCGCGACCGTGGCGATCGCCTCCAGGTCCGAGGGCGTCAGCGCGCTGCCGCAGGGGTTGTGCGGCGAGCACAGGATCAGCAGCTTGGTCCGGTCGGTGACCAGCGAGGCCAGCTCCTCCGGGTCGAGCCGGAAGCCGTTGCGCTCGCGCAGTGGGATGGGGACCGGCCGGGCGCCCGCGAAGGCGGTGATCGACTCGTACATCGGGAAGCCCGGGTCCGGCAGCACCACCTCGTCGCCCTCCTCGCAGAGCGCCAGGATGGTGAAGAACATGATCGGCTTGGCCCCCGGCGTCACGATCACCCGGTCCGGGGTCGTGCGCAGCCTGCCCGTGCGCTCCAGGAAGCCCGCCACCGCCTCGCGCAGCGGCAGGATCCCCGGCGCCGGCACGTAGTGCGTGTGGCCGGCGTCCAGCGCCTCCTTGGCGGCCGAGCGGATGTGCTCCGGCGTGTCGAAATCCGGCTCGCCGATCTCCAGGTGGATGATCGTCCGCCCGAGCGCCTCCAGCGCCCTCGCCCTGGCCAGCACCTCGAACGCCGACTCGGTCCCGAGCCGTCCCATCCGCGAAGCCAGCCTGATCTTCGCCCCCGCCGGACCTGTCATCCCGCCCTCCCCTGGATGGATGCGGCTGTCACTATATGTACGCCATGGTGACCGACGATCCGACGGAAAGGGAGGGCCCCCATGCGCGTCCTGCTCACCAGCACCGGCGGTGCCGGTCACCTGCTGCCCCTGCTTCCGGTCGCGCACGCCCTCGACCGCGCGGGGCATGAGGTGCGGATCGCCTGTCCGGAGTCCTTCACCGGCTTCGCCCAGCGCTACGGCCTGCCGGTCAGCGGCTTCGGTGAGCCGGACCCAGAGGAGTTCGCCGCCGTCTGGGCCCGCGTGCCCCTGGCGGACCCGGAGGAGGCGAACCGGATCGTCATCGGGGAGGTCTTCGGCCGGCTGGATGCCACCGCCGCCCTGCCCGGAGTCGATGAGCTGGTCACCGCTTGGCGGCCGGACCTGCTGGTGCGCGACACCGCCGAGTACGCGGCGGCGCTGGTCGCCGAACGACACGGGCTGCCGTGTGCACGGGTCGGTGTCAGCCTTGCCATCATTGAGCCTTTCGCCGCGCGGGCGGCGGCGAACGGCTTTGCCGCCCTTCGGGCCAGCTATGGCCTCCCGCCCGACCCCGACGGCAGCGGGTTGCTGGCCGGCAGCTACCTGACCCAGTTCCCCCACAGCCTGGAAGACCCGGCCGACCCAGGCGAGGGAGCCTGGCGGTTCCGCGACCCGGCCCCCGCCCTGGCGCCGCTGCCGGACTGGTGGGCGGGCGGCCAGCAGCCGTTGGTCTACGTGTCCTTCGGCACGGTGACCGCCACCCAGGGCCTGTTCCCCGACCTGTACACCGCTGTGCTGGATTCCCTCGCGGAGCTGCCCGTCCGGGTCCTGCTCACGGTCGGCGAGGCCGCCGACCCGGCGGCACTGGGCCCGTTGCCGGCGCGGGTTCATGTCGAACGCTTCGTGCCCCAGGCGCAGGTGCTGGACGCGGCCTCGGTGGTGGTCACCCACGGCGGGTCGGGGTCGGTGCTCGGTGCCCTGACCGCCGGGGTGCCGCTGGTCGTGCTGCCGCTGTTTGCCGACCAGCCCGACAACGCCGCCCGGGTGGCCGCGATCGGGGCCGGGATCCCGGTTGCCGGCGGACCCGCCGCGGCCAGCCAGATCGGGGCGGCGGTGGCTCAGGTGCTCGGCGGTCCGGCCTGTAGGACAGGCGCCCAACGCGTCGCCGCCGAGATCGCGGCGCTGCCAACCGCCGACCAGACCGCGGCCATGCTGGCCGAGCTGACCACCCCCCAACCCGCGGATATTCGACCGGTGTCCTAGCTAGCTCAGGTCACGGGAGCGGGGGCGGCGGCTCGCGGCGCGGAGGAGAATGGCGCCACTGGTCAGCAGGAGAAGCGCGGTCGCGGCGATGGGCAGCATCCTCGGCGGACCGGTGAAGGGAAGGGAGCCGCTCTGGCCCATCTGGCTGGCCGGCTGGGTGCCGTGGTGCTCGGGGATGACCGGGATCCGGTCGAACGGGCCCGGGTTCTGCTCGCAGGCGATGCCGTCACCGCCGGCGTGGTCGTTGCCGTCGGCCGGCCCGGGATTGCCGTCGAGGCCGTCGGGATCGGAAGGATGGGCTCTCAGGAAGGCCTGTGCGGCGGCCTGAGACTTGAAGTCGGAGCAGTTCTGTTCGAGCCAAAACAGTCCGCGCGCCATGAACACGCCGAGGAGCACTATGAAGAACGCTATGGGAAAGCGTCTGTCCACCGCATGGACCCCCCCTTGAGCCGGGCGGCGGCGGCAGGGACGGTACGCGATCGACCCAATCGAGTCAAGCACGCCAGGAGATCGCTGCGGCGCGGCACCGGTACGGGCGGGTCCTTTCCCCTGCTCAGCGCAGAACTCGGCGGCC
>JBEDUQ010000037.1:0-20001 GCA_040414855.1 Actinomycetota bacterium
GTCGCTTCGACGACGAGATCGCGTTGTGCGGCGCCCCGATCGAGGACCACCACGCCGGGGCCGACACCCGCTGGCGCTACGTGCCGGACGGCGGCGTCTACGGCATCCCGTACCGCTGCCTCGTGCCCGAGGAGGTCGAGGGCCTGCTGGTGGCGGGTCGCTGCTTCTCCGCCAGTCACGACGCGCACGCGAGCGCCCGCTCGATGGGCACGTGCATGGGGATGGGTCAGGCCGCGGGCACGGCCGCCGCCATGGCCGCCGCCGCGGGCGAGGTCCCAGGGGAGCTGAGCCCCGACCGGCTTCGAGCCAGGCTGGCGGAGGGCGGCGCCGTCCTCGAACCGCTGCCTCCCGCCGACGCCGTCGGAGGTGGGCCGCCGGCGGAGGCGAGCGGCGGATGACCACCGGACGGCGCCTGCGGGTGCTGGTCGCCGGGGCCCGCGGAGGGATCGGCGGCGCCTGCGTCGACCTGCTCGAACGCGAAGGCCACCAGGTCGTCGGCGTCGACCGCGACCCCGGCGCCGCCCCCAGCGTTGACGGCGACCTGGGCGTTGACCGTGACCCCGGCGCCGCCCGTGACCCCGGTCCTCCCGGCGCCGGGGCGCAAGCGGTCGAGGTCGCGGACATCACCGTTCCGGACGGCGCCGAGCGGGCGGTCGAGCTCGCCGAGGCGAGGCTGGGCGGCCTGGACGGCATCGTGCACGCGGTCGGGATGAGCGGGCGGCGGTTCGGCGACGGGCCGGTCACCCGCTGCACCGACGCAGCCTGGGCCGAGGTCCTGCGGGTGAACCTCGAGTCGGCGTTCCGGCTGATGCGGGCCGGGCTCCCGGCGCTCGAACGGGCGGGCGGCGGCTCGTTCGTGACCATCGGCTCGGCGCTCGGCCAGTCCGTCGACCGCGACTTCATGACCGCCGCCTACGCGGTCAGCAAGGGCGGGCTCGCCAGCCTGACCCGCACCGCGGCCATGGAGCTCGCCGGCAAGGGCGTGCGCGTCAACCTGGTCGCCGCCGGGCTGGTCGAGACCCCGATGGCGAGCCGCGCCCTGGGGGACGAGCGCATCGCCGGCCGTATGGCCGAGCTTCAGCCGCTGGCGGCGCGGGCCGTGACCGCCATGGAGGTCGCCGCGGCGGTCGCCTGGCTGCTGTCGCCCGCCTCAGGGCAGACCACCGGTGCCAGCCTGCCCGTCGACGGCGGCTGGCTGCTCCGCTGAGCTGACGATGCGGCCGGGCAGCGCGTTGGGGTCCCAGGTGCCCTGGGCGACGGCAGGCACGAACCCTTCGAGGTCCGCGGCCTCGTCAGGCAGGTGGACGAGGCGCCCTGTCTCGGCCGACCGGTAGGCGGCCATGAGCAGCTCGGTGACCGCGAGCCCGTCGTGGAACGACTCGTCGGGCTGCCGGCCGCTCGAGAACGCCTCGACCATGTGCCGGTCCTCGTGGGTGTAGCCGTAGGTGAAGGCCTCGTCGGCGAGCACCGGCATCAGTCCGGTCTCGGCGTTCTGCTTCTCGATCAGGTCCTCGCCGGCCTCCTGGCCCCGCTCGAGCGTGCGGCCGATGAACAGCCTGGCCTCCGAGCTGAGGGTGTTCCACTCCAGCGAGTACTCGGGGCCGAGCACCTCACAGGTGATCCGCAGGCCCGGGCCGACGTAGCTCCACGAGGTGGTGGCCTCGGCGACCACCCGCCGGCCGTCGGCGGCGTCGTAGGTGACCTGGGCGCGGGCGTAGTCCTCCGCCGGGGCCCGGCGGTAGTCGACCGCGCCGTCGTAGGTGGCCAGCAGCTCGTCGGCGTACCGCGGCTGGGTCCACTTGAGCGAGGCGATCTGGGCGGAGACCGCCCGGGGAGTGAGCTGTACCGGATCGCCCGGCCTGCTCAGGAGCTTCCTGGTCACCTCCATGGTGTGGCACATCATGTCGCTGAGCACGCCGCCGCCCTGCCTGGTCGGGTCCCAGAACCAGGCGCGGTGCGGACCGCTGTGCTCCTCGCTGGCGCGGACGAGGTAGGGCGCGCCCGCCTCCCGGGCCGCGCGCTCCCACAGGATCTGGCGGCCGCGCTGGAGCGCCGGCGCGAAGATCTGGTTCTCGAGGTAGCCGTGGCGCAGCCCGGCCTCCTCGACCAGCCGCACGACCTCGCGCGCCTCCCGGAGGTTCCGCGCCAGCGGCTTCTCGCAGGCGATGCCGGCGAGCTCGGCCCGGCCGGCGGTCACCTCTCCGGCGATCGCCGCGACCTGCTCGACCCGCACGTGGTTCGGGGAGCAGAGCCAGATGGCGTCGACCGCGCGGTCACGCGCGAGCTCGGCCGGGTCGGTGTGGATGCGCGGGTCGCCCAGGCCGAGCCGCCGCGTCAGCTCGGCGAGCTCGGCGGCGGTCTGGGTGTTGCTGCTGCAGATCGCGGTGATGTCGGCGCCGCGAACCGCCTGCCACGCAAGGATGTGGAAGCGGGCGATGAAGCCACTGCCGACGATGCCGACGCCGAGTGTCATGCGAACCTCCCCGTTCGGCCGACCAGGCCTTCGCTTGGGTACGTGCCAGGTATATGCCAGGTACGTGCCAGGGTCTTCCCCCGAGCGACATGTCTAGACTACTGTCTAGCTCCGCTAGGACAGCAATTTGGCACCTGGGAGGACAAGTGAGCCGCGCGCATCGTCTCACCATGCTCGGTGCAGGTCTCATCGGCGACTTCTACACCATGACGCTGCATGGCCGGCGGAGCCTCGACCGGGTCGAGGTCGTCTACTCGCGCTCGGAGGAGCGCGCGGCGGCGTTCGCGGGACGCTGGGCGATCCCGCACCACACCACCAACCTGAAGGAGGCGGTGGAGCACCCCGACACCGACGTGGTCGTGGTCGGCCTGCCCAACGACCTCCACGAGGAGGCGATCGCGCTGGCCGCCGCGGCCGGCAAGGCCGTGCTGTGCACCAAGCCCCTGGCGCGCACGGCCGACGAGGCCCGGCGGATCCTCGACACCGTCGAGCGTTCGGGGGTGTTCGCCGGCTACCTCGAGGACCTCTGCTACACGCCCAAGACGCGCAAGGCCGTGGACGCCGTGCGTGGCGGCGCGGTCGGCGACGTGCTGTGGGTGCGCTCGCGCGAGACGCATCCCGGGCCGCACAGCGCCTGGTTCTGGGACGCCCGCAAGGCCGGCGGCGGCGCGATCGTCGACCTCGGCTGCCACTGCATCGAGATCATCAGGAGCTTCGCCGGCAAGGGCAACCGGCCGCTCGAGGTGATGTGCTGGAAGGACACGCTGGTCCACCCCATCGAGGCCGAGGACAACGCGATCGCGCTGGTGAAGTTCGACAGCGGGGCGATCGGCCAGTTCGAGGTCTCCTGGACCTTCCGCGGCGGCATGGACCTCCGCGACGAGGTCGCCGGCACTGAGGGGACGATCTGGCTCAACCACTTCCTGCGCACCGGCTTCGAGATGTTCTCAAGCGGCGGCAGCGGCGGCTACGTGGCCGAGAAGGCCGAGACCGAGGCCGGCTGGCTGTTCCCGGTCGGCGACGAGGTCAGCGAGCTCGGCTACGTGGACATGTTCGCCGACATGTTCGACGCGCTCGACGGCGGCCATGCGCCGGCCGAGACCTTCTACGACGGCTACGTGGTCAACGCCGTCATGGACGCCTGCCACCGCTCGGCGGCGTCGGGCCGCTTCGAGCCGGTGGACCTGGAGTGGCGCGGCGGGGTCACGCCGCGGGTCGCGCGGCGTGCGACCACCCTTGACGGCCGCACCGTGATCAAGCGCGAGACGCTCCCGGACGGTCGGGTCAAGCTGATCCTCAAGGACGAGACGACCGGCGACTTCGAGGACCGGATCGTGTCGGGCTGACGCTCACTCGCTGGTCACTCGCTGGCGCTCACTCACTGACGCTCACTCGCTGCTCCCGACGCCGCGCGCGTACACCCAGGCGAGCACCAGGATGATGCAGCCGTAGAGGATCTGCTTCAGCGCCTCGTCGACGGTGAGCAGGTTGAGCATCGTGTCGAGCACCGCGAGGATCAGCGCGCCGAGGATCGTGCCGGTGTAGCCGCCGATGCCACCGAGGATCGAGGTGCCGCCGATCACCGCGGCGGCGACCGAGGGCAGCAGGTAGGACCCGGCGAGCTGGAGGTCCACCGAGCCGCTGCGACCGCCGATCAGGATGCCGGCGACCGCCGCGAGCACGGCGCAGAGCACGTAGACGGCGGCCTCGACCTGCCAGACGCGCACGCCCGCCAGGCGGCAGGCGACCCGGTTGTCGCCCACCGCATAGATCATCCGGCCGAGGCCGGTGCGCCGCAGGCCCAGCACCAGCCCGCTGCCGAGCAGCAGCCAGACGACCAGGTTCCAGGGGATCGGCCCGGCGATCGTGCCGCCGCCGAGCTCGAGCACGAAGCTGGACATGCGGGTCGCGCCGCTGAGAAAGGTCTGGCTGCCGACGGTGAGCAGCCCGGTCAGGATGCCGGACATGCCGAGCGTCATGATCAGCGGGTTGACCCGGAAGAGGCCGATCGCCAGGCCGTTCACCACGCCGACGACCACCCCGACCAGCAGCCCGGCGACGATCGCCATGGCGGCCCCGTCCGCCGACTGGACCCCGGTGACGTAGGCGGCGGCGGTGGCGGTCATCGCCACCGACAGGTCGATGCCGCCGGTCAGCATGCACAGCGTCTGACCCCCGGCGAGCAGGGCGAGCGGTGCCGTGACCAGCAGCGTGTTGCGGAGCTGGTTCAGGCTCAGGAAGCTGCCGTCGATCACGGTGTTGGCGACCACCAGGGCCGCCAGCACGCCGATCAGCGCCAGCGTCGACCGGTCGCCGGCCGCCACCCGTGCCAGCAGGCGCCGCTCCGGCGCGTCGTCGGTGTCCCTGACGATCACCCCGCTCATGCCGCCGTCCTCCGCCTGGCTCGCAGCAGCCCGCCGACCAGGACCACGAGCACGACGATCACACCCTTGACGACCTCGCCGTACGAAGGGTCGACGCCCAGACCGAGCATGATGTTGGGGATCAGGTACAGGCACCACACCGCGATCACCGGGCCGACCAGGCCGCCCACCCCGCCGCTGAGGGCGACGCCACCGAGCACGATCGCGGCCACCGAGTTCAGCGTCGCGGTCATGGCGATGGTCCCCTGCGGGCTGCCGCCGCCGGTGAAGGCCGTGGTGGCGAGCCCGGCCAGCCCGCACAGCAGGCCCCCGAAGGTGTAGGCCACGATCCTGGTGCGCAGGGGGTTCACCCCCGACAGGTAGGCGGCGTTGTCGCTGGAGCCGAGCGCGTGGATGGCGATCCCGGCGCGCGACCGGCGCAGCGGCATCCAGATCAGCAGCAGCGGCGCGAGCAGGCAGAGCAGCGCCGGCCACCAGGCGTTGCCGGAGCCGAGCACGAGCTCCTGGAAGCGGGGCGGAGCGCCGCCGCCGGGTGTGTGCAGCACCAGCAGGGCCATGCCGCCCCAGACGAAGCTGGTCGCCAGCGTGACGATGATTGCCGGGATCCTCGACACGGTGACGATCAGGCCGGTGAGCGCGCCGAGCGCGCCGGTCACCGCCAGGCAGGCGAGCGCGACCAGCATGGACTTCCCGAAGCCCGCCTCCGCCATGAACCGCGCCGACAGGCAGTTGGCCAGCACCAGCAGCGCGCCGACCGACAGGTCGATCCCGCCGCCGATGACTACCACCGACTGCGCCATCGCCAGGTAGGCGAGGGCGAGGGTGGAGGAGAGCATGGTCTGGATCTCGAAGGCGCCGAAGTTCCTGGTCTGCGAGGCGTTCCAGAGCAGCAGCACGGCGAAGAACGCGACCACCGCGCCCGTCCAGGCGTGCCGGCGCGCGAGCCGCCCGGCCACGGGCCCGAGCGGTCGGGTCGCGGTGGAGAGCGCGCTCACCGCGACTCCGCCTCGGTCAGCGTCTCCGCGAGGCCGTGTGCGGCGCCGAGCAGCGCGGCCTCGTCGGCGGCCTCGGCGCGCAGCTCGGCGACGATGCGGCCGTCGTAGAGCACCAGGACCCGGTGGCAGGCCAGCGGGATCTCGCGCAGCTCGCTGGTGAACATCAGCACCGACTTGCCGGCGTCGGCGAGCTCGTGGAACAGGTCGTAGATCTGGTGCTTGGTGCCCACGTCGATGCCGCGGGTGGGGTCGAAGCACAGCAGGGTGCTGAAGCCGCCGACCAGCCAGCGGCCGATCGCGAGCTTCTGCTGGTTGCCGCCGGACAGGCGCTTGGCCTGCGCCTGGGCCCTGGTGTCGATGGAGAGGCGCTCGATCGCCTCGGCGACCTGACGCCGTTCCCGGTCGGCGTTGATCCAGCCCCAGCGGCCGGCGGAGTTGTAGTGCGCGATGGCGAGGTTCTCGCGGACCGGACGCTGCGGCAGCAGCGCCTGCCAGCGGTCGGACGGCACCAGCGCCAGGCCGTGGCGGATCGCGGTGCCGGGGTGCCTGGCGACCACCCGCTGGCCGCCGGCGACGATCTCGCCCTGGGCGGCGCGCCGCTCCCCGGCCAGGATGGCGAACAGCTCGTCCTGGCCCTGGCCCTCGAGCCCGGTGATGCCGAGCACCTCGCCCTTCGCCACGGTGAAGGACACGTCCTGGACGCGGTGCCCGTCCGAGAGGCCACGGACCTCGAGCGCCGGCTCGCCCGTGTGCGTGCGCGCCGCGGGCGCGACCCGCCGCGGCTCGACCACGGCGAGCGCTGCCCGCTCGCCGAGCATGGCCGCGACGATGCGCCGCTCGCTGGTCTCGGCGGTGCGCTGGGTCTCGACGTTGCGGCCGTCGCGCAGCACGGTCACGCGGTCGCAGATCTCCTGGACCTCCAGGAGGCGGTGGGAGATGAACAGCACCGAGCGGCCCTCGGTGCGGGCGTTGCGGATGGCCTCGAAGACCCGGTCCGCATAGTCGGTGGGCAGCGCGGCGGTGATCTCGTCCAGCAACAGGAGCCTGGGGTCGTGCGCCAGCACCCGTGCCAGATCGAGCATGCGCAAGAGCGGCAGCGGCAGCGCGCCCGCCTGCTCACCGAGCTCCACGCCGTCGGGCGCGAGCTCGGCGAGCCGCCGACGGAACGCGGCCGTGTCGGTCCCCGTCAGCCGGAGGTTCTCGGCGACGGTCAGGTCCGGGACGAACGCCGGGTCCTGGAAGACCGGTGCGATCCCGCCGGCCCGAGCATGGCCGGGGGAGCGGAACCGCACCGGCCGCCCGGCGACCTCGACGGTGCCCTCGTCGGGGCGGAGCACGCCGGAGAGGATCTTCACCAGCGTGCTCTTGCCAGCCCCATTGGCGCCGACGAGCGCGTGGACCTCGCCCGCGGTGACCGCGAGGTCGACCGAGCGGAGGGCGACGACCGGCCCGAACCGCTTGGCGACCCCGCGGGCGCGGAGCAGGTGCTCAGACGCTGTCATGCGTGCTCCAGCTGCTTCGAGGCGCTCAGTCCCCAGGGCCCTTGCAGGCGAAGAGCTGGTCGGAAGTGTAGTTGGTGTAGGGCTTGACCTCGACCTGCGAGCTGTAGGTCGGGTCCCGGTCGGCGAAGTAGTTCTTCTCCAGCTGGTCCTTGGTCGAGGCGAGGTCCCAGACCTGGGGGGTGAGCAGCGTCTCGCGCGAGACCTGCTTGCCCCCGAGCACGTCCAGCGCGATCGAGGTGCCCACCCCGCCGATGGTCGCGGGGTTGGTCACGGCGGCGCCCTTGAGGCCCTTGTCGCCCAGGGTCAGGAGCTGGTGGATGAACTCGTTGTTGTCAGCGCCGACGATCGGCACGTACGGCTTGTTGAGCGTCTGGAACGCCTTGACGACCGTGTAGTCGATGCCGGAGGTCCAGATGCCGTCGATCTTGGTGGAGGAGTTCAGCAGGTCGAGCGCCTGCTGCCCGCCCTTGGAGTAGTCCCAGCCGCTGAAGACCTCCTTGACGACCTTGATGCCGGGGTTCTGGGCGAGTGCCTCGGTGAACCCCTTGTGCCGGTCGTCGTCGGCCGGGACGCCGGCGATGCCCCGCATCTCGACCACGTTGCCCTTGCCGCCGAGCTGCTTGAAGAGCCACTCGGCGCCGAGCCGGCCGTAGGCCACCTGGTCATTGGTGGCGACGTAGGCCTCGGGCGCGCTGACGCCCTGGTCGACCGCGACCACGACGATGCCCTTGTCCTTCGCCTGCTTGATGACCGGGTTGAGCTTGTCGCGGTCAGAGGGGTTGACGATGATCGCGTTGACGCCCTGCGAGATCAGGCTCCGCAGGTCGGCGATCTGCTCGGTGGGGCCGCCGTTGCGGTTGGCGACGATCACCTTGCTCACCTTGCCGCTGGCCACCGCCTGCGCCTTGACGGCGCAGATCATCTCCTCGCGCCAGCCATTGCCCACCAGCGTGTTGCTGACGCCGATCACCCACTTCTTGCCTTCGCCGCCTCCGCCGCCGGCGGCGTTGTTGTTCGACCCGCCGCATGCGGCCAGCGCGACCGCCATGATTGCGGAGATCGCCAGTGGGACGGCCCGGCTGCTGATCCTTCTGCCCATCTGGTGCCACTCCCCCTTCCAGGGATGGGTTCGACTCGAACGACGGTTACTCCCTCGGGCGGACGTCCGCGCCGGCCAGCGCGTACGCCTCGCGTCGGGCATGCTCCTTGTAGGCCGCGTCGAAGAGCGCGGCGGACCGCTCCGGCCCCGCCACCGCCGGGGCGGTGATGACCGGCGGCATCGATCCGCGCTCCACGAGCAGCTCGGCGGTCTGCACCTTGATCTCGTTGACCACGGCCACGGCGGCCACGGTCGACGACGGGCCGACCGGCTGCTCTAGGCCGTCCAGCCGCACCAGCGCGTCGCCCACCGGCGTGCCAAGGTCGATGACCAGGTCGGCGATGTCGAAGAGGCGCCGCCCGCCATGGTGGGCCAGCGCGGAGGCGCGCGAGTGCGCCACCGAGGTCACCGCGACCACGCGCATCCCGCGCGCACGCGCACCCTCGGCCATCTCGATGGGAACCGCGGTGACGCCGCTGACGCTGAAGACCATCATGACGTCGCTGCCGCGGAAGGAGAAGTTCGACAGAATGGCCTCGGCCAGGCCCTCGGTGCGCTCGATGAACATGGCCTGGCGCTGGCCGTTGGCGCCGACGATCTGCGTATGGAAGGTCATGGACAGCTCGACGATCGGATGGAACCCGGGGAAGGACCCGTAGCGCGGGAACATCTCCTCCACCGCGACGCGCGAGTGACCGGTTCCGAACAGGTGGACCAGGCCCCCGGCGGCGATGGCGTCGGCGCACCAGGCCGCCGCCCGGGTGATCCGCTCGCCCTCCCGCTCGCTCAACCGCTCGAGCAGACCGATCGCCTCCGCGGTCCATCGTCCGGCCGTCTTTGAAGCCGCCGCCATCCAGAACTCCATACTTACTAGCCTGATTGTCTAGTCATTTCGCGAAGACTAGACTTGGCCATGGGGGAGGTCAAGGTCTGGTCAAGGGTCTCGATGCCAAAGCCGTCGCCAGAAGCCCGCTATCAGGAGATCGAACGGTGGCTGCGCCGCCGCGTGCTGCGCTCGTCCCTCGGCGACCCCCTGCCATCCGAGAAGGAGCTGGCGGCCCAGTTCGGCGTGAGCCGCATGACCGCGCGGCAGGCGGTTCAGAACCTCGCGGCCGAGGGCCTCGTGCAGCGGCGGCGCGGCGCCGGCACCTTCGTCGCCCCGCGGCCCATCCACCGTCACGAGGGCTCGCTGATGAGCTTCACGGAGGACATGCGCCGGCGCGGCCTCAAGGCGTCGTCGCGGCTGCTGGAGGCCGGGCTGCGTCCCGCGACCACTGCCGACCTCGAGGCGCTCCGCCTGCCCGACGGCGCCAGGGTGGTCGCGATCTCACGGCTGCGGCTGGCCGACGGCATGCCGCTGGCGATCGAGCACGCCGCGCTGCCGGCGGAGTGCGCGGGCGTGCTCGCCAACGACCTGGAGACCGGCTCGCTGCACGACAGCCTGGTCGCCGCCGGTCGCGAGCCCGCCGTGTCGCGGTCCTGGATCCGCGCGCGGATCGCGACCGCCGCGGAGGCGCGCCTGCTGGAGATCCCGCCGCGGTCCGCGCTGCTGGTGGAGCGCCGCATCATCGATGACAGCGAGGGCCGGCCGCTGGAGCACACCGAGACGGCCTACAACGCCGCCAACTACGCCATCGACGCGGTGTTCAGCTCCTCGAACGCCGCCTCCCAGCCGTACAGCGCCGCGCCCGAGGCGCCGGCGTAGGGGCCGAGCGCCGCCGGCAGGATGCGCACCAGCTCCGGCGGCGCGATGAAGACGCGGCGCCGCACCTCCTCCTGGAGCGGGCCGAGCAGCAGGTCACCGGCGCCGGCGACGCCCCCGCCCACGACGAAGGCGTCGGGCGCGAGCAGGACGTAGGCGTTGGCCAGGGCGATGCCCAGCCACTTGACGACGTGGTCGACGGCCGCGCACGCCAGCCGGTCGCCCTGGCGGGCCGCGGCGTACACCTCCTCCGCGGTCGCCCGGCCGCCGAGCTCGGCGAAGACGTCCGCGCGGGTCAGCGCCTCGACGCAGCCGGCGTTCCCGCAGCCGCATGGTGGCCCGCCGGCCAGCACCGTCTGGTGTCCGAACTCGCCGGCGGTGCCCGAGCCGCGCAGGAGCCGGCCGTCCACCACCACGCCGCCGCCGACGCCGGTGCCGAGCACCACGCAGACCACCGTGCCGAGCCCGCGGGCCGCGCCGAGCAGCGCCTCGGCGAGGCTGAACGCCCGAGCGTCGTTGATCAGCGCGACCGGCTGGCCGAGCGCCGCCGTCAGCGGGTCCCGGACCGGGACGCCGTTCCAGTCCCCAGGGAGGTTCGGGATCAACACGGTGCGGCCGGTCTCGGCTTCGAACAGGCCGGGGAGGCCGACGCCGGTCGCGGCGACCGGGCCGTGGCGGTCGGCCGCGTCCCGGCCGATCTCGGCGAGGCGCTCGACCACGCCGGTTGGGCCGCGGTGCGCCTCGGTGGGGCGGGTCTCCCGTGCCACGATCTCCACGCCGGCCGCGGAGGGCACCTGGCTCGGCGCTCCCGGACGCTGTCGCGGGTCGCGCTCCTCGATGACCACGACCTTGATGTTCGTCCCGCCGAGGTCGAGGCCGAGGTAGCGGCGCGGCTCAGGCACCGGCGCGAACGACGAAGTCGTCGAGGATCGTGGCGGTCGCGGTGGCGCCGCAGCGTTCCGCGCCCGCCTCCATCACCTCCAGCAGGGCGTCGAGCGTGCGCACGCCGTGGGCGGCCTTCACCTTGACCCGCGGCGACACGCTCGCGCGCATCAGCCGGATGTCCGCGACGGTCGCGCCGCTCGGCGCGAAGCCGGTGGAGGTCTTGACGTAGTCGGCGCCGGCGGCCTCGACCGCCTTGCAGGCGACGACCTTCTGATCGTCGCTCAGGTAGGCGTTCTCGAGGATGACCTTGACCACCGCGCCGTCGGCCGCGGCCACCACCTGGCGGATCTCGTCCTCGACGCGACCCGGCTCACCCGACCGCAGCCACCCCACGTTGAGCACCATGTCGATCTCGGCCGCGCCCTGGGACCGCACCAGCCCGGCCTCGTGCACCTTGACCTCGGTGGGCGAGGAGCCATGCGGGAAGCCGACGACCGTTCCCACCTCGACCGGGCTGCCGGCCAGCAGCGAGACGGCGAACGGCACGTCGGCCGGCCGGCAGCACGCGGTGGCGACGCGGTAGCGGTCGGCAAGCGCGCAGCCGGCCTCCACCTCGGCCGCGAGCAGCTCGGGGCGCAGCAGTGAATGGTCGATGGTGCCCGCCACCTGCTCGTAGGTGAAGCCTCGGTAGGTTGGAGCCATTGCCACCCTCCTCAGTTGGGCCTCGGTGCAGGACCCGTGGAACCTCAGTTGGGCCTCGGTGCAGGGCCCGTGGAAGCACGCCGGTGGAGCACCGGCACCTTGACGACGCGCCGCCGGCGTGGGCGGCCGTCGATGGCGGCGGAGATGAGCTGGACCGCCGTGCGGGTGATCCCCTCCCGGTCCCAGTCGAAGGTGGTCAGCGGCGGGGACAGCAGGCCGGACACGGGATGGTTGTCGTACCCGTTGATCGACAGGTCCGTGGGGATCCGCAGGCCGAGGGCCCGAGCGGCCGCGTAGGCGCCGTAGGCGATGGAATCGGAGATGCAGAACAGCGCGGTGGGGCGGGCGCCCTGACAGAGCACCTCCCTGGCCGCCTCGGTGGCCGCGCCCAGAGAGTGCGGCGAGGCGTGCACGGTGACGTCGAGGCCGAGCCGGTCCGCCTCGGCCAGCGCGTAGGTGTCGGTCGGGCGGTCCGGGGTGCTGGCCTGGGTGGAGGTGAGCACCCCGATCCGCCGGTGCCCGAGCTTGCTCAGGTGCTCGAGCGCCAGGGTCACGCCGGTGCGGTTGTCGAACAGCACCTCCCCGGCCGGATGCGCACCCTGCAGGGAATCCCCGATCGCGACCACCGGCAGGGCCTCGGTCAGCTCGGCCCACAGCTCGGCGGAGGGATCGAGCGGGAACACCAGCAGGCCGTCGACCCGCTGGTCCCGGAGCCGAAGCCCCAGCGTCTGCTCCCGCTCGGGCTCGCCGCCGGCGTCCACGATCAGCGCGTACAGGTCCCGGGCGAGCAGCTCGCGCCCGACCAGGGCGACCACCTGCTGCTGCCACAGGTCCTCCAGCGAGCCGGCGAGCAGCCCGACCATGCCGGTCCGGCCGCTGGCCAGCGCCCTGGCGATCGGGTGCACCTCGTAGCCAAGCTCGGCGGCCACCCGCCGGACGCGCGCCTCGGTCTCCTTGGAGACGTGGATGCCGCGCAGCGCATAGGAAACGGCCGCCGTGGACAACCCGGCGGCCTCGGCGACCTGCCTGATCGTGGCTCGTTTGCGTGGTTGCGGCATGGAGACAGGCTACCTCGGGAGGGTGACGGGAGGGCGACACCGGCCCCGGGGCCGGCGAGGGTTGACGCACCTATTGACACGCCTATCAGTGAAGCGCTTCACTGAATCGCTTCACTGAAGCGGTTCACCTGGGGGAGCCATGCGTGTCGACGTGCATCAGCATCTGTGGCCTGACTCGCTCCTGGAGGCCCTGCGCCACCGTCGGCGCGCGCCGAGGATGATCGGCTGGACGCTTGTGCTGGACGGCGAGCCCGAGTTCGCCGTCGACCCGGCCGACCACGACGTGGCACGGCGCCAGTCCCAGGCGTACGACGATGAGCTGGACCTCGTGCTGCTGTCGCCCTCCAGCCCACTCGGCATCGAGTGGCTCGCGCCGGAAGAGGCGCTGCCGCTGCTGGACGCGTACCACCAGGGCGTGCTCGAGCTGCCGTCCCCGTTCCTCGCCTGGGCCTCCGTGTGCCTGAGCGACGTCGATCCCTCCAGGGTCGAGCTGGAGCTGCTGCGCGGCTGCGTGGGGCTCCAGCTCCCGGCGACGGCGCTCCAGGACGCCGAGGGCTACGAGCGCTGCGCGCCGCTGCTGGACCTCCTCGAGGTCCGCGACCGCCCCCTGTTCATTCATCCCGGCGCCGCCCCGCCGGCTGCATGCGATACGCCGGCGTGGTGGCCGGCGATGGTTCCGTACGTGCAACAGATGCACGCCGCCTGGTTCGCGTTCCGCGCCTTCGGCCGGCCTCGCCACCCGAGGCTGCGGGTCTGCTTCGCGATGCTCGCCGGCCTCGCGCCCCTGCACGGGGAGCGGCTGCGCGCGCGCGGCGGCGACCGCGGCGCGGTGGACCCGAAGGTCTTCGTCGAGACCTCGTCCTATGGCACGCGGGCGGTCGACGCCATCGTCCGCGTGCTCGGGGTCGACGCGGTCGTGCTCGGGTCGGACCGGCCCTACGCCACCCCCGCCGATCCGCTCCTCGGTCCGGCGGCCGCTTACGCGATGCGATCCGAGAACCCCGCCCACCTGCTCGACGTCGAAGGAGTGATGGGATGACCTGGGACGCCCTGCCAGCACGGCTGCTGGACAAGCACGAGCTCCAGATGCTCGTCGACGACTGTTCGACCAACCCGGAGCTGTGGCGCGACCACCTCGCGTTCTCCGACGACAAGCGCCACTACGTGTCCCTGTACCGCGACGAGCACGTCGACGTCTGGCTGCTGTGCTGGACGAGGGCCAACGACACGGGCTGGCACGACCATGACATCTCCTCGGGCGCGGTCCGCGTCGTCGAGGGCGCTGTGGCCGAGTCGAACCCGCGGATCGGCGGCGAGCACGTCGTCTCGGTGATCCCGGCGGGCGGGTCGTTCTGCTTCGGGCCGGAGCACATCCATCGGATGACCGGGGAGCTCGACGGGACCGTGACCATCCACGCCTACTCACCGCCACTGTGGCGACTCGGCCAGTACTCGCTCAGCGCCGACGGCGTCATGCGCCGCGTGTCGGTCAGCTACGCCGAGGAGCTGCGCCCGCTCGACCCCGCGGCCTGAGGCGCGACCGTGGCCCTGGCCAGACGCGTCGCCCGCGACGGGGCGCCCCCGGCACCCCTGACGCCGCCGGAGCCCCCGGCACCCCCGGCACCCCCGGCACCCCCGGCACCGCCAGAGCCCCAGGCGCACCCGGAGCCCCCGGAGCCGCGGGCGATGACGATCTCGCTGGACGGCGAGGGGCTCTCCTGCGAGCAGGTCGAGGCGGTCGCCCGCGACGGCGCGCCGGTGGAGGTGGCCGCCCGCGGAATCGAGCGGGCGAGGGCGGCGCACAGGGTCGCCCTCGAAGTCGCGGCGCAGCGCCCCGTGTACGGCGTGACCACCGGGGTCGGGGCCAACCGGACCGTCCCGGTCGGCGCGGGCGACGTCCTGGACCACGGCCTGCGCGTGCTCCGCAGCCACGCCGGCGGCGCCGGTCCGCCCTTGGACCGCGCGGGCGTTCGCGCGATGCTGGTCGTGCGGCTCAACCAGCTCGCCGCCGGAGGCTCGGGCGTCGACCCCGCACTGCTCGAGGTGCTCGAGGGCGCGCTCAACCGGGGGCTGACCCCGCGCGTGTCGCGGTACGGGGCGATCGGAACGGCCGACCTGACCGCGCTTGCCTCCACGGCGCTGTGCATCCTCGGTGAGCGGCCCTGGGAGGGCGGCTCCATGCCGGCCCACGCCTTCGGGCCAACCGACGCGCTCGCCTTCATCAGCAGCAACGCGGCCACCGTCGGCGAGGCCGCGCTCGCGAGTCAGGACCTGCGGCGCCTGCTCCAGGCCGCGCTGGTGGTCGCGGCCCTGTCGTTCGTCGCAGTCCAGGGCTCGCAGGAGCCCTACGCCGCGGCCGTCCACGAGTCCAGACGCCACCCGGGCCAGATCGCGGTGGCGGCGAGGATGCGCGAGCTGCTCCGGACCAGGGCCGCCCGGCCGGCACGTCGGGTCCAGGACCCGTTCGGGCTCCGCGCGCTACCACAGGTCCACGGCGCGGCGCTGGACGGCTTGGCGGACCTGGAGCGCGTCCTGGGGGTCGAGATGAACTCGGCCGGCGAGAACCCGCTGGTCGACGTGCGCACCCATGACGTGCTGCACAACGGCAACTTCCACGCCGCCTACCTCGCCCTGGCGCTCGACAAGGCGCGCGCCGCGCTGTTCCAGACCGCCGCGCTCTCGGTCGCCCGCCTCAGCGGCCTCGCCGACCCCGCCAACACCGGGCTGCGGCCGTTCCTCGCGGACGGTCCGGAGCCGAGCTCCGGCGTGACCATCCTCGAGTACGTGGCCCACTCCGCGCTTGCGGACCTGCGGCATCAGGCCGCACCGGCCACGCTCGGTAGCGCCGTGCTCGCATCTGGCCTGGAGAATCACGCGAGCTTCTCGGCACAGGCGGCCTGGCGCACCACCGAGGCGCTGGCGCCCTATGAGATCGTGCTGGCCTGCGAGCTGCTGGCCGCGGTGCGGGCGCTTCGGCTCCAGGGGGTCACCCTCGGGCCGGGCCCGCTGCGCGACGCCTACGAGCTGGCCGGCGCGGCCATGGAGCCGAGCACCGAGGACCGGCCGCTCGAAGGCGACCTGAGCGCCGCCATCCGGCTGCTGCCCGACCTGGCGCGCGGCCCGTCCCGCTCAGGTTGACGAGCTCATGCGTGGCCGGTCCGCGCGCATCGCGTTCCAGGCCGAAAGCCAGGCGACCTCGGCGGAGAGGGCTTCGCCGGCGGCGACGAGGTCGCTGATGAGCAGCTCGCGCCGGGCGGGGTCCAGCCGCGACGAGGGCACGCAGACGGTCATCGCGGCGAGCACCACGCCGGCCCCGTTGCGGACCGGCACCGCGAGGCTGTAGAGCCCCACCGCCGTCTCGCTCTGGTTCTCCGCGTAGCCGTCGCGGCGCACCCGCTCGAGGATCTCCTGGAGCTCCCCGACGCCGCGCAGGCGCCGCCCGGTCGGGGTGACCAGCACCGCGCCGCCGAACTCCGCCTCGATCCTGGCCGCCGACCGCTCGGCGAGCACCACCCTGCCGCTCGCCGAAGCGAACGCCGGCGTACGGCTGCCCACGCTGGTGACGAGCCGGACCGGGTGCGAGGTCTCCTCGAGCGCGATGAACACCGAGTCGTCACCATCGAGCACGGCGAGGCACACGGTCTCGTTGTGCACGGTGAGCAGCTCGGCGGCGACGCCGGCGAAGGCGCTGACGATCGGCAGCTCGCCCGACCGCGTCCCGATCCCGATGGCGCGCGCCCCCAGGTCGAAGCGGCCGGCCCGGTCGCGGACCAGCCAGCCCCGCTCGACGAGCACCGCACAGACCCGGTGCAACGTGCTCTTGGCGACTCCGAGCTCGACCGACAGCTCCGAGATCCCGAGCGGTGCCCGCGCCACCAACGACTCGATGACGCTGAGCGCGGCATGCACACCAGGCGAGCCGGGGCGCTCGGTGCCGCCGCGGCGCGCCGCCCAGGTCGAAGTTCGTTCCACCGGTAGTTCGCCCTTCTCCCAACTGAACGGAGCATGGATGGCGGAGCGATTCGGCGTCAACCCACTCGGCCGCTGGTGGACCGACCGGTGGGCGCCGCTTGACAGCAGATGGTGCACATGGGACAAGGGTGGTCTCGCAACCTTCAGCAGAACGTTTCACCACAGAAGGAAGCGTCTCCTCACACGACCGCTCATGCTGGCCGCAGAGGAACGGTGCCGGACCCAGCTGCCGCGGGCACCCCCTGGAGGTGGGCAGTGGACGAGTTGCAGCGCCGGGCCGACAACGTTCGGGCCCGGCGGACCAGCCTCGAGAACCATCTGATCGACGAGCTTGCCGCCGGCAGACTCTCGCGCAGGGACTTCATCCGGCGGGCCACGGTGCTCGGGATGTCGGTGGGCGTGGCGGGGTTCCTCGCCGCGGCCTGCGGGAAGTCCTCGTCGACGGGCACGGGCGGGGCGGGAGCGCCCGCCACCGTCAAGAAGGGCGGCACGATGAGCGTCGGCATCATCGCGCCCGCGGGAGCCATCAGCCCGCTGACGGTGTCTGACGAAGGCGGCCTGGCCGTGCTCGGGCAGGCCGGCGAGTACCTCACCTGGTCCGACAAGGACCTCAAGCTGAGCGGCGTGCTCGCGGAGAGCTGGACGCACAACGACGACGCCTCGGAATGGACCTTCAAGCTCCGCCAGGGCGTCACCTTCAACAACGGCCAGCCGATGAAGGCCGAGGACGTCGCCAAGACGTTCAAGGTCCACTCGGACCCCAAGGGCGGCTCCAACGCGCTCTCGGCGTTCACCGGGGTCCTGTCGCCGGCCGGCGTCCGGGTGGTGGACGACTCCACCGTGACCTTCCACCTCGACGCCCCCAACGGGAACTTCCCGTACCTGGTGAGCTCCGACAACTACAACACCATCATCCTGCCGGCCAACTACGACTACGGCGGCAAGTACGAGAGCTCGTTCGTCGGCACGGGCCCGTGGAAGATGACCAGCTTCAAGCGGGGGGCCGAGGTCGCCTACGCCAAGAACCCGAGCTACTGGCAGACCGGGGCGGCGGCCCCGGCGCTCGACGAGATCACGCTCAAGTTCTACGCCGAGGAGCAGCCGCGGGTCCTGGCGCTGCAGAGCAAGCAGCTGGACGTGGTGAGCCAGTTCTCCGCCTCCACCGGAACGCCGCTGTTCGGCAACCCCAACGTCAAGATCATCGAGCTCCGCTCGTCGGCACACCGGCAGGTGCACATGCGCACCGACAAGGAGCCCTTCACCGACAAGCGCGTGCGCCAGGCGATGGCCCTGCTCCTCGACCGTCCGGCCCTGGTCAAGGGCCTGCTCGGCGGCAAGGCCGAGCCCGGCAACGACTCGCCGTTCGCCCCGGTGTTCCCGTCGACCGACAGCTCGGTGGCGCAGCGGGCCAAGGACGTGAACCAGGCCAAGCAACTGATGCAGGCCGCGGGCAAGTCCGGTTTCTCGGTCACGCTGGCGACCTGGAACGGCTACGAGATCCCGCTGCTCGCCCAGGCGATCAAGGACGCGGCGCGGGAGATCGGGGGGAACATCACCCTCAGCGTCACCGACGCGGGCACCTATTACGGGGACGCCGTGTTCGGGAAGTCGCCCTGGCTCGATTCCACCATGGGGATCACCGACTACGGCCACCGTGGTGTGCCCAACGTCTTCCTGGGCGCCCCGCTCACCTCGAAGGGCACCTGGAACGGGGCGCACTTCAAGAACTCGCAGTACGACGGACTGGTCAACCAGTACCTCGCCGCCGTCGACCTCCAGGCGCAGCGCGGCATCGCCGGCCAGATCGAGCGGCTGCTGCTGGACGAGACCCCGATCATCTTCCCGTACTTCTACGCCCACCTGTCGGCGACACAGTCGAACGTCGCCAACGTCGAACCGACGGGCATGGGTCATATCCGCATGCTCAAAGCGGGGTTCTCGGCCTAGCGAGGGTGGCATGGGGCGGTTCCTGCTACGGCGCGTCGGCCTCGCGGTCCTGACGCTCTGGTTGCTGTCGACCATCGTGTTCGTGGGCGCCCACGTCCTTCCCGGGGACGTGGGCCGCCGCATCCTCGGCCCGTTCGCTGCGCCGCAGGCGGTCGCGGCGCTGAATCACCGCCTCGGGACGGACCGTCCGATCGCGGTCCAGTACGGTGCCTGGCTGTCGGACGCGGTCCGCGGCGACCTCGGGGAGTCGCTCTCGTTCCAGGCGCCGGTGTCGTCACTGCTCGGGCCGGCGATCGTCAACTCGCTCAAGCTCGCGCTGGTGGCGTTCATCCTGGTCGTGCCCCTCGGCATCCTGGGCGGGATCGTGGCCGGCCTCTCGCACGGCCGCTCGCTGGACCGGCTGGTGACCGTGGGCGGCCTGTCCGCCACGGTGGTCCCCGAGTTCGTCTGGAGCATCGCGGTGATCCTGGTGTTCGCCGTGCAGCTGCGGCTCCTGCCGGTCACCGCCCAGGCACCCGACGGCAGCGGGATCGCCAAGCAGTTCTACTATCTGATCCTTCCCGCGATCCCGCTGGTCTTCGTGCTGTTCGGCTACATCGCCCGGATCACGCGAAGCGGCATGATCGAGGCGCTGGACGCCGACTACACGCGCACCGCGGTGCTCAAAGGCCTCTCGCGGCGGACCGTGATCCTTCGTCACGTGCTCCGCAACGGCCTGCTGCCGACCATCGCGGTCGTCGCCACCCAGACCGGCTACCTCATCGGCGGGCTGGTGGTGATCGAGTTCATCTTCAACTACCAGGGGATCGGCCAGCTTCTGTTCCTCGCGGCGCAGAAGAAGGACTTCCCCCTGCTCCAGGGAGGGGTGATGGTCGTCGGGATCGTGTACCTGGTCGCCACGCTGCTCGCCGACATCGCGTACTCGCTGCTGAATCCCCGGATCCGCTACGGGAGCGCGGAATGAGTGCCGTCGAGGGGGTCAGCTCCGAGCTCGAGTCGCTGCGGGGCAGGCAGGAGCGGCGGGCAACCCGACGCGAGCGCCTGCGGGTGCTACGCCGCTCACCCACCTTCCTGGTGGGCGCGGTGATCGTAGGGTTCTGGGTCCTGTGCGCCGTGCTCGGGAACGTGCTGGAGCCGCGCGACCCCTTCGCTGTTGACGTGCTCAACCGGCTCGCCAGGCCGTCGTCGCACAACTGGCTCGGGACCGACGAGCTCGGGCGCGACGTGCTCTCGCGGGTGATCGCGGGCGCCAGGGGCATCCTGATCGTCGCGCCCCTCGCCG
>JBEDUQ010000038.1:0-141275 GCA_040414855.1 Actinomycetota bacterium
TTCGGGCTGTGGAGGCAGCGGATCAGCCCGCGTCCTCGACGGCCCAGCCGGGCTGCGTGCGCACGGCCTCGGCACATTCCCGAATGCCATCGGGGTCGCCGAAGAAGTACGGCAGGCTCGCGATCACGGCGTCGCAGCCCGGCGCGTCGGTTGCGGACAGTGGCCGCAGGTTAATTGCTCACCCCGCTCACTTGTTCGGGCTGAACAGGTCGACGGCGTTGCCGTCCGGGTCGTGGACGAGCGCATACCGCATTCCCCAGAACGCGTCCCAGGGCTCCTTGTGTCCCTCGTAGCCGAGCGACACGAGCGTCTTGTAGGCGCTGTCGACCTCCGCCGGGGTGTCGAACGCGAACGCCAGCGACATCCGCCCAGCGCCGCCGGTCGGTGGCCGCCAGTCCGGATCGAACGAATGGATGGTTTCAACCGTATCCCAGGCAATCCGCATGCCGCCCGGCAGCTCGATGTCGACGTGCGGCTGCTGGTCCGCCTCGGCCGGCAGGTCCAGCCCGAGCTGACGGTAGAACGCCAGGGAGCGTGCCATGTCGTCGACGACGAGTTCGACAATGCCCAACTTCGCCTGCATCTCCGTGTCTCCCATCGGTCGGCTGCACATGAACGCGAGGACGTCGTGCCCTCGCACGGCTCACGTTAGCCAACGCCTCGGCCCGCGTCTTGAACGAATCGGCCATGCCGCGGCCGCACGCCGGGAGGGAGATGAGCTCGCTCGCGGCGCACCGCGACGCGATGGCATTGTTCCTCCCACGAGTCCCGTCGGACCTGCGGCGCCGCTCAGCGTGCTCGCGTCAGTCGATGGCGGAACTCGGCCAGCGCCGACTGCATGACGCGATTCAGGTGTTCCAGCTCCTCGGGCGCCGGCTCGCGGCGCAACTGGACCTCGAGGTTGAAGTCTCCGTCGGCGATCGTGACGTCGAGATGGTCCAAGAGGTCGCCGGGCAGCCTTCCGAGCACGAACCGACGGAAGGACTCAGCGATCGCGTCCTGCATCTCCGCGGCATCGCCGCACCCGCAGGAGCGCCGGGCGACGATGGCGTTGAGGTGGCTGTGCCCCATGACCGCGTCCGAGTCCGCCGGATCCAAGACCGCAAGGCCCTCCTCCACGACTGGCCGAGCTTCGTCGAATCGTTCGTGATGCTGGAGGAACAGGCCAAGCGCAACGAGCGATCGGCCGAGCATGTCATCGTTCCCTCCGCGCCGCGCCGCCCTTACCGCCTCCCGCAGGCGCTGCTCCGCTTCTTCGGCACGGCCGTCCTCTGCCAACGCCAAGCCCCAGTTGCGCAGCACCTGCGCGACGAGGGTCGGGTTGCCGGTCGTCTCGGCGCGTGTCCGGGCGTCCGCGTAGCCGCGCAGCGCTCCGCCGATGTCGCCGTCGTCGTTCTGGGCCATCGCCAGCCCGAGCGCTGCCATTACGGCGTCCTGTGTCCGGCCCTGACGGTCGTAGGCGGCCAGCACCTTTTGGATAGCCTCCACCCGCCCGGGCCCACCCCCGGTGTCGCGGGTGACGTTGGCCAGCTTCGAGAGGGTGTTGAGTGTCGTCTGGTGGTCCGAGCCCAGGCGTGCCTCGAGCAATCCGAGCAGCTCGGTCAGCGCCTCCCGGCCCGCGGCCGACGGCGAGTCGTCGACCCGGCCGATCAGCGCCCGCGCCATCTGCTCGATCAGTTCGTCGGGCAGCCCATCCAGCCCGCCGAACGCGGGCGCATCGGCACCGTCGGCCTTGAGGATCTCGGCTCGCAGCGCCAGCGCGGTGGCCACCCGTTGGTGTCCGTTGGCCCACAGATTCGAGATGGCCTCCTCAACGGTTCGACGGGCCTCGCGCGTCTTGCCGCGCCGCAGGAGGACATCCGCCAACGGCTCGAGCCCGAACGCGTAGCCGGCATGCTCGCGGCCGTAGAAGTCCAGCCGGTCGCCCACGTTGGCGCGCAGCTCCGTCTCGGCCTCCTCGAGCCTGCCCAGCATCTGAAGGATGAGCCCGAGATTGGTCCGGTAGGTCAGCTGGTCCTTGCGGGCCTCTGGCTCGACGAACGCCGGTGTGCCGGCGGCGGCGCGGTAGCACGCCAGTGCACGGTCGAGCTGATGTGAGTTGAGCAGGACATTTCCAAGGTCGCACTGCGCGGCCGCCCATACGGGGCTGTCGCGACCAGTGGTCGCCTCGGCTTCGCGGACGCGTTGCGCCATCAGCTCTTCGGCTTCGACCGCACGGCCGTTCCGAAGCAGCGCATAGGCCGTCTCCAAGGGGGTCGCTGAGCTTGTCGTCATCGCCGGAGCATACCGCCCAGCAGAGACAACAAGGGACCAGCCGGACCTCAGCGATGCGGGGCCTTCAGGAGAGACAGAAGGGGGTACGCCGAGGCTCGACGCACCCCCTTCGACCGATCGGCTCTGTCGTCAGCGACCGCCCTCGGTGGGCTACTGGGGCAGAGCACGTATTCGAACCATGCGCTATTCCTCAGTTGGCCCGGACTGGCTGCGCGCGACCCAAGGGGTGGCGGAGTGGGACCGCGAGCCGTCCGCGGCTATACCACTCGCTGGCGACGTCACGCATGAGCAGGGCGCTGTCGAGCACTGCGGTTCCCGGCGGAAAGCGCCGTGGGTCGTCGAAGAAGCTCGATGCGACCGCCTCGATACGAGCAGGCTCGATCCGCCAGCCGAATGTGCGTAGCTCGACACCGTGGTAGACGCCAGGCTGATGCGTGACCGACCAGCCCACCGAGCCCTGCTCGAAGAACCTGGAGGCGACGGCGAGCGACCCGAACACCGACGCGTGCGGCAGGTCGTCGGCCAGAGTCGCTGCCACGCGGACGTTCACGCCGCCGTCCAGGCTGGCCAGAGCGACCTGATAGCGACCGTCGGCTTCCTCGATATGGAACCGGGCACGCTGGTGGATGCCGGGAAACAGGCGGCCGCCGGCAAGCGTGGTGAGGCGCGAGGAGGTGTCTCGCCGCGGGATGTAGACGCCCTGGGCCACCCCCTCGTCGGTATCCCACTCCACAGCGATCCGGTGCGCGGCATTCTCAGAGGTGAACCCGACGCGGCCTGGTGCGGCCGCCGGTCGGAGGCCGCTCAAGCGGATCAAGCAGATCCCCGCGACGGCGGATCCGCCAAGGGTCATCGGACGGAACGGCTCTGGCAGCAACCGGGCGACAACATCCGCCTCCACCCGGTAGTTCACCAGCAGCCGGCGCTCGATCGTCGCCGCCATCACCGGGACCCTCATCGTGCCCTCCGGTCGTCGTCGTGCTGCATCTCCCGCTCGTCGGACGACCGCTGGCGACGGAGCACGATCTGCTCGGGGCAGACAACAGACAGGAAGCGACCCACGCACAGGGCCAGAAGTTCCTCGACGAGCGCATAGAGGATCCTGTTGCCGTCCCGGCGCTCACGGACCAGCCCGGCGGCTTTGAGCACCGCCAAGTGCCGCGAGACCGACGGACCGCTGATGGGAAACCGGGCGGCGATCTCACCGGCGGCCAACTCCCCTGCCCGCAGGTCCTGGAGGATCTGTCGCCGGGTCGAGTCGGCAAGCGCCTTGAACACCCCATTGTCGTCTGACATGTTAGCTATATAGCCATAGTTCTAGACTTCCTGCAAGGACGCGTTGGTAGATCCCAAGCCTGGAACGCGAACCGCATCGACTCCTTGCCCGGCGAGATCGACACCAAGGCGATCCTCGGCATCCGGAACCTGACTTGGTCGCGAAACAGCCGCCCATCGTGGCCAGCGAGCTTGCATTAGCTCCAACAGGAACCTGTGCACACCGAGAAGCGGGGCACCGGGGATCTGTCCGGCACCCCGCTTCCGACCAGGCCATTCACGGCCAGGTGGCGCCTGGAATCAGCTACACCCGCTCGTGGTCCCGCAGGACTCGCAGACGAAGCAGGAGCCGGCTGGCCGCATGCGGACCCCACAGGTGGAGCAGAACGGCGCGTCGACCGCGGACATGCCGGGTGTGAACGCGATCTCGCTCCGTGGCGACGCCGGCGCGACCTTCGGCAGATCCTCCTCGTTGGCCTCCACGACCGGAGCCGGCGTGCCTGTGGCGGCGCCGCCCTGGTCGGACTTCGGCTGGTCCGGCGCCGGCGCCGGAGCGGGGGTGACCTTGGCCGTCGTGCCGTTGACCTCCTCGATCCGCTCGGCCGTGGTCTTCACGCCCAGTGCCTGCCGGCTCTCGACGTCGAGGTAGTCGATTGCCAGCCGCCGCGCGATGTAGTCGACCAGGCTCTGCGCGATGCGGATGTCGGGATCGTCGGTCATGCCGTTGGGCTCGAAGATGACGTTGGAGAACTTCGCCACGAAGACCTCCAGGGGCACGCCGTACTGGAGCCCCACGCTGACCGCGATCGCGAAGGCATCCATCACGCCCGACAGGGTGGAGCCCTGCTTGGAGACCTTGACGAAGATCTCCCCGAGACCGTCGTCGGGGTACGAGCTGGCGGTCAGGTAGCCCTCGATGTCACCAACCCGGAACGAGGTCGTCTTGGACGGACGGGTCCTCGGCAGCCGCCGGCGCACCGGCGCGTCCTGGACCTCGATGACCGCCCCGGTGTCGGCCACGATCCTGCGGTCGCCCTGGCCCGGGTTCGCCGTCTTGGCTCCGGATGTGCTGGCCGCCTCCGCGGGCGCCTCGGCCTTGCTCGACTTGGTCGCCGAGAGCGGCTGCCCGACCTTGCAGTTGTCCCGGTAGATCGCGAGCGCCTTGAGCCCGAGTCGCCAACCCTCGTAATAGGCGCGCTCGACCTCCTCGACCGACACCGACTCGGGCATGTTCACGGTCTTGGAGATGGCGCCGGAGATGAACGGCTGGACGGCCGACATCATCCTGATGTGGCCCATGTAGTGGATCGGCGAGTCGCCCATGGCGCAGTCGAAGACCGGGTAGTGCTCGGCCCGCAGGGCGGGAGCGCCCTTCACCGAGTTGTGCTCGGCGATGTACTCGAGGATCGCCTGCACATGCTCCTCGGCGTAGCCGAGCTGGCGCAGCGCGCGCGGCACGGTCTGGTTGACGATCGACATGGAGCCGCCCCCGACCAGCTTCTTGGTCTTGACCAGAGCGAGGTCGGGCTCGATCCCGGTCGTGTCGCAGTCCATCAGCAGGCCGATCGTGCCGGTCGGGGCCAGCACCGAGGCCTGCGCGTTGCGGAAGCCGTGCTCCTCGCCGAGCTTGAGGGCGTCGTCCCATGCGGTGCGCGCACCCTCGAGCAGGCTCGGCTGGACCAGGCTGGCATCGATCGCGTCGACCGCGGCCCGGTGCTTGCCGATGACCCGCAGCATCGAGGTGCGGTTCTTGGCGTAACCCGCGAACGGACCCTGGACCTGCGCGATCCGGGCGCTGGTACGGTAGGCGTGGCCGGTCATCAGGGCGGTGATCGCCGCCGCCCACGCCCGCCCGCCGCCGGAGTCGTAGGCCTTGCCCTGCGCCATCAGCAGCGCGCCGAGGTTGGCGTAGCCGAGGCCGAGCTGGCGGTAGTCCTTGGCGTTCTTGGTGATCCGCTCGGTCGGGTACGACGAGTTGCCGACGATGATCTCCTGCGCGAGGAAGACCACCTCGACGGCGTGCTTGAAGGCCTCGACGTCGAACACGCCATCCGCACCCAGGAATTTCAGCAGATTCAGGCTAGCCAAATTGCAGGCTGAATTATCTAGGTGCATATACTCTGAGCAGGGGTTAGAAGCGTTGATTCGGCCCGATTCCGGCGTGGTGTGCCAGCTGTTGATGATTGTGTCGTACTGCATGCCAGGGTCGGCGCACTCCCAGGCCGCCTGCGCGATCTCGCGCATCAGCTCGCGAGCTCGGGTCCGCTCGACCGGGTGGCCGTCGAGCACGGCCTTGAGGTCGAACTCGCCGTCGCGCTCGTAGGCGTGCATGAAGTCGTCGGTGACCCGCACCGAGTTGTTCGCGTTCTGGTACTGGATGCTGATCGAGTCGCGCCCGTCCAGGTCCATGTCGAAGCCGGCGTCCCTGAGCGCCCGGGCCTTGTGCTCCTCACGGGCCTTGCACCAGATGAAGTCGCGGACGTCCGGGTGGTCGACGTTCAGGACCACCATCTTGGCCGCGCGCCGGGTCTTGCCGCCGCTCTTTATGGTCCCGGCCGACGCGTCGGCGCCGCGCATGAACGAGACCGGTCCCGACGCCTCGCCGCCGTTGCCGAGCGCCTCCCTCGACGAGCGGATGGTCGACAGGTTGATGCCCGACCCGGAGCCGCCCTTGAAGATCAGGCCCTCCTCGACGTACCAGTTCAGGATCGAGGGCATGGTGTCCTCGACCGAAAGGATGAAGCAGTTGTGCACCCGCACATTGTTCGACAGGTACTCGCCACTGTCGGTCTGGATGTCGTAGACGGGCTGGACGCCCCGGTCCTCGATCGCGAGGATCTCCTCTTCGCGTAGGTCCGGGCAGGACTTGCCGAGGAGCTCGAGCGAGGCCTCCAGTCGCGCCGCCTTGTCCTTGGAGATAAACCCGATCCGCTCGGCGAAGGCAAGGCGCTCAGAGCGCAGGTTGATCTGGACCTCGTGAAGGTCGGAGCGGTCGGGGCGGACCTCGGCCTTCCGCAGTCGCCGCGAGTAGATCCCGAGGCGCAGAAGCAGCACTTGGAGGTCCTCGGTCCATCGCTCGCTGATGACACCCACCGCTACGCGGCTCGACCCGCCCTGGACTGTGACATATCCGTCGGCCTGAAAGACGCTCCGCAGGTATGCGGCAACAACCTCGTTCCGCGCCGTCCACAATGGGGCGGGCACGCGCATATCGTGTTGGCGGGCCATCAAGCCCCAAGTCTCGACGAACGGGCGAAGCGCCTCGCCGTACAGACGGATGCGACGACCGACCTTACCCTGGTCAGCGGTGTCGAAAGCGCGAACGTGCTGGTGGACATCTGGGAACGCGACCTGGAGTTGGCGCTGGACCCAGTCGTACTCCTCGCTACTCACTGTCATGAATTCGATGGTGAGCGAGGTGTTGGTCCCCTCTTGGTATTGGCCAACGAAACCGTCCGCTTGCAGCCACCCCGCGAGCGCGGCCTCCGCCTCCTCCGTTGTGCCAGACGCTGTCTGGGTAAGGGTCGCGACGCCGCCTGCGACCTCGTGCCGCCGCTCGCGCGCATCGAGGGTCCGCGCCAGGCGACCAACGACATCCTCGCTGGAGGCGCGGTGGGGATAGAGGTGCAGCCGCATCCCCGGCTCAAGCTGATCGACCCGAAGCCAGACTCCCCCCGATCGGCGCTTCGAGGCGGCGAAGACGACGTGGTCGCCCGTGGCCTCGATGAACAAGCCGTTGCGAAGTCGAATGCGGTAGACCCGCTTGGACCCGTTGAACTTGACTGCCCGTACTCTGGTCTCGCCGTGAGCGTCGTACACGACGGTGCCTACGGCCTGCCGCTCGACCAGTTCACCGATGGGCACCATGCCGGTCGGGGTGCTGATGAGGGCGGCGTAGGGCTGACACGCCGAGCACTGCGGCTCCGGCTCGACGCCGACGTTGAACCAGACCGGCGAGTTGAAGGCGGCGCGCTGGTTCACCAGAAGATGGGTCAGCTCGGAGCGGAACGCCTCGCCGTCGGCCGGGCTGGCGAAATAGCCGTCCTCGAGACCCCAGTTGGTGATGGTGCCGGCGACCCGGTCGACCATCTGGCGGACGGAGTGCTCGCGCTGTGGAGTGCCGAGCGGGCCGCGGAAGTACTTCTGGGCGACGATATTGGTCGCGTTCTGCGACCAGTTCACCGGGAACTCGAGGTCGCGCTGCTCGAAGGCGATCGAGCCGTCGCGCCAGTTGGTGATGACCGCGTCCCGGCGCTCCCACGTCAGCTCGTCGTACGGGTGCGCATCATCGGTCGTGAACAGGCGGCGCACCTGAAGCCCCCTACGCTTCTGACCCTGTTCGACCGACAGAGCATCCCGGGTCTTCGCCACGGTTGTGACCTCCTTGCGAGCCCCCCACAGGGCCCTGCTTGCGTCCCAGGCAAGTGGCTCTGAGCCTCGACGAGGGGCTCGGCCAGCGGGACGACGGACGAAACTTACAGCCCTGTGATTTAGCTACGAACCGAGTGCAAGGTCAAGTCTCTAACACAAGATGTTGTGGATAACTTGCTTGCTCTAGGCTATGGTACCACTACATGTTGTGGTCGCCTGCTCGAAAGGGCGGTTGGGGAGGAAAGCCGTGCGTTGCCCCTTCTGTGGTTCTCTGGACCAGGATCGGGTCGTCGACTCGCGTGAGGTTCAGGACGGGTCCACGGTCCGCCGACGTCGCGCGTGCGCGTCGTGCGGCCGGCGATTCACGACCTTCGAACGGGTCGAGGAAGCGCCGCTGCTGGTCCAGAAACGCGACGGGTCAAAGGAGCAGTTCGAACTCCCCAAGCTCGTGTCCGGTCTCGAGCGGGCGTCCAAGAACCGCCCGATCTCTCCAGACGACATCCTACGGATCGCCAGTGACATCGAGGAGTCGCTGCGGGCGCGCGGCCAGCGTGAGGTCGAGAGCCAGGAGATCGGGATCGAGGTCCTCAACGCCCTCCGCGATTTGGACGCGGTCGCCTACATGCGCTACGCGAGCGTCTACAAGGACTTCCAGGATCCCGCCGACTTCGAGCGTGAGCTGGACACCTTCGCCTCCCTGCGGAAGACCACCCCTCCCAAACCTCGCGTCCGGGCACGCTCCCGGTCCTGACGGTCGAGCACGCCGTTCCGTTGGGAGCCGCCCACGCTCGCGGCCCTGACAGTTGCTACGGGGAAGGTCCTGGCGGCGCGGGGCCAGGCACGCTCCCGTCCCGGTCTGACCGTCGCCGCGGGAACCGGAAGCGCGCCGGTCCTACTGGGCTTCGCGGCTGGCTACCTGCCTGACCGGGCAGGTGCGTACGTCGCGTTGTGTCGAGTCGTCGCACCGGCCACGCGCGATGGCCGCGCGGGTCCAACGTCAGGCGGCGGGGGGGACCGATCTGGCGCGGTGCGGTCCTTGATCAATGGCTCGGAGCTGGCAGGTCGATGGACTGACCGACCTGAAGGCTCCCGGTGATGTGGTTCTCGGCGATCAGCCGGTCCACGACCGCTCGAGGATCGTCGTTCGGTGCGATCCGCCGGGCGATCACCCACAGCGTGTCCCCGGGCTGGACGGTGTAGGAGACCGTGCGGTTCGTCGAGTACGCGACCGGAGCGGATCGCCATGGACCGCCGCCGCTCAGGAGGCTGGGTGCCACCAGCAGCAACACGGCCAAGAGCAGATAGGCCAGCGTGCGAGGTCGCGGCAACCGTCCATCCCTCCTCTCGTCGATGTGACGCCCTTGGAGCGGTCGGAACCGTGGGCCCATCACCACCCAGGCTCCGCCCGCCCCAAGCGCACTCGGTGAACGTGTGTTCGATGCGGTATCTTGATCCAAACACGTGTTCGATGTCAACGGATCTTCCACAAAATTCGAACAGGTGTTTGCTTTCAGAATCTCGCACTGTTAGAGTCAACTCAGACCAAGCAGGAGGAAGCGGTCGCCGGTCAGGCGAGTCCGGAACGAGTGTTCAGGGGGTACACGGTGATGGGCGAGGAGCTGACCAATCGGCAGCGCCGCATCCTCGAATTCATTCGCGACGCAGTCAACGAGCACGGCTATCCGCCGTCAATTCGCGAGATCGGCGACGAGGTAGGGCTCACCTCGACGTCGAGCGTGCATTCGCAGCTCCAGACGCTGGAGAAGAAGGGGTTCATCCGTCGGGATCCGACGAAACCGAGAGCGATCGAGGTCTTCGTCGACTCCCCCGCCGCGGCGATTCCGCGGCCCCTTCCCGCGTATGCACCGCTGCTCAGCGGGCCGATCGCCGCCGGTACCGGCGTGCTGCCCGACGACCAGATCGAAGAGATGCTGCCGCTGCCGCGCGATCTGGTTGGACAGGGCGAGCTGTTCGTGCTCAGGGTCCGAGGTGACTCAATGATCGAGGCGGGCATCTTCGGCGACGACTACGTGGTCGTGCGGCGCCAGCCGATCGCGGAGAACGGGGACATCGTCGCCGCCCTGGTGCCGAACCTCGAGGACGAGGCGACCGTCAAGCGATGGTCGGTCCGGGGCGGCCACGTGAAGCTGATGCCCGCGAACCCCGCCTACGAGCCGATCGACGGCGACGAGGCGTCCGTCCTCGGCAAGGTGGTCGCCGTGCTCCGCCGGCTCTAGACCACAGCAACACGGTCAGCCGCCTCGGTCCTCAGCGGGCGCTGGGGCCCGGGGTGATCGCGGCCTGCGCGACGGCGACCTCAGCGGGCGCTGGGGCCCGGGGCGATCGGGACCTGCGCGACGGCGACCTCGGCCGGGCGCGCGGGACGGACCGGGCCAGCCGCGGGCGGCGGGACGGCGACGCCGGTCGACCCGTCGGAAGAGTCCGTCCCCGGCTCTGAGTCGGCTGGTGGCGCCTTGGCCAGGGCGAACGGTTCGAGTGCGTGTGCCAGGGCCGCCGGCGCCCGGACGACGATGCGGGTGCCCTCGGCCTGGTGCTCGACCTCGAGGACCTCGCCCTCACGGTACGAGCGGTCGAGCAGGTCGCCCCGCTCGAACGGGAGCATGACCGTGAGGTACACGTCAGGGTGCGGAAGCCGGGCGGCGATCTCGGTGAGCAACTCCTCGATGCCCTGGCCGGTCGCGGCGGAGATCACCGGGGCGTCGGGGAACTGGCGGGCGAGGCGGGCGGCGGAGAGGTCGTCGACCACGTCGGCCTTGTTGAGGACCAGCAGCTCCGGGACGTCGGCGGCGCCGACCTCGGCGAGGACCTTGCGGACGGCGTCGACCTGACCGGCCGGGTCGGGCCCCGCCGCGTCGACCATGTGGACGACGAGGTCCGCGAGGGCGACCTCCTCGAGCGTGGACTTGAAGGCCTCGACGAGGTCGTGCGGCAGCTTGGCGATGAAGCCGACCGTGTCGGTGAAGGTCACCGAGCGCCCGCTGGGAAGGTCCAAGCGCCTGGTCGTCGGGTCGAGCGTCGAGAACAGCTTGTCCTCAACCAGCACCCCCGCTCCGGAGAGTCGGTTGAGCAGCGTCGACTTGCCGGCGTTGGTGTAGCCGGCGAGGGCGACCCCGGGCAACCCGGCGTGCTCACGGCCGCGCCGCTTGACCTCGCGGGTCTTGGTCATCTCCTCGAGGTCGTGGTGCAGCCTGGTGATGCGGCGGCGGATGCGCCGCCGGTCGACCTCCATCTTGGTCTCGCCAGGACCGCGACGGGTGCCGATGCCGCCACCCATGCGGTTGAGGCTCTCGCCCCAGCCGCGCAGCCGGGGCAGGAGGTAGTTGAGCTGGGCGAGCTCAACCTGCGCCTTGCCCTCCCGGCTGGTCGCGTGCTGCGCGAAGATGTCGAGGATCAGCGCGGTGCGGTCGATCACCTTGGCGTCCACCAGCTCCTCCAGACGGCGGAGCTGCCCAGGCGACAGCTCGTCGTCCATGATCACGGTGTCCGCGTCCTGGGCCTTCACCATCTCGGCGACCTCGGCCACCTTGCCCTTTCCGACGAAGGTGCGGGCGTCCGGCCGGATACGGCGCTGAAGGGTCGCGTCGACGACCTCGGCTCCGGCCGTCTCGGTGAGGCGTCGAAGCTCCTCGAGCGAGCGCTCCGTCGCCTCGATGGATCCGCCAACGGCAACGCCAACGAGGACGACCCGCTCGAGCCGAAGCTTCCGCAGCTCGACGAGCTTGATCTCGGCGTCGTCCCGGCGGGAGCCGGTGGGATGCTTGCGCTCAGTGATGTCTGTCATACCCCCACGGTACCGAGCCGAGCGCGATCCGTCTCGGGAAATTTCCGGCGGAATGACCGTCCGCGGCTGGCCGGCGACGACCAGTGATAGCCCCCGCCAATGCGATCCCGAGCCGCGACTCGTCGCGCCCGGCGGTCGGCCACCGCAAGCCGGCCACCGCAAGCTCTCCGGCCCGTGCTGACGACGGACCAGACGCGTTACTTGCTGAGGAGCGTCTTGCGGACCCGCTCGCAGCCCTCTTCGAGGCGGGCGTCAGGGATGGTCAGCGAGAGACGGATGTAGCCCTCGCCGCTCGGACCGTAGCCGGTCCCCGGCGCCACCACGACCCCGGCGTCCTCCAGCAGGCGGGCGGTGAAGGCCACGCTCGACTCCCCCGGCGGGGTCGGCAGCCACACGTAGAGGGCCCCCTTGGGCGCGTCGACCTTCCAGCCGGCGTCCCAGAAGACCTCCATGATGCGGTCGCGGCGCCGCTGGTAAGTGGCGATCACCTCGGGCAGGTGCGGCATGTCGCTGTTGAGGGCGACCACCGCGGCCCGCTGGACGGCGTTGAAGACGCCGGAGTCGATGTTGGTCTTGACCCGGCCGAGCGCCTCGATAGCGACCTCGCTGCCGACCGCCCAGCCGATCCGCCAGCCGGTCATGTTGAAGATCTTCGAGAGCGAGCCGAACTCGACCGCGACGTCGAGCGCGCCGGGCACCTGGAGAATCGATGGGGCGACGAACCCGTCGTAGGTGATCTCGGAGTAGGCGTTGTCGTGTGCGAGCAGGAGGTCATGGTCGGCGGAGAACCGCACGGCCTGCTCGAACTGCTCCAGCGACGCCACCGCCGAGGTCGGGTTCGACGGGTAGTTGAGCCACAGGATCTTGGCCCGATCGGCCGCGCCGCGGTCGACGGTCGCGAAGTTGGGGTACCACCCCTCGTCCGCGGACATCGGGATGTGGACCGGCTCGCCGCCGGCGAGGATCGTGCCGATCTCGTACACGGGATAGCCTGGCTCCGGCACCAGGACCGGGTCGCCCGGGTCGACGAACGCCCACGGCAGGTGGGCGATGCCCTCCTTCGAGCCGATCAGCGGGAGCACCTGCGTGCCGGGGTCCAGCTCGACCCCGAAGCGTCGCTGGTAGAAGGCGGCGATCGCCTCGCGCAGCTGGGGCAGGCCGAAGTAGCTCGGGTACTGGTGGGTCAACGGGTCATGGGCGGCGCGCGCCAGCTCCTCGACGATGAAGTCAGGCGTCGGCAGGTCGGGGTCGCCCACGCCGAACGAGATGACGTCGACGCCCGCGGCCTTGGCGGCCGCGACCTTCCTGTCGATCTCCGCGAAAAGGTACGGGGGGAGCGCTGCGATCCGTCGCGCCGTCTGCATCCGAGCGATCACTCCTTGGGTGAGGGAACCGTCGTCTGGGGAGCCGCTTCGCCGAGCTCCGCGAGCAGGTCGGGGGCGAAGGTGCCATAGGCGACCTCCCTCGCCGGGCCGGTCATGCGGACGGTGCCGCCCGGTGCCCACTCCAGCTCGAGCGGACCACCTCGCAGCTCGATCGTCACCCGGCCGCCGACCAGGCCGCGGATCTGGCTGGCCACGGCGACGGCGCAGGCGCCGGTGCCGCACGCGAGCGTCTCCCCGACGCCACGCTCCCAGGTCCGCTGGCGCAGTCGCTCTGAGCCGAGGACCTGGACGAATTCGACGTTGGTGAGGTTGGGGAACGCCGGGTGCCGTTCCAGCAGGGGCCCGACCGTGGTCACCGGAGCCTTGTCGACGTCGTCGACGAACACCACGGCATGCGGGTTGCCCATAGAGAGACAAGTCGCTTCGTAGACCTCGCCGTCCGCGTGCAGCGGCTCCTTGAGCGCCTCGCCCTCGCCGACCATCGGCAGGTCGGCGCGGTCGAAGCGGGGCGCGCCCATGTCGACCGCGACCCGGTCGACCTTGCCGTTCCGGTCGAGGAAAAGGTCGAGGTGCTTGACGCCACCGCGGGTCTCGAGGTCGAACGCCTCGGAGACATGGCCGCGGTCCGCGAGGTACTTGCCGACCACCCGCACCCCGTTGCCGCACATCTCCGCGACCGAGCCGTCGGCGTTGCGGTAGTCCATGAAGTACGGCGCGGCCGTCCCCGGGGCGATCCGGATCACGCCGTCCGCGCCGATCCCCATGTGCCGGTCGCACACCTTCCGGACGAATTCGGGGCCGATGTCGATACGGCCGTCGAGGTCCGCGATGACCACGAAATCGTTGCCGGTGCCGTGCGCCTTGACGAACTCCACGGCTAGTCGCCTCCCGTCCGAGCCTGCTCGCTGAACTCGTCCAGCGCCCATGCTGCCAGGTCAGGTCCGGGGGGAAGGGTACCCCATCGCACCCGCGGATCCCTGCGGAACCAGGCGAACTGGCGGCGCGCGTAGGTGCGGGTGCGGGCGACCACCTGGTCGAGGGCCGGCTCGATCGGGTCGCCCGCCTCCAGCGCGTCCAGCAGCTCCTTGTAGCCGAGGGCCTGCCGAGCGGTCCGCGACAGCGGGCGTTCGGCGAGCCGGCGGACCTCGTCGACCAGGCCGGCCTTGGCCATCGCGGCGACCCGCTGGGCGACGCGGTCGCGCAGCAGCTCCTGCCCCGGGTCCAGCCCGAGGACGGTGAGCCGGTAGCGCGAGACCGGCGCGTCCATCGCGCCCCTGAACGAGGAGAACGGCCGGCCGGTCAGCTCCATGACCTCGAGCGCCCGCACGATGCGGCGGAGGTTTGCCGGTTGGATGCGCGCGGCGGCCGGTGGGTCGCCACGCTCCAGCCGCGCGTACATCTCCGGCAGGCCCGCGCTGGCCGCCTCGGCTTCGAGTCGGCGACGGATGCCGGCGTCGGTCGGCGGGAACACGAACTCGTCGACCACCGCGTGGAAATACAGGCCCGAGCCTCCAACCAGCAGCGGCGTCCGTCCGCGCGCGAGCACGTCGGCGATCGCGTCGCGCGCCAGCGGCTGGAATCGCGCGACCGAGAACTCCTCGCCGGGGTCGACCAGGTCCACCAGGTGGTGCGGGACCCCTGACCGCTCGGCCGCGGTCGGCTTGGCGGTGCCGATGTCCATGCCCCGGTAGACCAGCATGGCGTCGGCGCTGATCACCTCGGCGTCCAGGCGCGGCGCGAGCTCGAGGGCGAGCGAGGTCTTCCCCGCCGCGGTCGGGCCGACCAGGGCGAGGACCGGGCCGGGTCGCTCGCTGAGCTCGCTCACCGTGCCTCGATTACCCCCACCAGGTAGCCGACCCCGAAGGGCGCGGCCTCGTACCGCACCTCGCCGTGGAGCTCGCCGGCACCCTGCAATGCTCCAGCGAGCAGCCAGAGCGCCGCCGTCCCACCGACCCGCTGCTCGGCCGCGAGCGCGGGGTCGAGGTCGAGCAGCCGGTCCAGCTCCGCCTTCCTGATCGCGTCGCCGATCCCGCGGTCGAAGTCCTCCGCCGCCGAATGGAAGCTCCCCGGCGCCTTGGCCGTCCGCCTCGCGGAGAGGTCGCCCATCACCAGCAGCCCGACCCGGGTTCCGCCGGTTCTTCCGGTCCCAGCGCCTGCGCCGGTCCCCGCGCATGGGCCTGTCCCCCCGGCGGCGACGCTGAAGGCCCTTCCCGCCGCGGCGGCAGGGCCGGCCGCGAGCGAGGCCGGGATGGTGAACGCGGCCACCTCCGGGAGGTCGCGGACCCGCGCCTCCTGGCTGAGCAGCCAGGCCGCCACGGCGAGCGACAGCGGCAGCTCCGCGAGCTGGTTGGAGGGCAGGGCCGTCCGGTCGAGCCAATCGGAGGCCAAGGACGTCCGGCGGGCCGACCCGGCACCGGGGAGGGCGACCTCGACCGGGGGGCCGTAGGGCCGGAACGAGCCGGGCGTGCCAGGGGCGGCCGAGCCCCACGACTCGGCGGGCCCGACAACCAGCAGCGCCTCGACCTGGTCGAGCACGGTCGCGACCGCGCTCCGGCACGCCGAGCGGAGCTGCTCGAGGTCGTCGTCGGCGCCCCGCCCGACCCCAGGGACGAGTAGGGGCGGGTGCGGGGCCAGCACCGCGGCCGTGATGGGCATCAGCCGACCAGCGGCAGGGGGACCGCCCCGGCTGGCAGCGGGCGTGGCGGCGGCGCGGCCGCGCACGATCCCTCGGGACGCGTCCTCGGGCGGTGGGCGATCACCGGTCCGGCCATCAGGTGGTGGGGCGCCGCGCGCTCCACGACCACGGTGACCAGGTCGCCAGGGGAGATCTCCAGCCCATCCGGGCCGGCCGGCCCCGACATCGCGGCCGCCTCAGCGGAGGCCGACCCCGACATCGCGGCCGTCTCCCTGGGAGCCGACCCAAGCGCGGGGAAGTGGCAGAGCTTGTTGGTGCGGGTGCGGCCCGACATCCGGGTCGCGTCCGTCTTCGAGCTCGCCTGCTCGACCAGCAGCTCGACCTCGGTGCCGACCAGGGCGCGGTTGCGCTCCAGGCCGATCGACTCCTGAAGAGCGAGCAGGCGCTGGAAGCGCTCGCGGACCACCTCGGCGGGAACCTGGTCGGGCATCGTGGCGGCGTCGGTCCCCGGCCGCGGCGAGTACTGGAAGGTGAAGGCCGAGTCGAACCGCGCCTCCTCGACCAACTCCAGGGTGTGGACGAAGTCCTCCTCGGTCTCACCGGGGAACCCGACGATGATGTCGGTCGAGAAGGCGACCCCGGGGATCGCGGCGCGCAGCTTGCCGAGGATCTCCATGTACCGGCGGCGACGGTAGCCGCGTCGCATCAGCCGCAGCACCCGGTCCGAGCCGGACTGGAGTGGGAAGTGCACGTGCTCGCAGAGCGGCCGGCAGCTCGCCATGGCGTCGACCACGTCGTCGCGGAAGTCCTTCGGGTTCGGGCTGGTGAAGCGCAGCCGGTCCAGCCCCTGGACCCCGTCGAGCCCGCGGAGCAGGTCGCCGAAGAGCTGCCGGTGGCCCGGTAGGTCGGTGCCGTAGGAGTTCACGTTCTGGCCGAGCAGGGTGACCTCGACCACGCCGCTGGACGCCAGCGCCTCCACCTCGGCCACCACGTCGCCGACGCGCCGGCTGCGCTCCTTGCCGCGGAGCTTCGGCACGATGCAGAAGGTGCAGGTGTTGTTGCAGCCCACGCTGATCGCGACCCAGGCCGACCATTCCGCCTCACGTCGCGCCGGCAGCGCTGACGGGAACGCCTGCATCTCGTCGAAGAACTCTGCCTGTGCGACGCCCTGCTCGCGGGCGCGGCGCAGCAGCACGGGCAGGCTGCCGATGTTGTGGGTCCCGAACACGACGTCGACCCACGGCGCGCGCTCGAGGACCTTGCCCTGGTCCTTCTGCGCGAGGCAGCCGCCGACCGCGATTGTCAGCCCGCGGCGCGCCTTGGTGGTCGCCAGGTGGCCGAGGGCGCCGTACAGCTTGTTGTCGGCGTTCTCGCGGACCGCGCAGGTGTTGAGTACGACCAGGTCGGCGTCGTCCGCGTCGCTCGCGGGCTCCATGCCCTGAGCCTCGAGCAGTCCGGCGATTCGCTCGGAATCGTGCTCGTTCATCTGGCATCCGAAGGTACGGATGAAATAGCGCTCGCTCATCAGCCCGTCATGGTAACGCCGGTCACGCCATGGTGAACTTGGGTTGAGGTCCCCACTCAGCGCGGCGGGCCCGGCGCGTCCGGCCGGGCCCCCGTCGCTTGGTTGCGGCTACTTCGCGTACTCGACGCTCCGCAGCTCACGGACCACTGTGATCTTGATCTGCCCTGGGTATTGCAACTCCTGCTCAACTCGCTTGGCCACGTCGCGGGCCAGCACCTGGGCGGCGACGTCGTCGATGTCGTCGGGCTTCACCATGATGCGGACCTCGCGGCCCGCCTGCATGGCGAAGACCTTGTCCACGCCCGTGTAGCTGCCCGCGATCTCCTCGAGCCGCTCCAGCCGCTTCACGTAGGACTCCAGCGTCTCGCGCCGTGCGCCGGGACGCCCGCCGGAGATCGCGTCCGCGGCCTGGCAGAGCACCGCCTCGACCGTCCGCTGCTCGACCTCGCCGTGGTGCGCCTCGATCGCGTGGACCACCTCCGGGCACTCCTTCAGCCTGCGGGCCAGCTCGGCGCCAATGATCGCGTGGGAGCCCTCGACCTCATGGGTAAGCGCCTTGCCGATGTCGTGCAGGAAGCCGCAGCGCTTGGCGAGCTGCACGTCGATGCCCAGCTCCGACGCCATGATCCCGGCCAGGTGCGCGGTCTCGATCAGGTGCCGGAGCACGTTCTGCCCATAGGAGGTGCGATACTTCAGCCGCCCGAGCACCCGGACCAGCTCTGGGTGCAGGTCGGTGATGCCGACCTCGATGCAGGCGTCCTCGCCGGCGCGCCGGACCTCGCTCTCGACCTCGATCTTGGCCCGGTCGTATGTCTCCTCGATGCGGGCCGGGTGGATGCGGCCGTCGGAGACCAGCTTCTCCAGCGTGATGCGGCCGACCTCGCGGCGGACCGGGTCGAAACAGGACAGCAGCACTGCCTCGGGCGTGTCGTCGATGATCAGGTTGACGCCCGTGACCGCCTCGAAGGCCCGGATGTTGCGACCCTCGCGACCGATGATGCGACCCTTCATGTCGTCAGACGGCAGCGGCAGCACCGCCACGGTCGACTCCGACGTCTGCTCGGAGGCCACCCGCTGAATCGCCAAGGTGACGATCTTGCGGCCTCGCCGCTCGGCCTCCTCGCGGGCCTGCTGCTCCAGGTCGCGGACGAGCGCCATCGCGTCACGCTTGGCCTCCTCCTCGACCTGCTTGACCAGCATGGCCTTCGCGTCGACCGCGGTCAGGCCCGCGATCTGCTCCAGCCGGCGGCGCTGCTCCTCAGCAGCCTCGTCCAGCTCACGCCGCGCCGCGTCCGCCGCCTGCTCGCGCTCTCCCAGACCGGCCTCGCGCCGGTCCAGAGCGGCCAACTTGCCCTCGATCGTCTCCTCACGGACCAGCAGCCGCTCCTCGCGCCGCTGGACCTCGAGCAATCGCGAACGAGCCTCACTCTCAGCTTCAGATCGAAGTCTTACCGACTCGCTCTCCGCGGCCTGCCGGCTCTGAAGCGCTGAGTCCCGCGCTTCCACCGCCGCTTCACGTTGCGACGTCTCCGCCTGCCGGCGCGCGTCCTCGATGATCGCCCGGGCCTGCTCGTCCGCGGAGCCGAGCACCCCAGCCGCCTGTTTCCGCTGGTAGGCCGCGCCCACGGCGAAGCCTACGATGATTCCGCCAAGGATTCCCAAGATGATGCCGGCCAGCACAACGGCCTCCTTTGCGCTCCACCCGGCCGGAATGTCCAGCCGGTTCAAGGCCGCTAAGGCTGACCGCCGACCAAACGCCATCTGGAGCGGCAGCAGCGCCGAGCGGCCGCCCGGCGCTGCGAGGCGTCTCTCTATTACGACCCGAAGGCCGCGTCCATGAAGACGGCTACAGGTGACGAACGGGTGACTATGAGGGCAGTCCCCTGCCTCCTGGAGTGGGTTGTCTGCTGGACGATCGAGGCACCAAGGTTACGTAATCTAGAGTCAGGCTCGGCAGGACCGGGCAGTGTCAGCGTAGGCCGTAGTAGTTGCGTGGTCAAGGAACAGCAGGTCAGGCCGTTGTCAAACAGCTATACCCGGTCTTCTCTGTCTTCCCGTGCGCTTTCCGCATCACCTGCCAAGATCGACAAGATCACCCACGACGTCGTCGATAACGTCACCCGGATACCCGCGCCTGGCGAGGTACGCCGCGAGCCGGCGGAACCGCGCTTCGGGACTCAGCCCTTGGAGCTTGGCGAGCCGGGCTTCGGCGAGCTCGCGGCACCGCTCGCGCCGCTCGCTCGAGGGAACCGAAGCCTCGGCCACCCGGACCGCCAGCTCGGGATCGATGCCGCGGTCCCGGAGCTCGTCGACGATCTTCGGCACGTCGACGCCCTGCCCCGCCCGGCTGGCGGCCAGGTCCCTGGCGAACGCCCGGTCGTCGACCAGACCGACGGCGCCGAGCCGGTCGAGCGCCCCGTCGATCGCCCGAGGCTCGAAGCCACGCCGCCTCAGGCGCTGCTCGAGGTCCAGCCTGGTCCGAGCCCGCGACTCGAGCAGCCAGAGCGCCGCGTCGTGGGCGGCGTCCTCGGACCCCGCCTTGGCGTCGTCGAGATCGTCAGCGCGCACCCGCCGCACCGGTCGGGAACCGGTCGTTCTCCCCCCGATCATTCGTCGTCGTCGTCGAGGTCTCGGGCTCCCGGGACGCCATTGGAATCGCCGGACGCCTCGCCAGGCACGCCGATCCCGAGCTGCGCCTTGACCTTCTCCTCGATCTCGCGCGCCAGCTCCGGGTTGTCGCGCAGGAAGTTGCGGGCGTTCTCGCGACCCTGCCCGAGCTGGTCGCCCTCGTAGGTGAACCAGGCGCCCGACTTCTTGACCAGACCGACGTCCACGCCGACGTCGAGGAGGCTGCCCTCCTTGGAGATCCCCTGGCCATAGATGATGTCGAACTCGGCCTGCTTGAAGGGCGGCGCGACCTTGTTCTTGACGACCTTCACCCTGGTCCGGTTGCCGACCACGTCGGTGCCGTCCTTCAACGACTCGATCCGCCGGACGTCGAGCCGGACCGACGAGTAGAACTTGAGCGCCCGACCACCAGGTGTCGTCTCGGGCGAGCCGAAGAGGACGCCGATCTTCTCGCGGAGCTGGTTGATGAAGATCGCCGTGGTCTTGGACTTGGAGATCGTGCCCGACAGCTTGCGGAGCGCCTGGCTCATCAGGCGCGCCTGGAGGCCGACGTGGGAGTCGCCCATCTCGCCCTCGATCTCGGCGCGGGGAACCAGTGCCGCCACCGAGTCGATCACCACCACGTCGATCGCCCCGGACCGCACCAGCATGTCCGCGATCTCGAGCGCCTGCTCGCCGGTGTCGGGCTGGGAGATCAGCAGCTCGTCGGTGTTGACCCCGAGGTTGCGCGCGTAGGCCACGTCGAGCGCGTGCTCAGCGTCGATGAACGCCGCGATGCCGCCGGCCCGCTGCGCCTCGGCGATGATGTGCAGCGAGACGGTGGTCTTACCGCTGGACTCAGGCCCGAAGATCTCCACGACGCGGCCGCGCGGGACCCCCCCGATGCCGAGCGCGAGGTCGAGCGCGAGGCTCCCCGAGGGGATGGCCTCGATGGGCGCGACCGTCGCCTCGCCCATGCGCATCACCGCGCCCTTGCCGAACTGCTTCTCGATCTGGAGCAGGGCGACTTCCAGCGCCTTCTCGCGTTCCACGGTCCCTCCCCGAACGCTACCGTTCCGGGCAGTATAGGTCGCGGGCATGACAGTTCCTTTCGCCACCGGCTTCTTTGTCATCGGATGCTCATGACTCTTTCGTCTCTGGAGCTCGGATCGGAGCTCGGGTTGATGTGGTGCGGCGGGCGGTGAGCCGGGGAGGGATCCCGCCAGTGTGGTTGAAGCAACGTACTACGAACATGTGTTCGGGACAACACACTGGGGAAATCTGTGGAAAACTCCTTTGCTGACCGGACGTGAGCTGTCCCAGCCGGACTCCAGGGGCCGCGCCGGCGCGACCCTCGGGTGATATGCCGGCATCGTAGAACGCACCCCCGACGGTCCGATGCGGCCCGCGGCACAGGGTCCGGGGCCGGCCGCGAAGGACCGCACGCCCGGCCGGGATGGTGGGTCCGGGGACCGCCAGCCGCACACTCCAAGAGGCCCACCAACACCGACCTGACGGCGACCAACACCGACCTGACGGCGGACCAAGACCGACCTGACGGCGGACCAAGACCGACCGGACGGCTACCAGTCCAGACCTTCGGCGCCGGTCACCAGGAGCGGGTTCACCATCCGGATCTCCGCCAGACCCGCCTCGGTCCCGTGGGCTCGCAGGCGCGCGAGCAGGTCGCGGCCGATGCCGACCGTGGCGACGAACTCGACGCTACCGTTCGGCGTGACGATCTCGCCCAGCTCGGGATCCGGAGTCCAGCACACGGCCGGAGGCATCTCGTCCTCGGCGACGCCGAGCTCGACCCGACCCCCCGGCCAGAACGGCGCCGCGCGCTCGAAGACCAGCTCACCCAGGCGGGAGAGGAGGCGTTTCGGCCAGGCCGGCGGCTCGCTCGCGGGCCCCCGGCTGATGCGCATGGTCAGCTCCTGCCCCCAGCCGCTCACCTCAGGGTCGCGGCTGACCTTCGTGAATAACTCCGACAGTCCATAGGTCACGTAGAACCAGTGGCCCGGTCTCGGGTAGGCGCTCACGCCCCAGAGGCCATCCTGGTCGGGGATCATGGTCCCGGCGCCCCAATGGACTCTCGGAACTCCCTCGACCAGAGGGGCGATCGCTTCGTCAATGGCATCCCAGCCGGGCGCCGCTTCCGGGGCGATCTCATGGTCTCGCATCAGGCGATTATCCCCGCCGGTGCAAGAAGGTCGGCTTGCTCAGGCGATTCATCCCATTCCGACCCTCGGCCGGGTCCTGATGCTCGCCCTGGCCGGGAGCGGATCACCCGCCGTCACGACGTCAGGCAGGACGGTAGGGCTCGGTGCCGTACCGGCTCATGAGGGCGAGAATGTCGGCCGGATCGAGTTGCCCGTCGGGCCCGGGCCGTAGCGTGGCGAGCTCCCTGAGGTAGCCCACGTACCGCTCAGGCGTCACGGTGCACAAGAGGCTCGCCGGAGCCTGGTCGTCGGCATTGCCGAAGGTGTGCGGAGCACCGATCGTCGCGGTGACCAGCGTGCCCGGGGTGGCGAGCAGGTCATCTCGGCCGCTGGTGAACCTCACGTTGCCTGTCAGGATGAAGAAGCTCTCGTCATGCTCGCGGTGAACATGTTGCGGCGGCCCGCCCCAGCCCGGAGCAAGCGTGCATTCCACGAGGCCCCAGCGCCCATCCACCGCGCTGCCGTCCGCGAGAATCCGGAAGTCCGCGCCGCCGGCACTCCAGGTTTCACCGGCGCTCGCGGCATTGACGGTGAGCGTCATATGTCCCCCCCCACGGCCCGGCTCGTGCGGCCAGGCTCAACGCGCAGTCTGGCAGCCACTCCGCGCTCCCCGCACGCTCTGGCAGGCAGCAAGTTGGGGCGCCGTCCCCACCAGCGGTGCCGCTTGCGCTGGCGGGCCCCAGGCCGCGCGGTCAACCGGCGAAGGGGAAGGTGCGCACGACCTGGTATCGGGCGCCGGTGCGGGTGAGCGTGCTGCGGTAGCAGCACAGCTCGCGGGCCTGCCAAGGCGGGCTGGACGAGGTCGCCGCCGAAATCTGCTCGACGGCCTGGGCGGGCACCGGCGCGGGTCGGTTGATCCTTGCGAGCGTGAGGTGTGGATGGAGCTCACGCTCCTCGTACCTGAGGCCGGCGCGGCGGCACTCCTCCGCGAGGGTCGCGGCGAGGCGGGTGAGGACCTCGACCTCGCCGGCGACCCCGACCCAGAGGACCCGCGCCTTGCGCGTGTTCGGGAACCCGCCGGCACCTTCGAGGTGCAGCTGGACCGGCGATACGCCGGCCACGGCGGTCTCGCCGACCTTGACGACATCGGCGGCGGACTCTGGCCGGACCTGCCCCAGGAAGGCCAGCGTCAGATGCCACCCTGACGACGGCGTCATGCGTGCCTCCGGCACCGCTCGCGAGACCTCGGGCAGCAGCGCCTCGATCGGCGCCTTGCTCGGGTTGGGCACGGGTACGGCGAAGAAGAGCCGTCCGGTCAGCAGATCGGGATCCGCCAGGGTCGCGTCGCGGCGCGAGTCGGATTCGTCAGATTCAGATGGTCCAGACATCATGTCAGTCCCTCGAGGCGGCACCGCAGCAGGTCGAGCGCCCCGGTCGTCGCCCACGCGCGGATCTGGCCGCGGTCGCCGGGCGCGCGGAGCTTACGTGTCGTGGTGCCATCGGCATCGGCGACGCCGAGACAAAGTGTCCCGACCGGCACGCCGCCCTGTTCGGATGGACCGGCCACGCCCGTGGTGGCGAGACCGACCGAGGCGCCGAGCAGCCCACGCACCCCCTCCGCCATGGCGCCGGCGACCTCCTCGCTGACGGGTCCGTGCTCGGTCAGCAGGTTCTGCTCGACGCCGAGCACCGCGGCCTTGGCCTCGGTCGCGTACGAGATGACCCCGCCAAGGTAGTACTCGCTGGATCCGGGCCGACTCGTGATACGGGCGCCGACCAGCCCACCGGTCAGCGATTCGGCGCAGGCGAGCGTCCGCTGGGACTCGACCAGCAGGCGACCGATCAGCGCCTCGAGCGTCTCGTCGTCGAGGGCGTAGATCGAGCCGCCGAGCTCCGCGCGGATCGCGGCCTCGACCGGCGCGATCTCCTCGAGCGCCTCCTCGCGGGTGGAGCCGACCGCGGTGAGCCGCACCCGAACCTCGCCGGCGCTGGCGAGGTAGGCCATGGTGACACCGCCGGTCGCGAAGGAATCCCACAACGGTGTCAGGCGCTCGGCCAGCAGCGACTCGCCGAGCCCGGCGGTCCGGAGCGTCCGCGAGACGATCGCGCGCCCGGCGCCGGCGCGGATGGCGAGGTCCGGCAGGACCGTGCTCTCCATCATCCGCTCCATCTCGCGCGGCACTCCGGGAACCGCGTACACGGGCTTTCCGTCGATCTCGACGATCAGGCCGGGAGCGGTCCCGACCGGGTTGTCGATGACGCGCCCGCCCCCGGGCACGTCCGCCTGCCTCAGGTTCATCTGCGCCATCCGCGCGCTGCCGATGCGCGCGAACCGCTCACGCAGCCACTGCTCGATGTCGGCGTGACGCACCAGACGGACCCCGGCCACGGCGGCGAGCGCCTCGCGGGTGACGTCGTCCTGCGTCGGCCCGAGACCACCGGTGAGGATCGCCGCGTCGGCCCGCCCGAGCGCTTCGCGGATCGCGTCGACGATCCGCTGCTCGTTGTCGCCGACCGCGGTGTGCCGCAGGACATCCCAACCGACATCGGCGAGCCGCTGGCCGATGAAGGCAGCGTTGGAGTTGACGATCTGGCCCAGCAGCAGCTCGGTGCCGACCCCGATGATCTCGCAGCGCACGCTCTCCCTGCCTTCCTCCCGTCAGCCGCGGACTGGCCTGGCCAGCAGCTCAGGTCCCTCGGCGGCGACGATCTCGACCTGTAGGTACTCGCCAACCCCGGCGTCGGCGCCTTCGACGCGGACGATGCCATCCGAGTCGATGCCCTCTCGGAAGCTCCGTCCTTCGGCGGCGCCGTCCGGCTCCACCCGCTCGACCAGCACCTCGACCCGGCGTCCGATCCAGGCCGCCTGTGCCGCATCGAGCACGCGCGCCTGGAGCTCCTGGAGCCGCTCGACGCGGCGGCGCGCGGTGCGACCCGGGACGTGTCCGTCGAGTGCGAGCGCCGCTGTGCCGTCCTCCCCCGAGTACGCGAAGAAGGCGACCCAATCCAGCCGTGCCGCCTCAAGGAATTCCTCGAGCTGGCGGACGTCGGCCTGCCGCTCGCCGGGAAATCCAAGGATGAAGTTGGAGCGGAAGGCGGCGTCGGGGTCCAGCGAGCGGATCCGGTCGATCAGGTCGAGGAAGACGGGCACCGAGCCGCCTCGCCGCATCCGCCGCAGGACCGGCTCGCTGACGTGCTGGAGCGAGAGGTCGAAGTAGGAGCAGACCACCGGGTTGGCGGCCATCTCCTCGAGCAGCCCCGGAGTGATCTCGTCGGGCTGGAGATAGTTGAGGCGGACCCGGCGGAGCCCGTCGATGCCGGCGAGGTCGCGGAGCAGGTGGATGAGGGCTTCGCGGCCGCCCAGGTCCTTGCCGTAGCTGGTCGAGTTCTCGGCGACCAGGCCGACCTCGGAGACCCCGTGGGATGCGAGCCAGGCCACCTCGTCGAGGACCTCGGTCGGCCGCCGCGACCGGAAGCGGCCACGGAAGGACGGAATAGCGCAGAACGAGCAGTCGCGGTCGCAGCCCTCCGCGAGCTTGACGAGCGCCACCGGTCCTCGGGGGACCGGCCGTGCCGGGAACGCCTCGCCGGCCGGCGTCGGGAACACCAGCGGAAGCGCCCGCCGGCCCGACGGCACCAGCCCGGTCGCGCGCCCGGGAAGCCGCACCGGTGGAGCGGCGACTTCCGGATGCCCGCCAAGCGCCGTGGGCGCCGTCGTGGCCAGGGCTGGACCGGCCGTCACGCCCTCCCCGGCCGGGCCGTGGCCATTGCCGAGGCGCGACCGGAGCAGGTCGGGCAGGCGCGAGTAGTCCGCGAAGGGAACCACCGCGTCGGCCTCGGGTAGCTGCTCACGCAGCTCGGCGGTGTATCGCTGGGCCATGCAGCCGGTCACCAGCACGGCGCGCGCGGCGCCCTGCTCCTTCAGATCGGCGGCCGCGAGGATGGTGTCGATGGACTCCCGCTTCGCCGCCTCGATGAACGCGCAGGTGTTGACGATCACGGCATCGGCCCGCTCGGGGTCGGCGACCATCTGGAACCCCGACGCCGACAGCATGCCGGCCACGTTCTCGGAATCGACCTCGTTGCGGCCGCATCCAAGCGTCACCAGCGCCACCGTCGGCGGGCGGTCGTGGTCGCGCATGGTCCTCTCCTCGATCGGGTCACGAAACCGGCGAAGCCCCATGACGCTACCAGGCTTGCCCGGCGCGGTGATTTGGTTGTCCACACCCCCTTGGCGACCCCGTGGGAGGGTACGCGCCAGCACCGCGATTTCTCCCGCGCCATGACGCAATCGAGGAAACCGCGCCATCCGTCTGATTGCTTCTCCGTACTGGACGGGCATACGACGCGGTTGTCATCAATGTGCATGCTCCGCACGCGGCACCGAAGCCGAGCCCGTCCGTGCCGAGACGGGCAGGACGGATCGGGTCCGCGTCGACGCCGGCTACCCCCTCCGGCTCGGCCGTACGAAGCGCGCGGCCGAGCCGGTGCCGGTGCGCCGATGGGCTCGCCGCAGGCTCAGACCCTGGATCAGCCGCCGATGGAGGTCGTGGTCGGGCCTCCCTGGGCGGTGGTCTGGTTCTTGCTGGGGGCGGGCGCCTTGAAGGTGTGATGCCAGGTCGAACCGGTGCGGTTGGGCACGACCGGCTTGCCGTTAAAGGTCACCTTCACCTGGCTCGGAGCCCCGAGCGTCAGGTCGATGGTGTGCTTCGCCTTGAAGGTCTTCGTGGCGGACGTGGCCCCCACGCCCTGGAACGAGGTCTTGCCGTCGGCGGTCACCTTGGTCCACGACGTGCCGACGTAGTTCAGCACCAGAGTGACGCCCTGCGGCTTGGGCGCGATCGTGGTGGTCGGCGCGGCCGCCGCCGTGGTCGGCGGCGCGGTCGGTGGCGGTGTGGCGTTGAGGGTGGTCTGCGAAGCGGAGCTGGCCGGCTTGAGCAGCGACCACAGCGACGCCACCAGCACGATCGACAGGAAGACGATCCCGACGAGCAGCCAGCTCGACCGTCCTCGCCGTCGCCGCTCAACGGCGAGGCCGCCGGTCAGCGCCCGCGGGGCGCGCTCGAACACGGGCGCCTCGGGCCGCTCCCCGGACCGGTAGACCTCGAGCAGCGGAGCGGGGTCGACGCCGAGATAGCCGGCGTACGAGCGGATGAACCCCTTCGCGTACACGTTGCCACCAAGCTCATCGAAGCGTTCGCCTTCGATGGCCTCGAGATAGCTCGGCCTGATGCGGGTCGCGGCGGAGGCCTCCTGAATGGTTCGCCCCTGCGCCTCTCTTGCCGAGCGGAGCTCCTCGCCAATGTTGCTCAGGGCTGGACACCCCTTTGGTGTGGTGGGGCCGCCAGCGCCGCTGAAGATCGGGGCAAGCGGCCTGATCGGTCACCTTGCGACACCTGGAAAGGTGCGGATTCTAGCCAGCCCAGAGGCCCGGTTCAACGATCTCGGGACTTTGTTTCCCTTTATTCTCCAACGATCTCGCCGTACGTCGACTCCCGGTCGCGTAGGTCGGCGAGGTCCTCCACGGTCATGAGGACGTCCCTCGGTTTGGAGCCCTCCGACGGTCCCACCACGCCCTTGTCCTCGAGCTGGTCCATGATCCTGCGGGCGCGTGAGAACCCGACCTTGAGCTTGGACTGGAGCATCGACGTGGACCCCAGCCCGGAGCGGACGATGATCTCCATCGCCTGGGTGAGCAGCGGGTCGTCGTCGGAGTCGTCGTCATCGCTGGCGGCCCGGCCCTCGACCACCACGCCCGGCTGGTAGGCGGCCTGCTGCTGGGCTTTGCAGTAGGCGACCACCGCCTCGCATTCCTTCTCGGTGATGAACGCGCCCTGGACGCGGCGGGCCTTGGAGGTGCCGCCCGGCAGGTAGAGCATGTCGCCGTGGCCGACGAGCTTGTCGGCGCCGCCCGCGTCGAGGATGACCCTGGAGTCCTGGGCGCTGGCCACCATGAACGCGATCCGGCTGGGAATGTTGGCCTTGATCAGCCCGGTGACCACGTCGACGGACGGCCGCTGGGTCGCCACCACCAGGTGGATGCCGACCGCGCGGGCCATCTGGGCGATCCGGCAGATCGCGTCCTCGACGTCGCGCGGCGCGACCATCATCAGGTCGGACAGCTCGTCGATGACCACCACGATGTAGGGCAGCGTCGAGCGGTCCTGCTCGCCGTCGGGCCGCCCGTCGTCGTCGAGACGCGACGACGGCAGCTTCGGGAGCTTGCCCTCCCTGGCGGCCTTGTTGTACGCGGCGATGTTGCGGACGCCGGCGAGCGCGAGCGTCTCCAGCCGCAGCTCCATCTCTCGGACCGCCCAGGCCAGCGCCTCGCTCGCCCGCTTGGGATGGGTGACCACGGGGGTGATCAGATGCGGCACGCCCTCGTAGTTGGTCATCTCGACCCGCTTCGGGTCGATCAGGATGAGCCTGACCTGCTCCGGGGCGTTCCGCATCAGCAGGCTGGTGACCAGGACGTTGAGGCAGACCGACTTGCCGGCCCCGGTGGCCCCGGCGATCAGCACGTGCGGCATGTCGGTGAGGTTGGCGAGCACCGGTTCGCCGCCGATGTCCTTGCCGAGCGCGACCGTGAGCGGGTGCAGGTCGTCCTTGGTGCCGAGCGGACCGAGGATATCGCCCAGGGTCACCAGCTCGCGGTCGCGGTTCGGGATCTCCACGCCGATCGCCGACTTGCCCGGGATCGGGGCGATGATCCGCACGTCGGGCGAGGCGACGGCATAGGCGATGTCGTTGGACAGCCCAACCACCCGGGCGACCTTGGTCGCCGGGCCGAGCTCGACCTCGTACCGGGTGACGGTCGGCCCGCGGGTGTAGCGGGCGACCCGCGCGTCGACCTCGAACTGCTCCAGGGTGTTCTGGAGCACGCGGGCGGTCTCGTCGAGCCGCCGCTGGTCGACGGGCCGCGCGTTGCTGCGACGCAGCAGCGAGTCGGGGGGCAGCGTGTAGATCCCGCCGGCCTCCGCCTTCAGGGTCATGGCCAGCTGGACCGCCTCGCCGGCGTTGGGCGGCGCGGACGGCGTCGGTGTCGCCGGCTTCGACGGCGCGGCGACCTCGACGGTGACGCCATCGATCGCGTCGTCGGCGTCGGCGGCCGCACCCCGCCGACGCGAGCGGCGCTTGCCCGGCGTGTCCTCGATATCGCCGGGGAGGTCGTCCAGGGTCACGCCCGATTCGGACTGGGCGGTCTTGCGTGTTGGCGGAGGCGGCAGCGCCGGGCGGCGCTCCGCACCCTTGGCCGCCCGCCCGGCGGCTGTCGCGTCGGCGGGCGGGGCGGGCGGAGGAGTCACGGCGGTCCTGACGATCCGGCCGACCGTGGCGAGGCCCCGCCCGACCGCGGCGACCGAGGTGCGGGTGCTGATCAGCAGGCCCAGGAAGAGGAGGCACGTGAAGCCGGCACGACCTCCCCAGACCGACAGCAGCCGGGCGGTCGGGTGCGCGATCGCGGCGCCGACCCAGCCGCCGGAGCTCTGGAGCGTCGCCGAGTCAGCGGAGATCGGCGGGTTGCCCCGCGACAGGTGGATCAGCCCGAGCGAGCCGAGCAGCACGGCGATCAGGCCGATGGTCACGCGCGCGGCCACGGGATCCCCCGCCGGCGCGACCGTGCGGCGGAACATGGCGATGCCGAGGCCCGCCACCAGCACCGGCACCGCGAAGGCGCCGTAGCCGAACACCCCGCGCAGGAACAGTTCGAGGAACACGCCGATGTTGCCGCCGTTGTGGAACCAGACGCCGAGCGCCAGCAGGAGCGCGACGAGCAGCAGCACGACCCCCTGGATGTCGCCCTTGTGCGGCGACAGCGCCTTGGCGGTCTGACTCGGCCGCTGGGTCCGCGTCGACGCGCTGGAGCGTCGTTTCTTCGGCGGCGGACGCCGGCTCGAGGGTCGGGTGCGCGTCTTCGCCATCCCTCAGACCTCCATCACGGTCGGGATGATGACCGGACGCCGTTGGGTCCGCTCGCGGAACAGCTGCGAGGAGACCTCGCGCATGCGCTGCTTCAGGATGGTGGGGTCGCTCACGCCCTCGGCCGCCGCGCGGTCGAGCGCGGCGAGGACCAGCCCGCGGGCCTCCTCGATGAGGTCGGTCGACTCGGGCTCGTAGACGAAGCCCCTGGTGACGATGTCGGGGCCGGCCAGGACCTTGCCCGACTGCGCCTCGACGGTCACCAGCACGTGGACGAAGCCCTCGCCGCCGAGGCGGCGGCGGTCGCGGAGGACCGCGTCACCGACGTCGCCGACCCCGAGGCCGTCGACGAAGACCATGCCCGCGTGGACCTCGCCCGCTCGCCGCACCTGGCCGCGGTCCATCTCGAGCACGTCGCCGTCCTCGCACACGAACACGCGGTTGCGTGGGATGCCGGTCTGCTCGGCCAGGCGGGCGTGCTGGGCGAGATGCCGGTACTCGCCGTGCACCGGCACGAAATGGCCTGGCCGCAGGGTCGCGAGCAGCAGCGTCAGCTCGCCCTGCGCCGCGTGCCCGGAGACGTGGACCTTGGCGTTGCCGCGGTGGAACACCTCGGCGCCCTGCCGGGCGAGGTCGTTCATGGTGCGATACACGGCGGCCTCGTTGCCCGGGATCAGCGATGAGGACAGCACCACAGTGTCACCCGGGTCGATCCGGACCCATTTGTGCTCACGGCCGGCCATCAACGTCAAGGCAGAGAACGGCTCGCCCTGGGAGCCGGTGCACAGCACCAGGGTCTCTTCGGGTGGCAACGAGCCGAGGTCCTCGATCGGGATCAACAGGTTCGCCGGCACCCGAAGGTAGCCGAGGTCGCTCGCGACCTTGACGTTGCGGAGCATGCTGCGGCCCACCAGCGCGACCTTGCGGCCAGCCTGGTGCGCGTTGTCGATGATCTGCTGCATTCGGTGTACGTGGCTGGCGAAGCAGGCGACGATCACGCGGCGCTCGGCGGCCGCGAAGATCTCGCCGAGGGCGCGGCCCACGCCGGTCTCGGACGGGATGAAGCCCGGCTGGTCGGCGTTGGTCGAGTCCGACAGCAGCAGGTCGATCCCCTCCCCCGCCAGCCGCGCGAGGCCGCCGAGGTCGGTGGGTCGGGAGTCGATCGGGGTCAGGTCGACCTTGAAGTCGCCGGTGTGGACGATCGTGCCCGCCGGGGTGCGGAGGGCCACCGCCATGCCGTCGGGGATCGAGTGCGACACCGCGAAGAACTCGAGGTCGAAGGGGCCGAGCGTGGTCCGCTCACCCGGGCGCACCTCGACCAGCGACGGCGTGAGGTTGTACTCCTCGAGCTTCGCGGAGAGCATGCCGAGCGACAGGCGAGTCCCGTACACCGGCACGTCGAAGTCGCGCAGGAAGTACGGCAGCGCGCCCATGTGGTCCTCGTGCGCGTGGGTGAGGACCACCCCGATCACCCGCTCGGGCTCCTCGTGCAGGTAGGCGAAGTCCGGCAGGATGATGTCGACCCCCGGCTGGTCGGCGTCCGGGAACGCGAGCCCGCAGTCGATCAGCAGCCTCGAACCGCCGAGTTCCACCACGGCACAGTTGCGGCCGATCTCACCAAGACCGCCGAGGAAGACGATCCTGGCCGGCCCGGCGGCGGCTTCGGGCGCCCGATCAGCCACCGGCGCCCTCTTCGGGATGGAGCCCGACCTCCGCGAGCAGACCGCGCATGAACTCGACCTGCGACGGGCTGGCGTCGATCAGCGGCGGCCGCAGCGGTCCCGCCGGCAGCCCGAGCAGCCGGAGCGCCGCCTTCAGCAGGATCGGGCTGGAGGTGGCGAAGAGGCCCTCGAACAGCGCCAGGTGCCGAATGTGAAGGTCGAGCGCCGTGCGCATGTCGCCGCGCTCGAACGCGGCCACCAGCTCCTGGAGGGCCGGGCCGACCAGGTGGGACGCGACGCTGACCACACCGACGCCGCCCACCGACAGCAGCGGCAGGAGGTTCTTGTCGTCACCGGAGTACTGCTCGAAGGTGCCGCCGGTGTCGCGGTGCAGCCGCGACGCCGCGGCCATGTCGCCGACCGCGTCCTTGACGCCGACGATGTTGTCGATCTCGGCCAGGCGGATCATGGTCGGGACCTCGATCGTGACGCTGGTGCGGGCCGGGATGTTGTAGAGCAGGCAGGGCAGGCTGGTGTTGGCGGCGATCGAGCTGAAGTGGAGGTACAGGCCCTCCTGTGGCGGCCGGTTGTAGTACGGGGAGACCAGCAGCACCGAACCGGCGCCGGCCTTCTCGGCGAGCTGTGTCAGCTCGATCGACTCGGCGGTCGAGTAGGTCGACGTGCCGGCCATGACCCGCCGCGGATCGCCCGCGGCCTCGACGACGGCTCCCCAGAGGCGGCCCTTCTCGTCGAGGGTCAAGGTGGGAGACTCGCCCGTGGTGCCGGCGATCACCAGGGTGTCGGTGCCGTTGTCGAGCAGGTGGCGTGCCAGTCGCTGGGCTCCGTCGATGTCAAGGGCGCCATCGGCGGTGAACGGCGTCGCCATCGCGGTGAGCACGCGACCGAAGCGTCCAGGCATGTTGGTCCCTCCCAACGCTCGTGCGGGTCTGGGCGGCGCTGCCGGGCGTCGCCGCAGCCTCCGTCGCTCTTCAAGGCGGCGGTCTTGCGAATTCTACCCGGAGCATCCAAGTCATCCGGCGTTTTCCACAGGGTCAATTCCGGCGAGATCCGCCCTGTCTCGCATCCCAGCTAGCATCCAGTGCATGCGGTCCGGCGACGGTTACATTCAGGCAACACTGCGCCCACGACTCGAGGTCGATCTCGGGCAGACGTTGTCGCCGATGCGGCGAGGCACCGGCGATCCGACCATGCGTGCCGAGCGGGCCGGCGTGTGGTGGCGCGCCACACGGACGCCGGAGGGCCCCGCGACCGCCCGCTACGCCGCCCATGCCGGCGAGGTCCAGGTGGTCGCGTGGGGGCCCGGAGCGGGGTGGTGCCTCGACCACGTCGCCGAGCTGCTCGGCGGTGGGGACGACGTGGAGGGCTTCGCGCCGGACGGCCTGGTCGGCCGCCTCCACCGGGCCATGCCCGGGCTGCGGATCAGCCGCTCGCGTGCGGTGTTCGAGGCCCTGGTGCCGACCATCCTCGAGCAGAAGGTGGCTGGCGCGGAGGCGCGGACGTCGTATCGGGGTATGGTCCGCGCCTGGGGAACGCCGGCGCCTGGACCCGCCGTGCCAGCGCCAGGCGGGCCGCGCCAGCTCCTGCTGCCGCCGGGGGCCGAGGAGCTGGCCGCGAGGTCGTACTGGGAGTTCCACCGGTTCGGGATCGAGATGCGCCGGGCCAACGTCATCAGGGGCGCTGCCGCTCAAGCGGCGAGGGTCGACCGGGCCGTCGAGCTGCCGCTGGCGGACGCGCACCGCGTGCTCCAGGCCCTTCCCGGCATCGGTCCGTGGACCTCCGCCGAGGTCGCCCTGGTCGCGCTCGGCGACGCCGACGCGGTCCCGGTTGGCGACTACAACCTGCCGCACCTGGTCAGCTGGGCGTTCGCGGGCGAGCCGCGCGGCAGCGACGAGCGCATGCTGGAGCTGCTGGAGCCCTATGCCGGCCAGCGCGGCCGCGTCCTGCGCCTGCTCGCGAGGTCGGGCAACTGGGCGCCGAGGTTCGGTCCCCGGATGCCGCTCCGCTCATTCAAGCGCTTCTGATCGGTCGATCGCGGGCCGCACGGATCCCGCCCGCTCGCTGCTCGCCACGGCGGTCGGTGGTGCCGGCGGGCACGGGACCTCGCTGGCATCTCGGGCACCAGTAGGTCACGCGCTCCGTGCCCGGTGGGCCCTGCTCACCGCGTCGGATCAGCGTGCCGCATCGCCTGCACGGCTCACCGGCGCGCTCGGCCACCCAGTGCTTGCGGCCCCGGCGCGGGTCGCCGGTGGTCACCTGCTGGCCGATCGTCCGGTTGACCTCCATCATCCGCTTCAGCAGGTCGAGCATGCCCTCGAGGTCGTCGACCTCTCCGACCGGCGTCCACGGGCTGACGCCGCGGAGAAAGCAGGTCTCGCTCTTCCAGATGTTCCCCGGACCGGCGATCGCGCGCTGGTCGAGCAACGCCACGCCGATCGGTCGGTCCGGCTCGGCTCGCAGGTTGGCTGCCGCCCGCTCGAGGCTCCAGTCGGGCCCGAGCACATCCGGTCCGAGATGTCCGACGACCTCCCGCTCGCGGTCGGTCGGGACCAGCTCGCAGATGCCCAGCCGGAACCCCACCGCGACGCAGCGCTCCGTGGTCAGCACCACGCGGGCCTGAAAGGCGGGCCCCCGCCAGCGCTCGCCCGGGCGGTGGAGGTGCCAGGCGCCCTCCATCATCAGGTGGGTGTGGAGGGTCACGCCCCCGTCGGTCCGCAGCAGCAGGTGCTTGCCGCGCGCGACCACCTCGAGAACCCGCTGGCCGGACAGGTCCGCGGTGGCGTAGCGGGGCACGCGGAAGTCGGTCGCGGTCAGCCGCTGTCCCGCAAGGGCGTTGTGCAGCCGCGCGGCGGTCAGGTGGACGGTGTCGCCCTCCGGCAAGGCGTCACCTCCCCCGCCGCGACAGGGGCTTCCCGGCCATGACCCTCAGCCCCCACCGCGACAGCGGCTTCCGGGGCCTCAGCTCCCCACGTGGCTTCCCGGCCATGACCGTCAGCTCCCCCACCGGCTCGCGCCCGGGCCGCCGGCGAGACGGAGACCGCGGGCGGTGGGCCGGAAGCCGGCCTCGGTGAGCGCGCGCGCCATCGGGCTGGCGTAGACCTCGCCGCCGTCCGCGCGCTCGACCGCGAGCCGGCCCAGGGCGCCGTCGCGCACTGCCAGCGCCAGCGCATCCGCCGCCCGGCGCAGCCGGTCAGGGTCGTCGCTGAAGGTCAGCAGCGTCCTGCCGCCGCGCTCGACGTAGAGGATCAGCTCGCCGTCCACCAGGATGACCACTGCCCCGGCCTTGCGGCCCGGCCGGTGACCGGGACGCTCCGCCGCCGGCTGACCGTCCACGGCCATCGCCGACCGCTCCGGCCAGGCCAGCGCGCCGCCGTAGGGATTGGCAGGGTCGGCCGCGGCGAGGACCACGGTCTGCGGCTCGTCCTTGCGCGAGCGGCCGGCCCTTGGACCGCCTGGCGTGGGGCCCGGCTCGCCTGTTCGCTCTTCCGCACGATCCGGTGTGGAGTCGGCGAGCGAGCGCATCCGGTCGACGGCACCCGGCACCGCGAACTGCGCGCCACCCAGTCCGTCCACGAAGTAGCCCCGGCGGCAGGTCCCGGCCTCCTCCATCGCCTTCAGCAGCGGGTAGACGCCGGCGAAACCTCCGGGAACCCGCTCCGCGATGACCGCGCCTCGGGTGACGACACCGTGCCGTTCGAGGAGCTGCTCCGAGGCGGCGTGCAGCCGTCGTGTCGCGTCGGTGGAGCGGCCTGGCGCGAGGCTCCAGCGCCCGGCACCGGCCGGCGGACCGAGCCGGCTCGGCATCGCCGGCCGCCGGGGCCGCCCGCCGCGGCGGCTGCGCACCTGCCGGGCCTTCGTGCCGACGCCGCCGGCGAGCAGCCCCCGCAACGGAGCCAGGGTGTCATTGGTGGCCACGCCGGCCCACACCAGCTCCCAGATCGCAAGCAGCAGCTCGTTGTCGTTGGTCGACCCGACCGCGTCAGAGAGCTGCCGGAAGAACATCGCGCCATGGCCGGCGAGCGCCTCCCGGACCCGCGCCGCGAGCGGCGACAGCTCGGTGTCGAGCGCCTCGGGCATCAACAGCGGCGCCTGGTCCGCGGTGTACAGGCTGACCCAGCCGTCGTCGGAGCCGAGCGGCCCGGCGCCGACCCAGACGACCTCGCCGGCCGAGCACAGCTGGTCGAGCAGCCCTGGGTTGTAGTCAGGGAGCCTGGCCGGCAGGATCTGCCGCTCCAGCGCGGACGCGGGCACGGCCGCGCCCTGCAGCTGCTCGATCAGCTGGTAGATCGAATCGAGGTCCGCCCGTCGCGGTCCCGCTCGCCCGACGCCCTGCCAGGCGAGCAGGAAACGGGCGAGCGCGTCCTGCGGCACCGGCTCGACCTCACGGCGCAGCGCCGCCAGGGAGCGGCGCCGCAAGCGCCGCAGCACCTCGGCGTCGAGCCACTCGCGACCCGACGAGCCGGGCCGGAACTCGCCGTCGACGACTCTGCCGGAGATCTCGAGCCGGCCGAGCGTCTCGGCCACCACCGCCACGCCGAGGCCGAGCCGGCGTGCCGGCTCGTCAGGCTGGAACGGTCCATGGGTCCGCGCCCAGCGGCCGACGAGGTCGCCGACCGGGTCGGCGACCGGGTCCAGGAAGGCGTTCGGCACGCCGGGCGGCATCGCGGCGCCGAGCGCGTCCCGGAAGCGCGCGGCGTCCTCGATCGCCACCCACCGTTCCTGTCCGGCGATGCGGAGGCGGATCGCCCGCCGTGTCGCCTCCAGCTCGGCCAGCCAGCCCGCGACCGCTTCCGGGTCCTCGGCTCTGCCGGCGGCCTCGTCGACGGAGAGGTCTCCGAGCAGCCGTAGGGCGTCGTGCATGGCGTCGGGGCCGCTTACCTTCCGGTCCGGAGCCAGCAGCTGGAGCTCCAGCTCGAGGTCGGCGAGAGCCGCCGGGTCGATGAGGTCGCGCAGCTCCTCGCGACCGAGCAGCTCGGCGAGAACGGAACGGTCGAGCGAGAGCGCCTGCGCCCGCCGCTCGGCCAGCGGCGCGTCGCCTTCGTACATGAAGGCCGCCACGTAGCCGAACTGCAGGGAGCTGGCGAACGGCGATGGGAACGGTGTGTCGACCACCACGACCCTGACCTCGCGCCGTGCGATCGAGGCCATCAGCTCGGCGAGCCCGGGCACGTCGAACACGTCCTGGATGCACTCGCGGACGGTCTCGAGCACGATCGGGAACGACCCGAAGCGCGAGGCCACCTGGAGCAGTCCGGCGCTGCGCTGGCGCTGCTGCCACAGCGGGGTGCGCTGTCCCGGGCGGCGCCGGGGAAGCAGAAGGGCACGCGCCGCGCACTCGCGGAACCTGCTGGCGAACAGGGCCGATGCGCTGACCTGGCTCACCACCAGGTCCTCGATCTCTTCGGGGTCGAACAGCACCGACTCGGTCGCCGGCGCCTCGTCCGCCTCGGGCAGCCGCACGACGATCCCGTCGTCGGTGTACATCGTCTGCACGTCGAGCCCGAGGCGCTCGTGGACCCGCGCCTCGATCGCCTGGGCCCATGGCGCGTGGACCTTGCCGCCGAACGGCGAGTGCAGGCACAGCCGCCAGTCGCCGAGTTCGTCGCGGAAGCGCTCGACCACGATGGTGCGATCGTCCGGCAGCGAGCCGGTGGCGTCGAGCTGCTCGCCAAGGTACTGGAGCAGGTTGGCGGACGCGTTGCGGTCCAGTCCGGCATCTGTGAGCCGGCGGGTCCGGTCCTCGGGCGGCAGATCCTGCACCTCGCGCAGGAACGCGCCGAGCGCGCGCCCGAGCTCGACCGGCCGGCCGAGGGTGTCCCCGTGCCAGAACGGCAGCTTGCCGGGCTGGCCCGGAGCAGGGCTGACGAGCACGCGGTCGTGGGTGATCTCCTCGATCCGCCAGCTGGAGGCGCCGAGGGTGAACACCTCGCCGACTCGGGACTCGTAGACCATCTCCTCGTCCAGCTCCCCGACCCGGGCGGCGCGCTCGCCGACCAGATAGACGCCGAACAGGCCACGGTCGGGAATGGTGCCGCCAGAGGTCACCGCCAGCCGCTGCGCGCCGGGACGACCGGTCAGGCGGCCATCGATCCGGTCCCAGTTCAGCCGCGGCCGCAGCTCGGCGAACTCGTCCGACGGATAGCGCCCCGACAGCATGTCGAGGACGCCGTCGAGCGCGCTGCGGGGCAGGTCGGCAAACGACGCCGTGCGGCGGACCAGCGCCTCGAGGTCGTCGACCGTCCAGTCTTCCATCGCCACCATGGCGACGATCTGCTGCGCCAGGACGTCCAGCGGGTTGCGCGGATAGGCCATTGCCTCGATCGCGCCCTCGCGCATCCGCTCGACCACCACGGCGCACTCGACCAGGTCGCCGCGGAACTTCGGGAAGACCACGCCGCGGCTGACCGCACCGACCTGGTGACCCGAACGGCCGATCCGCTGGAGGCCCTGTGCCACCGAGGTCGGCGCCTCCACCTGGACCACCAGATCGACGGCGCCCATGTCGATGCCCAGCTCCAGCGAGCTGGTGGCCACCACCGCGCTCAGGGTGCCGGCCTTGAGGTCCTCTTCGATCTGGACACGCTGTTCGCGGCTGACCGAGCCGTGGTGGGCGCGGGCGATATCCTCGCCGGCCAGCTCGTTCAACCGCGCGCAGAGCCGCTCCGCGAGTCGGCGCGAGTTGGCGAACACGATCGTCGACCGATGCGCCCGGATCAGCTCGAGCAGGCGCTCGTCGATGTGGGGCCAGATGCTGCGACGCTCAGGGTCGGTGTCGAGCGGCTCGAAGCCCTCGATCGCACCGAGCCCTTGCGAGACCGCGTGTGGACCCGCTCCGTCCGAATCGCCCGGAACCGGGCCGGAACGCTGCGCACCACCCGGAGGCTGTCCGGTCCCGTTCGAGCTGCCCGCCGAGTCCGGCCGGGGCGCATCGCCGTCCTCGGCGCTCGGCCAGGTGAGCACCGGAAGGGGCGGCGGGCCGCCGGGAACCTCCCCGATCGCGGACATGTCCTCGACCGGCACGACCACCTTGAGGTCGAACGACTTTGGGCTCGGCGGCGCGACCACGGCGACCGGCTGCTTGCCTCCGAGGAAGCGCGCGACCTCCTCGAGTGGCCGCACGGTCGCCGACAGCCCGATCCGCTGGGCCGGCCTCGGGAGGAGCTCGTCGAGCCGTTCGAGGCTCAGTGCCAGGTGGGAGCCACGCTTGGTCGCGACGACCGAGTGGACCTCATCGACGATCACCGTGTCGATCTGCCGCAGCGCCTCGCGCGCCTGTGAGGTGAGCAGCAGGAACAGCGACTCTGGCGTGGTGATGAGGATGTCGGGCGGCTTGCTCGAGAAGCGCCGGCGCGCGTCGGCGGGCGTGTCGCCCGTGCGCATGTCCACGGTGAGCTGGGGCATCGGCTCGCCGAGGCGGGCGGCGACTGTCCGGAGGCCGGCCAGCGGCGTCCGCAGGTTCCGCTCGACGTCGGCGGCCAGCGCCTTCAGCGGTGAGACATAGAGGACGCGGAGCCGGCGCTTGGGGTGGACCGGCGGCGCCGCGGCAAGGCGGTCGATCGCCCCGAGGAAGGCGGCCAACGTCTTACCAGAGCCGGTCGGAGCCACGACCAAGGCATTTCCGCCGCCCGCGATGGCCTCCCATGCCCCGACCTGGGCGGGGGTCGGGGTCTCGAAGGCACCCTCGAACCAGGTCCGGGTGAGCGTTGAGAAGCGGCCGAGGGCACGCTCGGCAGCACGCGAATCAGCTGCGAAATCAGTCATGAAGCCATGGTAGACGGCGCCCGCGACAGTCGCCGATCGTTATCCACACCCCCTGACCTGGGTGATCATCGCGCGGGCAGCACATGGGATAAGAAAAAGAAGGCCCACGGGTCGTTCATGCCGGCGAGGCGGCGAGGCGGCGAGGCGGCGAGGCGGCGAGGCCGCGGGGCGCGGGGCCGGCCGCGCGGTCCTGGGAGGGCGCGTCTGGAGTCGCGGTGCGGGGCGGGGCCCTTGCGGGCGCCGGCGCACGCGGATGTCCCCGATCACGGCCGAGCTTCGCCAGCCATGTCTGAGGAGATTGCGGGGTCACATCGAGGGGGAATCCACCATGATTCGGGCGTTGAACCGCGGCGCCGCCGGTAGATTCTCGAACTCGCGCATGAGGTTATCCACAGATTCCGAGAACCCTCTCGGAGAGCTTGGAGCGAGGTGGCACACTGGTCCTGGAACGCCATTCATGCTGGTAGGTCGCGATATGCGCCGGCCCGGCTGGCGTTCGAGCGCTTGACCGAGAGGTGTGGCAACGAGATGGCATGGTTCGATCGGCCGGAGTTCGGTCCCAACGTGGGCCTCGTCGACGAGGTCTACCGGCAGTACCTGGACGACCCGACCTCCGTGAGCGAGGCGTGGCGCGAATTCTTCGCCGAGCACGACCTCGAGGAGGACGCCGAATCCAGCGATTCGGTGGAAACCGTCACCCCTGCCGAGACGACGACCCAGCCCTCAGAGGGGAACGGAGCACGGCCTGGGGAGGCTCAGGCCGGACCGACGACGACGGGCGAGGCGGCTCCCGCGGAGACGGCCGAGGCGGCTCCAGACAAGACCGCGGCGGAGCCCACAGGGGACGGAGCGGCCGGAGCCGCCGAGGCGAAGCGCGCCCAGGTGAAGCCCACTGAGGCCAAGCCCGCCGAGGCGAGGACCGCGGAGGTCAAGCCGGCCGAGGCCGAGGCCGATGAGGAGCCGCTCCGCGGAGCCGCGGCGCGGATCGTCCAGACCATGGAGGCCAGTCGGGAGGTTCCGACCGCGACCTCGTTCAGGGTCGTGCCCGCGCGGCTGCTCGAAGTCAACCGGGACGTGCTCAACGGCCACCTGCGCAGGCGGCGTGGGGGCAAGGTGAGCTTCACGCACCTGATCGGCTACGCGGTGGTCAAGGCCATCCAGGCGATGCCGGCGATGAAGTCCATCTACGTCGAGCGGGACTCGAAGCCGAGAGTGCGCCGGCCCGAGCACCTGAACCTCGGCCTCGCCGTGGATACCAGGCGGCCGGACGGCAGCCGGACCCTGCTGGTCCCGAACATCAAGGCGGCGGACACGCTCGACTTCGGCGCCTTCGTGAGCGCCTACGAGCAGCTGATCAGCAAGGTCAGGAGCAACAAGCTGACCGTCGAGGACTTCGCCGACACGCACGTGACCATCACCAACCCGGGCACCGTGGGAACGGTGATGTCGGTCCCCCGCCTGCTCGCCGGACAGGCGGCGATCATCGGCGTCGGCGCGATCGACTACCCCGCCGAGTACCGCGGCGCGGACCCGGCGACCCTGGCCGAGATGGCCGTCGGCAAGACGGTCACGCTGACCTCCACCTATGACCACCGTGTGATCCAAGGGGCCGAGAGCGGGGAGTTCCTGGCCAAGCTCCAGGCGCTACTGCTCGGTGAGGACGACTTCTACGACGAGGTCTTCCGCAGCGTCGGCGTTCCGTACGTCGCGGTGCGCTGGCACACCGACCAGCGGGCGACTCCCGAGTCGCTCGAGCTGGCCGAGAAGCAGGCGCGCGTCTACCAGCTCATCAACCTCTACCGGGTGCGCGGCCACCTGATCGCCAACCTCGACCCGCTCGAGACCAAGCAGCCGACCATGTACACCGAGCTGGACCCGGCCAGCTACGGCCTCACGATCTGGGACCTGGAGCGGCCGTTCCTGACCGGCGGCCTCTCGCAGGAGCGGGAGCTGCGCCTGCGAGAGATCATGCGCATCCTCCGCGACGCCTACTGCCGCACCGCCGGCATCGAGTACATGCACATCTCGCACCCCGACGAGAAGGCCTGGATCCAGAAGCGGGTCGAGGTGCCCCCGGCGACCCTGCCACAGGAGGACCAGCTCCAGATCCTGAACAAGCTCATCGAGGCCGAGGTGTTCGAGCGCTTCCTGCACAACAAGTACGTTGGTCAGAAGCGCTTCAGCCTCGAGGGCGCCGAGAGCCTGATCCCAATGCTCGACGCGGTGCTGGACCGCGCCGCCGACGATGGCATGGACGGGGTCGTCATCGGCATGGCGCACCGCGGGCGACTCAACGTGCTGGCCAACACGGTTGGCAAGAGCTACAGCGAGATCTTCCACGAGTTCGAGGGACACCTCGACCCGGCACTGTCGCAGGGCTCCGGCGACGTGAAGTACCACCTCGGGGCGAGCGGAAAGCACACGGCGCCGTCGGGCAAGCAGATCCGCGTCGAGGTCGCCTCCAACCCCAGCCACCTCGAAGCCGTCAACCCCGTGGTCGAGGGTCTGACGCGAGCCAAGCAGGACCTTCTCGACCGCGGCGAGGAGGCGCCGGTGCTGCCGGTGCTGATCCACGGCGACGCGGCCTTTGCCGGCCAGGGCGTCGTGGCCGAGACGCTGAACCTCTCCCAGCTGCGCGGCTACCGGACCGGCGGGACGGTCCACGTGGTCGTCAACAACCAGCTCGGGTTCACGACCAGTCCCGACTACGGACGCTCGTCGACCTACGCGACCGACGTGGCCAAGATGATCCAGGCGCCGATCTTCCACGTGAACGGCGACGACCCCGAAGCCTGCGTGCGCATCGCGCGGCTGGCGTTCGACTACCGGCAGACGTTCAAGAAGGACGTCGTCATCGACATGTGGTGCTACCGCCGCTTCGGCCACAACGAGGGCGACGACCCCTCGTTCACCCAGCCGCTGATGTACGCGCGGATCAAGTCGCGGCCGAGCGTCCGCAAGCTCTACACCGAGGCGCTCGTCAACCGCGGCGACTTCTCGCTCAAGGACGCGGAGCGTTCGCTCGAGGAGTTCCGGCAGCGGTTGCAGCAGGCGTTCGACGACTTCCGCGAGGACGGCGAGACGCCGGAGGTGGAGCTGGAGCATCCGTCGCCGTTGTCGGCGGACCCAGAGGTCACCACGGCGGTCGACCGGGGCCGGCTCGAACGGATCCTGGACCGGATCACCACGGCGCCCAACAGCTTCGCGATCCACCCGAAGCTCACCAGGTGGCTCAACGATCGGCGGCAGGCGCTCGAGCGCGACTCGGTGGACTGGTCACTGGCCGAGGCGCTCGCGCTCGGCTCGCTGCTCGACGAGGGTCGCGACGTCCGGCTCACCGGACAGGACACACGCCGCGGGACCTTCAGCCAGCGGCACTCCGTGCTCGTCGACCAGAAGAACGGCAAGCAGTACGCGCCGCTCGCCCACGTGAGCGACCGGCAGGGACGGTTCTTCGTCTACGACAGCCTGCTGAGCGAGTTCGCCGCGCTCGGGTTCGAGTACGGCTACTCGGTGGCCAACCCCGAGGCGCTGGTGCTGTGGGAGGCGCAATACGGCGACTTCATCAACGGCGCCCAGATCATCGTCGACCAGTTCATCGTCGCCGCCGAGGAGAAGTGGGGCCAGCGCACCGGACTGGTGCTGCTGCTTCCACACAGCTTCGAGGGCCAGGGGGCGGAGCACTCCAGCGCCCGCGTCGAGCGCTTCCTCCAACTCGCGGCCGAGGACAACATCCAGGTTGCGTGGCCGTCGACCGCGGCACAGTACTTCCACCTGCTCCGCAGGCAGGCGCTGCGCGCGAGCCACAAGCCACTGGTGGTGCTCACACCGAAGTCGCTGCTGCGGCTCGCGGCGACACGCTCGACAGTCGAGGAGCTGACCGAGGGCCGGTTCCAGGACGTGCTCCCGGACCCGGCCCGACCCGATCCCCAGCGGGTGCGGCGGGTGCTCCTGGCGAGCGGCAAGGTCTACTACGACCTCGCAAAGCGCCGGGACGACGACAAGCTGGAGGACGTGACGCTGCTTCGGGTGGAACAGCTCTATCCGTTCCCGGACGAGCGGATCCGCGAGCGGCTCGACGAGTACCTGAACGCCGAGCGGGTGGTCTGGGTCCAGGAGGAACCAGAGAACATGGGCGCCTGGAGCTACCTCGCGGTCAGGTTCGAGCGCGAGTTCGGCAGGCCGCTCGAGCTGGCAAGCCGCGAGGAGGCCGCCGCCCCGGCCACCGGCAGCCCGTCGATCCACCAGCGGCAGCAGCGCCGACTACTCGACCACGCACTTACGGACCATTAAGGTAAGCGCTTCGGCAGCCCCTATCCCAAAAGGAGCGATGCGCCGTGAAAGTCCGTCAAATCGCGAGCAGCGCGGTGGTAACCGTCGGGCCGACACAGACGCTCCGAGAGGCAGCGCGGCTCATGGCGACACATCGCGTCGGCTCCGCCGTGGTCCAGGATGCGGAACACCTCGCCGGCATCCTCACCGAGCGAGACGTGCTGAAGGCGGTCGCGGCCGGGGCGGAGCCCGAGAGCTCGACCGTGCAGGACTTCATGACCCCCGATGTGGTGACGGTTGGGCCGGAATGGGACCTGATCGAAGCCGCCGGCGAGATGGCCCGCCGGCGGATCCGCCACCTGGTCGTCTACGACGGCGGGCAGCTCCTGGGCATCCTCTCCGTCCGGGACGTGCTGCCGGCGCTGCTTCCCGCCGACCAGCCCTCGAGCTGAGCCAGGGCGGCAACCCGCGACCGCCCCACCCGACGGCTACGACGCCAATGCGGTTGGGCCGCCCGGACGAATCCAGACCTTCGACCATGGCGAGTGCGGCGCCGCTGTACGTGCCCGAAGCGGTGTGCTATCTGTCGCGCGGAGCGTGCGGCCGCGCCGCTGAACACCATCGTTCCCGGAGGGCAAGCCGATGGAGCTGGACGAGGTCCTGTCTGCGATCACGGCAGACGGCGTCGAGTTCGTCCGATTCGAGCAGACGGACCTGCACGGCATCTCGCGCTCGAAGACGATCCCGGCGAGGCACGTGGAGTCGTTCGCGCGCAACGGCCTCAACTTCCTGCTGGGGCAGCTCGGTTTCGACGAGCAGGCCGGGGTCGCTCCGGGCACCGGCTACCTCGAGGACCGCGGCTTCCCCGACTCGAAGCTGTTCCCAGACCCGGACACTTACGCGGTGCTGCCGTGGGCGGACTCGACGGCTCGGCTGATCTGCAATCCGCACTTCTTCGATGGCGCGCCAGCCGGCGCCTCGCCGCGGCTGGTGATGGGACGCCTGTGCGATGCCTTGGCCGACGAGGGCTACCACCATCTGTCCGGCTACGAGTACGAGCTGTACGTGGTCCGCGCGGAGGACCGGCAGCCGCCGTTTCCGGGCATCCAGATCTTCGCCACCTTGCGCAACAGCTTCGACGAGGAGTTCGTCAACGACGTGCTTCGCTCGATGCCGGAGGTCGGCGTCGACATCATCACCTCCAACGCCGAATACGGCCCTGGCCAGATGGAGATCAATTTCGCGCCGGCGCTTGGCCTGACCGCCGCGGACCACGCGTTCACCTTCAAGAACGGCATCAAGGAGATCGCCAGGCGCCACGGCTACATGGCATCGTTCATGACCAAGCCGTACGCCGACCAGAGCGCGAGCGGCTGCCACCTGCACGAGAGCCTCATCGAGGTCAGCAGCGGCCGCAATGCCTTCGCGAGCGACGACTCGACGCCGGGAGCGCTCGCCGAAGTCGGCCGCTGGTGGCTGGGCGGCCAGCTCACGCACCAGCCGGCGATGACCGCGTTCTTCGCGCCGACCGTCAACTGTGGCAAGCGCTTCAAGCAGTGGTCGTTCGCGCCGGTGAACGCGACCTGGGCGCTGGAGAACCGCTCGGTCGCCATCCGCGTGAAGGGGCTTGCCGGCGCCGGGCTGCACACCGAGAACCGCGTGCCCTGCGGCGCCTCCAACCCCTACCTGGTCGGAGCCGCTGCGATCGCCGCCGGTCTGGACGGCATCCGCAACCACATCGAGCCACCGCCCGCGCTCGAAGGGCTCGCCTACGGCATCGACGGCCCGGGGCTGCTCCCCACCCGGCTGGAGGTCGCGCTCGACGCGCTGGAGAAGGACGCTGCCATGCGCGAGTTGCTCGGCGAGGAGCTGATCCGCCTGTTCCTCGCGGTCAAGCGTCACGAGATCGCCAAGGCCACCGAGCACGCTCTCGACTACACCGCCGCCGACTGGACCGACCGCGTGGACCCCTTCGAGGTCTCCGAGTTCTTCGAGTTTCTCTAGGGGAACAGGGGCGCGGCGGGCGGCTACGGGGAGCGCCCGCCGGGCGGCCCTGGGACCGGACGGCGCGGGCGGCCCGGGGACCGGACGGGGCGGGCGACCAAGGAACGGACCCGCCCCGCGACGACCGACCACGACCCGCCTCAGGCGTGGCCGGACCACGCGAGACCGTCGGGGAAGCGATGCGCGGCGAGGGCGGCCGGGGTCATTGCGGCGTAGCCGGGCGACCTCGGCAGAAGATACCGGCCGCCGATGACCCGGACGGGCTCGGTGAAGTGCTCGTGGAGATGATCCACGTACTCGATCATGCGCTCGTCGAGGGAGCCGCTGACGGCGATGTAGTCGAACGCGGAGAGATGCACGACCAGCTCGCAGAGACCGACGCCGCCGGCATGCGGGCACACGGGCACGCCGAACTTGGCGGCGAGCAGCAGGACGGCGATGACCTCGTTGACGCCCGCGAGGCGGCAGGCGTCGACCTGGCAGGCGGCGATCGCGCCGGCCTGGAGGAGCTGCTTGAAGATCACCCGGTTCTGGGCGTGCTCGCCGGTGACGACCCGGATGGGCGCGACCGCCCGGGCGATGGCGGCGTGGCCGAGCACGTCGTCGGGGCTGGTTGGCTCCTCGATCCACCACGGCTCGAACTCCGCCAGCTCGGCCATCCACGCGATCGCCTCGGGCACGCTCCAGACCTGGTTGGCGTCGAGCATCAGCCCCCGCTCGGGACCAAGCGCCTCGCGCGCAATGCGCAGCCGGCGCCGATCGTCCTCGATGCTCGCGCCGACCTTGACCTTGACATGGGTGAAGCCGGCGTCCACGGCCTCGCGGCACAGCCGACGCAGCTTCTCGTCGTCGTAGCCGAGCCAGCCAGGTGAGGTGTCGTACGCGGGATAGCCGCCGGTGGCCAGCAGCGCCTCGCGCTTCGCCCTGCCGGGCTCGCGCTCGCGCAGCAGCGCCAGCGCCTGCTCGGGCGTGAGCGTGTCGGTCAGGTACCTGAAGTCGACCAGCCCGACGATCTCCTCGGGCGTGAGGTCGACCAGCAGCTTCCACAAGGGCTTGCGGCGCGCCTTGGCGTAGAGGTCCCAGACGGCGTTGACGACCGCGGCGGTGGCCATGTGCATGACGCCCTTCTCGGGCCCGAGCCAGCGCAGCTGGCTGTCGCCGACCAGCCGGCGCCACAGGCCGCCCATGTCGGCGAACAGGTCCTCCGCCTTCTCCCCCACCACCATGGGCGCGAGCGCCTGGACTGCCCGCACGCAGATCTCGTTGCCCCGCCCGATGGTGAAGCAGAACCCGTGGCCCTCCAGGTCCGGGTCGCTGGTGCGAAGGATCACGTAGGCCGCCGAGTAGTCGGGCGCGGGGTTCATGGCGTCCGAGCCGTCGAGCGCCAGCGAGGTCGGGAAGCGCACGTCGATAGTGTCGAAGCCGGTGACGAGGACCTGGGGAAGGATGCTCAGCTCGACACGCTCCCCTCGGTGTCGCACCGCCGGTCGACGGCGGCATGCCTCTGTTGCCCATGATCAGAAGAACACAAGCGGGAATCAGGGTCCATGAGCGGGTCCATGGGCGGGTCCCGGCGGGGCGCGGCAGGAACGAGCGCCGTGCCGAGTCCGCGGTGTCCGACCCCACGCCCGCGTAGCCGCCGATGGCGCCGCGATCTCGATGGTGCGCCGGACTGCCGCGCCTGATAGGTTGCCCGGCCAGGGGCTGTGCGGGAGGCGTGGGCGATGGCGAAGAAGAAGGGGCGGGACCAAGCCGGCGGACGATCCCAGGACGTGGTCGAGCGCGCGGCGGCCGAAGGGCTCGACCTGATCCGCTTCCTGTACGTGGACCACGGCGGCGTCATTCGCGGCAAGGCCACCTCCCGCTCGCGCCTACGCGAGCGGATGGAGACCGGCATCGGGCTGACGCTGGCGATGCAGGCGATGAGCATGCTGGACGAGCTGCAACCGGTCGCCGGCATGGGACCGGTCGGCGAGATCCGTCTGGTGCCTGACCCAGACTCGTTTGTCGTGCTTCCGTACGCGCCAGGCGCCGGCGCGATGGCGGCGGACATGCGCAAGCTCGACGGCGAGCCCTGGGAGGCGTGCCCGCGCTCGTTCCTGAAGGACGCGGTCGCCACCCTCGCCGGCCACGGCTACGCCCTGGTGGCGGCGTTCGAGCCGGAGTTCACGCTGGGCCGGCGCGAGCCGGCGCCGGACGGCGACCCTGACGCGGTCGACCGGCTGGTGCCGGTCGACGACAGCCTCTGCTTCTCGTCGACCGGGTTCGGCGCCGCCCACGACTACGCCATCGAGCTGGTCAGGGCCCTGGAGGCGCAGGGGATGGTGGTCGAGCAGTACTACCCCGAGCTCGGCCACGGGCAGCAGGAGCTGTCGATCCGGCACGCGCCGGCGCTCCGCGCCGCCGACAACCACGTGCAGTACCGCGAGACGGCCCGCGGAGTCGCCTGGCGCCAGGGGCTTTGGGCGAGCCTCGCTCCCAAGCCGATCCCCGATCAGGCCGGCAACGGCACGCACCTGCACGCCTCGCTGTGGGAGCTCGACCCCGACGGTGGTCCCGGAGCGCCCGGCGCCCGCAACCTCTTCTACGACGCCGACGACCGCAACGGGCTTTCCGATGTCGCCTACAACTTCATCGGCGGGCTGCTGGCGCACCTTCCCGCGCTGGTCGCGCTCACCTGCGGCAGCGTGAACAGCTACCGAAGGCTGGCTCCCGGGTCGTGGAGCAGCGCCTACACGTGCTATGGCATGGACAACCGCGAGGCCGCCGTCCGCATCGCCTCGCGGATGTGGGGTCTGGAGGAGGCCTCGGCCAACCTCGAGCTGAAGCCGTCCGACTCGACCGCCAACCCCTACCTCGCGCTCGGCGCCTACATCCACGCCGGGCTCGACGGCATTCGCAACAAACTCGACCCGGGCGCGCCGACCGATGTCGACCCCGCCAAGCTGAGTGCGTCGACCCGCAGGCGCCGCGGGATCCGCCGGCTCCCCGACTCGCTCGGCGCCGCCCTTGACGCGCTGGAGCAGGACGAGCTGCTGATGGACGCCCTCGGGCCGCTGCGCCGGACCGCCTACCTGGCGGTCAAGCGCTCCGAGGTCGCCGCCTTCGCCCAGCACGACACCGCGTTCGAGTGCTTCCACCACTTCACGAAATTCTGAGCGGCGAGGTCCCTGACCAGCGGAAAGATGTCAGCCAGGGCGCCTATATAGGGTTGAGGAGATGACCTCTACAGAGGTCATGGGCGTGGTGGCCAAATTCGCGAGGCCAATGCTCGCTTCTGTGGTCGGTAGCAAAGTGAGGCGACGAGCGTAGACCTTCTCGGGGGTTCTACCGGTGTGAGGTGAGGAGGTCGCTCAGGGTGATCCGGATGGGCGATACTCCCGCGCATGTCGATTCGATCGGGCGCCACTCTCCGCTTGTCCACGTTCGATGCCGCGCTTGTCCCCGACCCCGACGCTAGTCCGGTGACGATCGATCTTTCAGAGTTCGAGTTCATCGACGTGTTCGGGCTTGTGGGTATCGCGTCGCACATCTTGGAGGCCAGACTTGCTGGACGAGAGGTTGAGCTTCGTGTCCCCAAGAATCCCGATGTCGCGGCGTACGTAGCTCGGATGTACCTGGGTCTATTGCTCGATGCAACCGACGTTGAGCTGGATGCGCCCTTGCCGGTCGTCGAGGAACGCGACCAGCGCGGAAACCTAATCGAGCTGAAGCCCTTCAACAGCACACGTGGCAGCGAGGAGCTCGGCGAGTACCTTTGGCACCGGCTCGCCGATCAAGCGGATGGAGCCCTTGTTACACAGATCTACGAAGCGGCTGGTGAACTGGGCAACAACGTCATTGAACATGCCAACTGCCCAGCTGGCGGCTACATGGCAGCGCAGTGTTACAGGCGCGGCCAGCCGGACGAGTACGTGATCATGGCCGTCGGAGATGCCGGCATCGGCATCCAGGAATCATTGCGGCCCCGGTACGGCCCGATGACTGAAACAGAGGCGATTGAACGGGCGCTCCAGCCGTTCGTGTCCGGCACTAACGATCCACATCGAGGGCAAGGGCTTCCCGACATCGTCGAGGGCGTTACGGGGTTCGGTGGGATCGTCTACGTGCGAAGTGGATCTGCCGGCCGATGGATCACACGCGATGGGGTATCTAGCAACAACGTGTCACGCCTTCGCGGTACGATCGTGGGTGCCAAAGTGCCATGCCGGCCCGGTCGGTAGGTCCAGGCGAGGGGGGAAGTGGAGCGTCCGATGCCGACACTGACCACACCCAAGCTCGTCTCCAGCAGAGACCAAGCTCGGGACCTGACTGCGGAGCTTCCATCCAACCTGGAGGACACCACCGTCGTTGTCGATTGCTCAGAGCTCCAGGCGAGCACGCCCTCGTTCGTTGACGAGCTGGTGAAGATTTGCCTGGTGGAGCGCCATGCGCAATGCCTGGCTCTGGTGAATGCTCCCGAACGGACCGAGGAGCTTGCTCGCCGTGCGGCTCGCAATAGACAGGTGGCCGACCGACTCGAGATCGACCGGCCCCTCCGGCTCGGCTAACAGGACTACCGGGCGGAGTCGTCCACGCTCGAGCCCGGACCTGCCGCGACCGGCAGGCAGGCCGATGGTCGACGCCTACGAGGACCTGTTCCGGCGGGTGGTGCGCTGCGGGGACTCGCGTGAGGATCGCCGTCGTCGGGACAGGTAGAGGACGGCGAAGGCCACGTTGGCGATCACCAACAAGAAGGCGAGCATGATCAAGGCGGCGCCGTCGTTGACGCTCTCTCTGGCCTGGCAGGCACGCAACTGCTCGCCGGTCATCCCGGCGCAGCCGGACCGCGTCAGCACGCTGAACAACACGACCCCGAAGAACGCGTTGGTCACGAGCGCGACCAGCAGCAGCCCGCGGCGTCGCCACCACGGCTCCTGATCAGGGTCGGACGTGGGCGGCCGCTGACGGCTCCGCGGCGTTCCCCGCGTGCCACGAGTCTTGTTGGGCATCGACGCTCCCTGGTCCGCGGGCTGGGAGACCGCAGGATATTCAGGCCTGGCCCCCAGTTGTGGGACCTCCACGTCTCGATCGGCCCAAGGCGTGGGCGACCTCCCTACCACGATGGATCCTCCGCTTCTCCACCGCAACGACCCGCGGCTCGCGACGCTCGGCCGGCGCCCGAGTCCTGAGAGCATTGTCCACAGCTGGAGCAAAAGCTCTGGTTCGTGTCGTGGCCGCGGGCTACGATGCCCGCGGTCGCGCAACCTCGACCAGCGCCTCCCGGGGTATGGAGCCCGAGCTGGAGGAGGAATCATGGCAGCGGTGGAGCCTGCCCAAAGCGGTGAGCTGCTCTCCGAGCGGGTCGCCGGCGGCATCCTTCCAAAGGTCCTCAACTCATTCGACATGGTGGCGATCTTCGCCGCGATCGTGCTGTTCATCACCAACGCGGCGGTGATTCAAACGGCCGGGCCGACCGCATTCGGCTGGTGGATCCTGGGCTTCATCGCCTTCCTCATCCCGAGCGCGATCGTCACCGGCCAGCTCGGGGTGATGTTCCCTGGCGAGGGCTCTATCTACCTGTGGACGCACAAGGCGTTCGGAGCCTTCTGGGGGTTCTTCGCCGGGTTCTGCGCCTGGTGGCCGGGAGTGCTGGTGATGGTGGCGACGGGCACCATCACGCTCGCCTACCTCGGTTTCGTCTTCGATACGGTGGGATCCTGGAGCATCCAGGTGCAGGGTCTGCTCATCATCGCGTTCATCCTGCTGTCGGGATTCCTCGCGGTGCTCCGCTTCCGCGTCACGCAGAACATCGTCAACCTCGTATTCGTGCTCTACGGCGTCGCGATCGCGCTCATGCTGATCGCGGGCATCGTCCACCTGGCGCGCGGTCGCGCCGCCGAGGTCGACCCGGCCGCGATATCTGCCTGGAACCCGGGCAAGCCGACAGGGATCAACTTCACCAACTGGACCTTCTTCGGGCTGGTGATCCTCGCCCTCCTCGGGGTCGAGGTGCCGCTGAACATGGGCGTCGAGATCAAGAACACCCGGTCGATCACCAGGTACCTCTTCTGGGGGTCGATCACGGTGATGGCCGCCTACCTGATCGCGACCTGGTCGGTGATGGTGACCGTGCCGGCCGCCGACGGCCGCTCGGCCCAGGTCACGGCGGTGGCCGAGGCGGTTCGGCTGTCGCTCGGCACATTCTGGGGCGACCTGGTGGCGCTGATCCTGGCGGGGTTCTTCCTGTTCATCACGGTCGTCTACAACTACTCGTTCGCACGCCTCATCTTCGTGTCCGGGCTCGACCGGCGGCTGCCGCGGGCGATGAGCCACGTTAACGCGAACAAGGTGCCCGACGTCGCCGTACTGGCGCAGACGATCCTGGCCGTGCTGTTCACGCTGCTGGCGTTCGTGATCCTGCCGGCCACCGCCGGCGGGGGCAGCGCCGTCGACATCCAGACCAAGGTCTACGACGTGCTCCAGGCCGGGGTCACGGTGATCTGGTGCGTCTCGATGGTGGTGCTGTTCATCGACGTGCTGATCATCCTGCGGCGCTACGCAGCCCAGTTCGCGGCTCGCCGGCTGGCGCACCCGGCGGTGTTCTGGGCGTGCTCGGTGATCGGGGCGCTGGCGGCCTTGATCGGGATCATCTCGACATTGAGCGGCTCGTGGACGCCGCTCATCTCGAACGACAGCGGCACCGTGACGGTCATCGGCGCCAAGATCTCCTACGGGACCTGGTTCTGGTGGGTCGGCGGGATCGCGGTGGTGTCGATGCTGGTCGGCGCCCTGTTGTACGTCATCGGCCGGCGGACCGAGGCGTCTTCGGCACCGACGGGCGCCATCCCGGCGGCTGGACAAGGAGGCTGACGAAAGCAGCAACAATAACGATCACGCACCAAGCCGAAGGCGGCGCGACGACGGGGAAGGCGTCTCGCGCCGTGGGGGACGAATCGGAGAGCGCGACAACCGGCCAGCCGGGGGTCGCGACGAGGAGGCGTGACGATGTATGCGGCGGCGTTCGTCGACCATCACTGCCACAGCGTGATCGAGACCTGGGCCAAGGCCGATTCGGGACCGTGGCCCTCCTGGCGGCGCTGCTTCACCGAGTCAACCAACGAGCGGGTGCTGGCTCGGGACGTGATCGACCTGCTGGGCTACCGGCACTTCCTCGCCGCGCTGCGCGGCCTCATCGAGGCGGAGTCCAGCTCGGAGCGGGACGTGGTCGCCGCGCGCGACGATCTGGCCGGCGCCGACCCGGAGGGCTACCTGCGCCGTCTGATGGATGACGCGGGGATCGAGGCGCTGCTGGTCGACACCGGCTATGGCGGCCCGGGCACGCTGCTTCCGGCCGACCTGGAGCGTGAGGCCGACCGGACGGTCCGCGAGATCGTGCGCATCGAGTCGGTCGCCGAGGAGCTGCTCGCGGCGGGCGGGCCCGCGACCGATACGCTGAACGGGCTGGTGGACGCCTTCGAGGAGCGCATCGTCGAGGCGATCGAGGGCGGCGCGGTCGCGCTCAAGTCGGTGCTCGCCTACCGTGCCGGGCTCCACATGGAGTCGAGCGGGGTCGGTGAGGTCCGCGGCGCGTTCGAGCGGCTCGACCTTGCGGCACAGGGACGCCGCTTCGACGACCCGGTGCTGGGCCCATTCCTGGCCCGCAGGGCGGCGGAGGTCGCCGGGCTCTGGTCGGTCCCGCTCCAGTTCCACACGGGCTTTGGCGACGAGGACATCCATCTGCCGTTCGCCGACCCGGCGATGCTGCGGCCGCTCTTGCACGACCCGCGGACGGAAGCCTGCCCGATCGTGCTCCTGCACTGCTACCCGTTTGTCGGCAGCGCGGCCGCGATGGCCGGCGCGTATCCGCAGGTCTACCTCGACCTGTCGCTGGCGATCCCGCTGGCGGAGCCGTTCGCGCCCGACCTGGTGCGCGAGGCGCTGGGGCTCTGCCCGGCCAGCAAGCTGCTGGCGGCTTCGGACGGGCACACGTTCCCCGAGATGCACTGGTGGGGGGCGAAGGTCTGGCGGCGCGCCCTGGCGACGGTGCTCGGCGGTGAGGTCGAGCGCGGCGACCTCGACGACGCGGCGGCCGAGGACCTCACCAGCCGGATCCTCGGCGGCAACGCCAAGCGCCTCTACGACCTGGACCTCCGCGGCCGCCGCGACCACCAGCCGCCGAACGAGGAGCACAGGCCCCGCGGCTCGACGGGGTAGACCGAGCGTCAACTCCCCCGGAGCCGACGCCGCGGCTCGACGGGGTAGGCGGGGCGCCCCACGGCGGCCGCCCGACCAGGGCCGGTCCTCAAACCCCTGACCGACCCGACCCCGGGCTGGACCCCCACCCCGCGCCGGACCTCGATCAGGGCGGGACGAACTTGGAGATGATCCAGCCCTTGGCGGGGTCCTTGAGGAGGGTGCACCAGTAGACCTGGCGGTTGCCGGGGACCGCCCGGATGAGCCTGCCCGACTCGAGCATGAGCTTGGCGTCGGAGCGGCCGAGCAGGGCGACGACGGTCCAGTGCCGTTCGGAGACCTTGGTCATCTTGAGGATCTGGACCGGCAGCTGAAGGCCCTTCCACACCTCGTTCTTGCTGAGCATGGTCTTGATCTCGTCCCGGTCCTTGGTGAGCTGGGGCGAGTCGGGGGTGTAGATGGTGGTGAGCAGGCGCTGGTTGCGACTGGTGAGCGCACGCTCGCGCACGTTCATGATCTGGAAGAAACGCGAGGTGACCTCGGACCGCTCGCGGATGAACGCGGGGTCGATGGTAGTGGTCGGGGCCGGCGCGGTGGTGCGCGTGGCCATGACGCCGGCGGCGGCACCTGAGAACAGCAGCACCAGGACCAGGCCGACGAAGAAGAGGCCGACGGTGCCGCCATTGTCCTGGCGGCGGGCGGCATGACGTTGTCGCTGGGTACCGATCAGGCCGGCAGCCCTCCAGTGCGTCGCGCTTGCGACCGTTGCTCGGCCGCGAGGCGCCCGAGCTCGACGTCGTCGTGGACAACGAACCGCATGGCGCCGGCGAGACCGTGGTGACCGGCGCGCTCGGCGATCAGGGTGTGCATCCGCTGCGCGACCGCGCGATAGGTCGGATGTCCCTGTGGCGACGACCGCAGCTCGGAGAGGTGCATCAGCTCGCGGGCGTTCATGGTCATGGAGTAGCGGACCCGGTGCGCCATGCTGACCGCGTAGGGCGCCTGCGCGGGGAAGCGCGGCTCCAGCGCCCGGTACAGCCCCGCGAGCTCGCCGACGCGTTCCGCGTAGCGGTCCCCGAGCCCGGCGGCGGCCACCTCGGAGGGCACCTCGAAGCCCAGGTCCGGGGTGAGCCGCTGCCACACGATGGTGCACATCCGGTGGCGCTGGAGGTCGCGGAAAGCGCCGTAGTCGCTGACCACGTCGAAGGTGTAGACGGCGCGCTCGAACGCCCGGCCGGGGCGGTGGCGGCGGTTGGTCCGATCGCCCACGTAGGCGGAGAGCAGCCGCGCGCGCTCGTCGGCGTCGAGGCCGGCCACACGCCTGGCGACCTCCGCCTCGCCGAGGCGCATCGACGGGTAGGCGATCGCGGTGAGGACCTTGTCCTCGCCCGCCGGGTCGAACTCGACCAGCCGAACAGAGGGCCCCTGCTCGCGCGGCGCGGGGTCGCCGAGCAGCGCGTCGACGGTCTTGGTGGTCTCCTCGGCGGTCTCGGCGAGGTAGTGGACCCACGCCCCGCCCCGGTCGGGCAGGTCGACCCGCTCGAGGAAGCTGGGGATCACCTGCCGCAGCTCGTGCAACAAGAGCTCGGCGTAGCTGCGCGCCTCGGGCAGCGGGTTGGCGCGCAGGCGCAGCAGCAGCGCCTCGTATGCCTGGCCGCTCGCGAAGATGCCGAGATTGGCGGTGGTCGCCGCCGGGAGCATGCCTCGCAGCGCGTCGAGCGCGCGCGCTCTGACCGCGCGGCGCCAGGCCGCCTCGTCGACCCCCGGCTCCGGCGGCAGGGTGGTGCCGAGGTGGTCGATCATCGCGGGCACCAGCTCGGCGTAGGTGGCGAAGACGCCGTCGAGCACCCGCCGGTACTCCACGCCGAGCTCGGGGTCGGCGTCGACGTCGGGGTCGAGGTGGTAGCGCCAGCGGCCGCCCGGCTGGTCGGTGTAGGTCTGGTAGCGCGTGGACTGCTCCATGTAGGCGGCGAGCCGCCCCCACTCGAGCGCCTTGGTCAGCAGGTTCGACGCCTGCTCGCAGGCGACGTGCGCGCCGGCGAGCTGGGCGACCGAGTCGTCGCCGTACTCGTCGAGCACCCGGCGGTAGAAGCGGGTCGCCCGCTCTTCGCCGACCGTGGAGTCGACCGGCGGCCGCTCCTCGGCGACCTGGTCGTAGAACTCGTCGAGGAACAGGCGCCGCAGGCTCTTGCCGCTGCGGGAGTAGCGCGCGAACAGGGCGCCCTTGACCACCTCCGGAAGGTTCCGCAGCGCGAACACCGGGCGGTCGGTGTTGGTGAAGTACGGTTCGAGCCGCGCCCGCTCGCGGTCGTCGAACTCCTCGACCCAGTACGCCGGCTGGCTGGCCATGGTCACTCGAGGTCCAGCAGTGGCTCGAGGCCGACCGTCAGGCCAGGCCGACCCGGCACGGCACGGACCGACATGAGCACGCCGGGCATGAAGCTCGACAGGTCGAGCGAATCGTGACGCAGCGTGAGCAGCTCTCCCTGGCCGCCAAAGATGACCTCCTGGTGGGCGACCAGGCCGGGCAGCCGCACCGAGTGGACCCGGACGCCCTCGACCTCGCCGCCCCTGGCGCCGGTGACCAGCTCGCGCCCCGGCCGCACCGAGCCGGGCCGCGAAGCGTCCCTGGCCGAGGCCATCGACCGGGCGGTCCGTAAGGCGGTGCCCGACGGGGCGTCCGCTTTCCCAGCGTGGTGCAGCTCGATCACCTCGGCGTCGGGGTAGTAGCGGGCGGCGATGGTGGCGAAGCGCTGCGCGAGCACGGCGCCGAGCGCGAAGTTCGGCGCCCAGACGATGTTGCCGTTGGCGCGGTCGCCGGCGAGCGTGCCGAGCTCGTCCATCGCCTCGGGCGACAGCCCGGTGGTCCCCGAAACGAGGTGGACGCCCTCCGGCAGCAGCACCCGGGCGGCCTCCATGGTCGCCTCGGGCGCCGAGAAGTCGATCACCGCCTCGGCCTTGGCCTCCAGCAGGTCCGCCGAAGTGGCGTGGACCTGAAGCGACTCCGGCGCCTCGGCGATCAGCTCGTGGAGCCGGGTCCCCGCGCTGGAGCGCGCGACCGCGGCGACCAGCTCGAGGTCGCCGGAGCCGAGGACGGCACGGCAGCTCGCGCGGCCCATCCGTCCGGACGCTCCCAGCACTCCGACCCGCATGGCTTGTTCGCCTCCCTGCTCCGCAACCCAGACGGCGTGTCAGGATACCGTGATCGGCCCCGCGGAGATTGCCGAACTGCCCGTCATGGCCGTCTCAGGCGGAGATCTTGCCCTGCCTTATCCCATTCGTAACGAGGGGCTCTACCAAGAAGCGCCGGGATGGCGCCCGCCGTTTCAACTCAAGGGACCAAAGCATGCCGACGATTTGTCGGTATATGTATTAGACTCCAAGCGTGGATTCAAACTCGGATCCACGAAGTTCACATCTTGGTACCAACCAGCCGAGCATCTGCCGAGGAGCACGCCTATGGCCCGAGGGCGGGAGCACGCCGTCGCCGGTCGGCGCACCCGTCTTCCCGCCGGATTTGGCGCGGTATGGGGCTGTGTGCTCATCGACCTCATCGGCTTTGGGATCGTCCTCCCGATCTTGCCGCTCTGGGCGGAGCGGTTCGGCGCCAGCCCCGGCACGATCGGCGCCCTGGTCGCCACCTACTCGGCCTTCCAGCTCGTCTGCGCACCGCTGCTGGGAAGACTCTCCGACCGGATCGGGCGCAAACCGGTCCTGATCCTGTCGCTGGTCGGCACCGCCGTCGGCAGCCTCGTGACCGGGCTGGCAGGGAGCCTGGCGCTGGTGTTCCTCGGCCGCGCGATCGACGGGATCTCAGGTGGCAGCGTGGCGGTCGCGCAGGCGGCGGTCGCCGACCTGGCCGAGGAGTCCGAGCGGCCGCGGCTGCTCGGCTTCATCGGCGCGGCGTTCGGGCTCGGGTTCGTCGCCGGTCCGGCCATCGGCGCGCTGGCCGCCCTCGGCGGTCCACGCACCCCGTTCCTGGTCGCGGCGGCGCTGGCCGCCTGCAACGCCGTGGTCGCGGTGGTCCGCCTCCCGGAGACCCGCGGCGCCGCCGTTGCCGCCGTTCCGGAGACCCGCGGCGCCGCCGTTCCCGCTGGGGCGGCGGGCCAGAAGTGGCGGGGTCGCGACGGCGCACCCGCCCGTGGCGCCGGCCGTGGCGGCGCCGAGTGGCCCGATCGTGGATCCGGCCGTGGCGGCGCCGAGTGGCCAGGCCGTGGCGCCGACCGTGGCGCCGACCGTGGAGCCGAGTGGCCCGGCGGTGGCTCCGACCGTGGCGCCGACCGGGACCCCGGGAACGCCGAGTGGGCCGACCCGCTCGACCGGGACGGCGCGACGGGCGGCGAGGTGGACGAGGGGCCCATGCGAAGGAAGCGACTGGTGCGGTTGCTGGTGGTGGCGTTCACCTCGCTGGTGGCGTTCAGCGCGTTCGAGGCGACCTTCGCGCTGTTCGGGGAGCGGCGGCTCGACCTGCGGCTGGCCTCGACCGGGGCGGTGTTCGCGGGCATCGGGCTCGCGGTGGTGCTGACCAACGCCGGCCTGGTCGCCCCGGCCGTGCGCCGGCTCGGCGAGCTGGGCGCGCTGCGGCTCGGCCTCGGGCTCAACGCGCTGGGGCTGGCGCTGCTGGCAATGACGCGGACCTGGGCGATGCTGGTCCCCGCCCTGCTCGCGCTGACGGCCGGACAGGGGCTGATCACGCCGACGCTGTCGTCGTCGGTGGCGGGCACGGTGGAGGCCTCGCGGCGCGGCGGGGCGCTCGGCTTGCAGCAGGCCGCCGGGGGGCTCGCCCGGGTGGTCGGTCCGCTTGCCGGCGGTTTCGCGTTCCAGCGCATCGGCATACCGGTCCCGTACGCCGCCGGAGCGGCATTGGCGGCCATATGCCTCCTGCTGGTCCCAAGACGGGCGCGCAGCCACGCGCCGGAGTTACCCTTGCCTCATGCTCGCGCCCGTTGACAACGAAGCGGTGGTGCTGGCGGTGCTCTCCGACCGCTACGGGCTGCCGATGGACCGGCTGGTGCCGGGCGAGATCGCCGTCGCGGAGGTGCAGCACCCGAGCCTGCCCGTGCGGGCGTTCAGCCGGCAGGGCAGCGCGGTGCTCGCCGTGGCGCCGCAGCACGCGAACCTTCTGCGCAGCCGGCTGACCGACCCGGCGCACCTGCTGCCCGCGCTCGAGGAGGCCGCGGCCGCGCTGCGCGGGCACCTGTTCTCCGGGGTGGCCCGGACCGGCGTGGCGATCCCGCCGCCCGTCCACGAGGTGACCCTGCTCGACGCGTCGGACCCGCGCCTGCCCGACTGGGTGATCGGCCATTTCACGGGCGAGGCGTGGGTGGTGCTCGACAGCGACGGGAGCGTGCTGTCGACCGCGGTGCTGAAGCGCTACGACGACCGCGTCCGCGAGATCTCGGTCGGCACGGCGGAGCGGGCCCGCGGGCGCAGCCTGGCCCGGTCGGTGGTCGCCGCCGCCGCCCGCGCGGTGCTGGCGCAGGGCCGCGCGGTCCTCTACAACCACGCACCCGACAATTACGCGTCGGCGAAGGTCGCGGAGTCGGTCGGCCTGCACGAGTTCGGCCGCTACCACGCGATCGTGCCGGACCGCAGCATCGGAATCGAGTACGGCAAGGACGACTCGACCCGCTAGCCCTCCACCCCCGCCGCGGTCACAGCAGCCGTTCCGCTAGCGCTCCACCCGCGCCGCGGTCACAGCAGCCGTTCGGACGCCTTCGCGATCGACGGCTCCGAGGCGAGAAAGCCGCGGAGCTCCTCGACCCAGAGACGATCGGCGACGGAGGGCGCGCCCGCGGAGACCGCGCCGTCGGCCAGCCCAGCCGCGGCCAGCGCCTCCTCCCAGTTGTCGGGCTTCCCGGGCTTGCTGGGCTTGCTGGGCTTGCCGTTGGCCTCGGCGGCCTCCGCGGCGGTCGCATTAGCAGCCTGACTGGCAATCGCCCGGGCGTGTCGCTCCAGGTGGGCGAGCGCGCTGGGAGCGCCGTCGATCGCCAGGCGCGCGCCCAGCGCGTTGAGCAGGTGCGGCCAGCGGATCGCCAGTACCGCCAGCTTGGCGATCTCGGGACCGTCGGGCGCGAGCACCCCCCGCAGCCGGTCCTGCTGCGCCACGAAGGTGTAGAAGCGGAACAAATTGATGAATCGCTTGATCTCTCTGGGGTTGGCGGAGTCGAGCTTCGGCAGCGCCTCCTCGATCGCGTCGCGCGAGTCCGCGTCGCTGTAGAGCTCGACGAAGACGCGGTTGGCCGCCTCCAGCGCCTCGGGCAGCAGGACGCCGTCGGGCACCTCCCCGACGATCTGGGCCTGCGCGTCTCGCGCGGCCTGCGCCAGGTTCTCGGCGGTGGGCGTGCCGCTCCGGATCGCGTCCTCGATGCGCCGCACCAGGTCCATCCGCAGCCCCTCGCGCGCGAGGGGGACGCCGGTCCCCGCGTTCGACTCGACGACGCCTTGGGTCGCGGCCGCATTGTCGCCGCTGACGGCGGCCCGCGAATCCCCGGTGCCGCCCAGGCCCCCCGCGCCCGCCGCATCCCCCGCACCGCCCGCGCCCTCTTTGCCGCCTGCGCCCGCGCCGCCCGCGGCCCCCACCCCGCGCGGCCGCTTGCCGAGACCCTCGTCCGGCTCAGGGCCCCCGGGACCGAGCAGCGAGTCGAGGTAGCGGTCGATGCCGCCGGAGCCGACCGGCAGCGGCAGGCTCAGCGGAAGCTGCACGATCTTCTCCAGGAAGCGCCAGCCTAGCGACGACCTCCCGCCGTGCGGCTTGCCGCCGAGGCTGGTGACCAGTTCCTTGTAGGCGACCTCGACGTGCGCGGCCACCACCGCGGGCTCGACCGCGAGCACGAACACGCAGTTCGGGAACTCGCCGGCCAGGAACAGGTTGATCGCCTCGATCACCTGCGCGACCGTGCTGGGCGAGCAGCGGTCGAGGTCGTCGACGAACACCACCAGCGGCCGCCGCTCGGTCGCGACCAGGTCCAGCACCCGCTTCATGTCCGTCTGCACCAGGTACAGGAAGCCCAGCCGCGCCTGGTAGCCGGGGTCGCGCACGAGCTCGTCGAACGAGCCCCTCGCCTGCTCGTCGAGCAGCTTCCTGGTGCCGGTGAGGCTCGGCTCCCCCACCAGCCTGCGGAACTGGCCGGCGGCCTCCTCGCCGAAGAACCCCAGGCCGCGCCGGACGCCGTCGACCAGCGTGCCGAGCGTCCCCAGCGACAGCAGCGTCGCCGTCAGCGGCCGCAGCACGTGCCTGGTATCCGGCAGCAGCCAGGCGACGATTCCCATCGCGGCCACCACCAGGATCGCGACGCCGAGGGTGAGCGCCAGCGGCAGGAAGCGCTCGGCCAGCAGGCGGTAGATCCGCCGCCGCACCGCCTGGCGGTCGACCCGGCGGAGGTTCAGCTCCAGCCAGAATCGCTCGCGGTCGCCCGGCTCCATGCGGCCGCTGACCTGGGTGATGATCTCGTGGGCGAGGCCCGCCCAGACCTGCTCGCCGCTCTGGTACATCCACGGGTTGAACCAGACGGTCGGGCGCCAGTCGCGCCGCTGGCCGAGCCGCTCGCTGGCCGGCGGCTCGACGCCGAGCGCCTCGAGGTCGGCCTCACTGGCCCCCGGTCCGCGGGTCGCGCGCCGCAGCAACTCCAGGACGGTCACCGGCTGCTCCGCCTGGCTCTGTCCCGATGCGGTGGCGCGCGAGCGGCCGCGCCTGCGCTCTGGGGCCGAGACGCTCAGCGGCCCGTCGTCGGCGAGCGAGCGGCGGGACCGGCCGCTCAGCCGGAGCCGCGTGGGCGTCCAGGTGGCCCGGTCGGAGGGCGGGTCGAGCCGCTCCTGGACCATCCGCATCAGCGAGGTCTTGCCGGCCCCCCAGGGGGCCTTGACCCCGATCGTCAGCGGCGGGCGGGTCTCCTGATGACGGATGAACGAGGCGATGGCGTCGGCGTACTGCCCGTAGCCGAGGGTGTCGTCCGCGGTCCAGAAGTCCCGCGCGATCCGGGAGTCGGGCTCGTAATGACCGCGGATCGCCAGCCAGCGAAGGGCGCGCCTGAGCGCGGTGCGCCGGTCGTCGGCGCTCTCCTCCGCGTTCAGCCGTGCCTGCGCCAGGTCGCGCACCAGGTCCCGGACCCGGTAGCGACCCTCCCCAGTCGGTTCGGCGAGCTGCGCCTCGACCAGGCGTCCCAGGGTCGCCTCGGCGTCCTCCAGCGGGACGTCGACCAGGGTCGCCGCCAGGCCGACCTCGACCTCCGGGTCGAGCAGCAGCTCCATTCGCCGGAACAGCCGGCGGTCGGACCCGGCCAGGTCGTCGTAGACGCGCTCCAGCCCGGTTCCGAGGCGGGTGGCGCCCGACTCGCCGCTGGGGACCACGAACTGGGTCAGCACCGCGCCGACGTCCAGCTCGGGGTGCTCGCGCATCTGCAGCGCCAGCAGCGCCACCAGGATCGGCGCGCCTTCGAGCTGGCCGAGCGCCGCGGCGATCGCCTCGCGCTCGGCCTCGACCCGCTCGGCGCCGAGCTCCCATTCCAGCAGCAGCAGGGCCTGCACCTGCGTGAGGCGCTCCAGGTTGACGACCTTCGTCGCCCAGCCGGTCAGTACCTCCATGCCGTCAGGCTCGTGCCGGCCGGTGACCACCACCGCCGAGCCAGGTGCCGCCGGAAGCAGGTCGGTCACCCGGCCCAGATCGCTGACGGCGTCCATCACGACCAGGATCTGTCGCCCGGCGGTCAGTGTCCGGTACGCCTCGACCTGGACGTCCCGCGGCTCGAACAGCTCCGAGCGGGGCACCCCGAGCGCGTCCAGCAGCAGGCGGATCGGCTGCTCGGTGGGGCGCGTGCCGACGCTGCAGAACAGCCGGCCGTCCGGGTACCGGTCGCCGAGCCGGTGGGCGAGGTAGCGGGCCAGGCTGGTCTTGCCGATCCCCGGCGGGCCGGTGATCATCGCGGCGCGGCGTTCGGGGGTCGGCGGTTCGAGGAACTCGACCAGTTCGTCGAGCTCGTGGTCCCGGATCGGGCCCCGGAGCGACTCCGGCGGCAGGTTCGACAACCCTGGCCGCATCCGTGCCAGCGTCAGCAGCAGCTCGAAGGCACGCTGGTCGCCGGGGCCGTCGTCGCCGGAGAAGCGGACGATCGGCAGCGCCGAGGGGAGCGGCGGCACCCTCAGGTTGCCGACCAGCACCGCCACCTCGCGACCCGCTGTGCTTCCAAGCTCGGACAACACCTCGAGCGGCCAGCTACTGGACCGCACCATGATGTGCGTCACGCCGGCCGGGATGGACTCCGGCCGGACACCCTCGCTGCGGTGCACCATGATCCCCGACCGCTCCAGGCGCTCGACCAGAGCTTCAACCCACTCAGCGTCCTCGCGGACGTACGAGACGACGACCTCCGAGGCTGGGTCCATTTGCTTTCCTTGGGGCGGCGGGCGGGTTCGCTGGCTGGAGTGAATGCAAACAGAACGGGATGGTCAAGACCTGTTGTGCTACTCTCCGCCTCGCAGAGGTTCAACGTTTGGCTTCGCAGCCCGCAGTCGAGCTTGTCCCTTGCCGTCAACGGCAGAGGTTGCCGTGACGTTGTACGACACCTCCAAGTTGAGGGAGGGAGGGACAAAGCATCATGACCGTTGGAACCGTCAAGTGGTTCAACTCCGAGAAGGGTTACGGATTCATCCGGCCGCCCGAGGGCGAGGATGTGTTCGTGCACTTCAGCGCCATCCAGTCGAGCGGATACCGAACCCTTGAGGAGGGCCAGACCGTCGAGTTCGAGGTCACCCAGGGCCCCAAGGGCCCTCAGGCCGCCAACGTTCGCGCCGTTACGGAGTAGCCGGCCGCCCGGCACCGGAGCCCACCCCACCAGGGTGGGCTCTGATCGTTTCGGGGCTCGTTTCCCTCCGGCGAGGACCGACGCAGCCGCCGGACGCTCAGGCCGGCTCGGCGGTCCAGTCCTCGGCGAGCGCCTCGGAGGGCGGCGGGCGCCCGGGCCCGTCGCCATTGGCGGCGGCCTCGACCAGGTCGACCGCCTCCTCGGAAGTGGCGGCCACCACGAACAGCGAGCCCTCGCCCTCCCGCGCGAACCCCTGTCCGGTGATCTCCCGCACCATCGCCAGGAACGGGTCCCAGAAGCCGTTGACGTTGACCAGCACGATCGGGCGGTCGTGGAGGTTGAGCTGCCGCAGGGTCAGCACCTCGAGCAGCTCCTCCATGGTCCCGAAGCCGCCGGGCAGCGCCACGAAGGCGTCGGCCCGGTTGTCCATCTCGGCTTTGCGCTCGCGAAGTGTCTCGGTCACCACCAGCTCGTCGGCGGGACCGTAGGCCAGCTCGCGCTCGACCAGGGAGCGCGGGATCGCCCCGAAGACCTCGCCGCCGGCGTCGTGGACCGAGGCGGCGACCTCGCGCATCAGGCCGACGTTGCCGCCGCCGTAGACCAGGCGGTGGCCGCGCCGGCCGATCTCCTTGCCGAGCAGGCGCGCGCTCTCGAGGTAGACCTCGTCGAGGCCGGACGCCGAGGCACAGAACACGCAGATCGACAGCCGCGCATCGCTCACGTGACGTACCGCTCGAAGCCTTCCTCGTCGAACGGGCCGATCACCGCGAGCGAGCGCGGTCCGGTGCCGAGGATCTCCTTGGCAACGGCGCGGACGTCGTGGTCGCTGACCTCGTCGACCCGGCGGACGATCTCGTCGATCGAGAGGATCTCGCCGCTGGTCAGCTCGGACTTGCCGAGCCGCGACATGCGGCCCGAGGTGTCCTCGAGCCCGAGCACCAGCGAGCCCTTGAGGTGGCCCTTGCCCCGCTCCAGCTCCTCCTCGGTGAGACCGTCGGCGATCACCCGGTCGAGCTCCTCGCTGACGATCGAGAGCACCTCGTGGACCCGCTTGGGCGCGGTGCCCGCATAGATCGAGAACGACCCGGTCTCGGTGTATTGCGTCGCATACGAGTAGATCGAGTAGACCAGCCCGCGCTGCTCCCTGACCTCCTGGAACAGCCGCGAGCTCATGCCGCCGCCGAAGGCGATGTTGAGCACGCCGAGCGCGAAGCGGCGCGGGTCCGACCGGGACAGCCCGCGGGTCCCGAGCACCACGTGGGCCTGCTCGGTGGGCTTGTGCCGCACCTGAACGCCGCCGTAGATGCGGGGCTCCTTGCGTGCCGCCGCCGGCTCGAGCCGGCCGCCCTCGGCGCCGTCGAACGCGGCGCCGACCAGCTCGACGACCTCGTCGTGCGAGCAGTTCCCGGCCGCCGCGACCACCAGGTTGCCGGGCACGTAGTGGCGCCTCCAGTAGCGCGCCACGGCGTCGCGGCTCATGCCGGTGATCGAGTCGACCGTGCCGAGCACGGGCCTGCCGAGCGGATGGCCGCCGAGCAGTACCTCCGCGAACAGGTCGTGGACGATGTCGTCGGGCGCGTCGTTGTGCATCCCGATCTCTTCGAGGATGACCGTGCGCTCGGCCTCGACGTCGGCCTTGGCGATCTTGGAGTCGCGCAGCATGTCGACCAGCACGTCCACCGCCAGCGGCAGGTCGCGGTCGAGCGTCCGCGCGTAGAAGCAGGTGTACTCCTTGGCGGTGAAGGCGTTGGTCTCACCGCCGACCGCGTCCATCACCTCGGCGATGTCCCTGGCCGTCCGGCGCTTGGTGCCCTTGAACAGCAGATGCTCGAGGTAATGCGAAGCGCCGGCCAGGCGTGGGGTCTCGTCGCGAGACCCCACGCCGGTCCAGATCCCGAGCGCGGCCGAGCGGACCGTCGGCATGCGCTCCGTCAGGATCCGCAGGCCGCTCGGCAGCTCGGTGCGCTCGTAGGTGCCGGTCTCCATCCGCTCAGCGGCCTCCGTCGTCGTCGCCGCCCTCGCCGGAGGCGCTGGACGCCGCGGTCTGGGTGGTCTCGCCCTGGTCCTCGTCGGCCAGCTTCAGCGAGATGCGACCCTGACGGTCGACCTCGGTGACCTCGACGAGCACCTTGTCGCCGACGTTGACCACGTCCTCGACCGCGCGCACCCGCTGGCCCTTCTTGCCCAGCTTGGAGATGTGCAGCAGGCCGTCCTTGCCCGGTGTGAGCGACACGAAGGCGCCGAAGGTGGTGGTCTTGACGACCGTGCCGAGGTAGCGCTCGCCGACCTGCGGCATGACCGGGTTCATCTGCTCCCGGATCATGCGCAGCGCGGTCTCGAGCTGCTGGCCGTCGGTGGCGCCGATGAACACGCGCCCGTCGTCCTCGATCGAGATCTCGGCGCCCGAGGTGGACTGGATCTCGTTGATCCGCTTGCCCTTGGGGCCGATCAGCTCGCCGATCTTGGCGACCGGGATCTGCTCGATGTGGACCCGCGGGGCGAGCATCGAGATCTGGTCGCGCGGGTGGTCGATCGCCTGCTGGATCACGTCGAGGATCACCATGCGGGCGTCGCGCGCCTGGGTCAGCGCGTTGATCAGGACCTCGCTCGGGATGCCGGTGAGCTTGGTGTCGAGCTGGAGCGCGGTGACGAACTCACGGGTGCCCGCTACCTTGAAGTCCATGTCGCCGTAGGCATCCTCGGCGCCGAGGATGTCGGTCAGGGTGACGTACTCACCACCCTCGGCGACCAGCCCCATGGCGATGCCACCGACCGGCGCCTTGATCGGCACGCCCGAGTCCATCAGCGACAGCGTCGACGCGCAGACCGAGGCCATCGAGGTCGAGCCGTTGGACGACAGCACCTCGCTGACCAGCCGCAGCGTGTAGGGGAAGTCCTCGCGGGAGGGGATCACCGGCAGCAGCGCCCGCTCGGCGAGCGCGCCGTGACCGATCTCGCGGCGCTTGGGGCCGCGCATGAACCCGGTCTCGCCGGTCGAGAACGGTGGGAAGTTGTAGTGGTGGATGTAGCGCTTGCGGTCCTCGGGGTCGAGCGTGTCGATGATCTGCTCCATGCGGACCATGCCCAGGGTGGTGATGTTCAGCACCTGGGTCTCGCCCCGCTGGAACAGCCCCGAGCCGTGGGCGCGGGGCAGGATGCCGACCTCGGCGGACAGCGGGCGGATGTCGCGCGGGCCGCGCCCGTCGATCCGCTTGCTCTCCTTGACGATGCGCTGGCGCACCAGCTCCTTGGTCAGCGACCGGAACGCGGCCGGGAGCTCGCGCTCGCGCCCGGCGATCGCCTCGCCCAGCTCCTCGGTGACCCGCTCGACGGTCTCGGCCTTGAGCTCGTCGAGCAGCGCCTCACGCTCGGCCTTGTCGGCGATGGTGATCGCCTCGCGGACCCGCTCCTCGGCCACCCGGCGGACGGCCTCGGCGACCTCGTCGCCGTACTCGGAGAACAGCGGGAACTCGCGCTGCTGGCTGCCGGCCTGGCGGAGCAGCTCGCGCTGGAGCTCGCAGGCGGTGGCGATGTGCGGCTTGGCCAGCTCGAGCGCGAGGCCGATAGCCTCCTCGCTCGGCTTGGGAGCGCCGTCCTCCATCAGGCGGATGGCGTTCTCGGTCGCCTCGGCCTCGACCATGAGGATGTCGACCGAGCCGGCGTCGTTCTGCCGGCCGGCGACGACCATATCGAAGCTGCACTCTTCCAGCTCCTGGAAGGTGGGGTTGACGATCCACTCGCCGCCGCGGCGGCCGAGGCGGACGCCCCCGACCGGCCCGGAGAACGGGATCCCCGCCAGCATCACAGCCATGGAGGCGCCGTTGATCGACAGCACGTCGGGGTTGTTCTCCATGTCGGCGGAGACGATCGTCGCGATCACGTGGATCTCGTTGCGGAGGCCCTTGGGGAACGACGGCCGCAGGGGCCGGTCCACGAGCCTGGCCGTGAGGATGGCGGTCTCGGATGGACGCCCCTCACGACGGAAGAAACCGCCGGGGATCTTGCCGGCGGCATACATTCGCTCCTCGATGTCGACCGTGAGCGGGAAGAAGTCGAGCTGCTCCTTCGGGGACTTTCCCGCGGTCGCGGTCACCAGGACCTGGGTCTCGCCGATTCCGACGATGACCGCGCCGCCGGCCTGATTTGCCAGCTTGCCGGTCTCGAAATACATCTCACGATTGCCGACGGAACCTTGAATACGATGAACTGCCATGAAGTCTTCCTTCTCCTTCTTTCTTGCCGCGCGCGTGGCGCGCGAAATGCCGGTACCCGCCAGTGCGGGTCTTCGGACCCGTCCCGGTCACCGCGCGCTTCCCGAAGCGCTTGCTCGGTCGGCCTGCATGGTGCGGGTGGCCGGGGGACGGCACGACGGCGGAGGGAGCGGCATCAGAGACCGGACGGCCACCACGCGCCAGTTCCCAGTCGAAAGACCTGGAAGCCAAGCTCCAGGGCTCACCACTGACAACTGACACGACCAGGCTGGCCAACCTCTCCCGCGCGTGCCGGTCACCATGCCAAGGGCATCACCTTCCCCGCGGCCGCAGCGCTGCGTCGCCTCGCTCCGGCCCGCCCCACACCGCCGGACCCGTCCAGTTCAGCGGCGCAGTCCGAGCCGCTCGATCAACGCCCGGTAGCGGGAGACGTCCGTGCTCTGGAGGTATCGGAGCAGCCGGCGGCGGCGGCCAACCATCTGGAGCAGACCGCGACGCGAGTGGTGGTCATGCTTGTGGACCCGCAGGTGCTCGGTGAGCGTGTTGATCCTGCGCGTCAGGATGGCCACCTGGACCTCGGGCGACCCGGTGTCGCCCTCTTTGGTCGCGTACTCCGTGATGATCTTGGTCTTCTCGTCCTTGACCAGCATCCGTTTGCCTCTTCCTTTCCGATGCGGATTCTGCCCGGGGGCCGCGCGATCGGTCGCGCTGTCCCGCATCCCGGGCGGTCGCCGGACCTGAATGGCCCAGCCACCCGCGTAAGGTTAGCACTGTCGTGAATTGCGCCGCGATTCAGGCGCCGAGCAGCCTCCGGCTGCGGGCGATGTCGTCGCGCATCTGCTCGACCAGCGCCGCAACGTCGGGGAACACCACCTCGTCGCGGAGCCGGTGCTCGAACCAGACCCGGACCCGCCGGCCGTAGAGGTCGCCGTCGAAATCCAGGACGTGCGTCTCGACCCGGAGCTCCTTGCCGCCGAACTGGGGAATGTCGCCGACGTTGGACACCGCCGGGAGCGGCGGGCCGAGCACGCCACCGGCGGCACCGGCGCCACCGCCACCGCCGTCGGCCATACTGGTTCTAACCTGCAGGTGACCTGCGTAAATTCCCTTCGCGGGCAGCAGCAGCCCCGATGGGACCTCGAGGTTGGCGGTCGGCACGCCGAGCAGCCGGCCCCGCTTGGCGCCGACGGTCACGCGCCCCTCGACCGTGAACGGCCGCCCCAGCAGCCGCGACACCGTGTGGACGTCGCCCTCGGCCAGGGCGCTGCGGACCCGGGTCGACGAGATCGCCTCGCCGGCGTCGGCGTCGAGCCCGAGCGGGACGACCTCGACCCCACGCGGGCCGGCAAGCTCGGCGATCAGGCGGGCGTCGCCGGCCGCCCGGTGGCCGAAGCGGAAGTTCTCGCCCACCACGATCACCCGCGCCGAGACCGCCTCGATCAGGACCTTGATCGCGAACTCCTCCGCGGCCATCTGGGACAGCTTACGGGTGAACGGCAGCACCAGCACGAACTCCATGCCGCAGGACCCGAGCAGCTCGACCCGCTCGCGGAGGGTGGACAGCATCTTGGGGTCGCTCCCCGGCCGGACCACCTTGAGCGGGTGCCGGTCGAAGGTGATCGCCCCAGGGACCAGGCCCTTCGACGCCGCCTCGTCGACCACCCGGCGCAGCAGCGCCTGGTGACCACGGTGGACGCCATCGAACACGCCGATGGTGACCGCGGTCGGGCCCAGGTCGGCGGGCACCTGGCCGAGGCCGATGTAGGTGCAGGGGCGGGCGGTCACCCGAGCACGACCTTTGGGCGGGCGCGTCCGTCGCCGTCCTGGATGACCGCGACCAGCCGGCCGTCCGGCCCGACCGCCGCGACCGGGTCGCCGACGCCGCTCGGGCCGAGGCTCTGGCCGGTCGACAGCGCCGCGGCCTCGCGCTCGCTGAGCGCGCGGACCGACACCGACCGCATCGCAGCGGCCGGGTCGATCAGCACGCTGTCGAGGTTCGGCATCGCCTCCAGCTCGCGGAGGGTGTGCGCCTCCCGCTCGGTGAAGGCGCCGACCTCGGTGCGGCGCAGGTTGGCCAGATGCGCAAGCGTGTCGAGCGCCCTGCCGACGTCGGCGGCGAGCACGCGGACGTAGGTGCCGCCCGAGCAGGTCACCGAGACCGTTGCCAGCGGGTGCGGTCCCGGCTGGAAGCCCAGCAGCTCCAGGGCCTGGATGGTGATCGGGCGCGGCTCGCGCTCGACGGTCTCGCCCCGGCGGGCCTTGGCGTAGAGGCGCTCGCCGCCCTGCTTGAGGGCGGAGACCATCGGCGGGATCTGGCGCTGCGGGCCGAGGAACCGCTCCAGGACGCTCCGCAACGACCGCTCGTCGACGCCGTCGGCCGGTGCGGTCGCGGTGACCGTGCCGGCGGCGTCGAGCGTGTCGGTCTCGGCGCCGAAGGCGATCTCGGCGACGTAGCGCTTCGGCTCCATCGGCAGGAACGGGAGCAGCCTGGTCGCGCGGCCTAGCGCGATCACCAGCACGCCGGTGGCCGGCGGGTCGAGGGTCCCGCCGTGCCCGACCCGCCGCTGGCGGGCGAGCCGGCGAATCTTGGCGACCACGTCGTGCGAGGTCATCCCGGCCGGCTTGTCGCAGACGAGGACCCCATCGAGCACATCGCTCACCGTCTGGAGGCCACCTCGCTCTGGGCGGTCTGGCGCTCGTCGGCGGTGGCGCCGGTCGCCGCGGCGCCTTCGCCGTTGGCGGCGGCGCGCTGCTCGGCCAGGGCGGCGACGATCTGGGCGACGGTGTCGGCGGCGTTCCGCCGCGAGGTGAACCCGGAGGCGAGCGCGTGCCCGCCCCCGCCGAAGCGGCCGGCGACCTGGGCGACGTTGGTCGCGCCCTTGGACCGCAGCGACACCTTGAAGCCGCCCTCGGGCTGCTCCTTGAGGACGGCGGCGACGTCGCTGGCGCCGTCGGTGCGGACCACGTCGATCAGCCCCTCGGTCGCGTCCATGCCGATGCCGTGGGCGTCGAGGTCGTCGCGGGTCACGACGGCCCACACCAGCGAGACCTCGGGCACCTGGGTGATCCGACCGAGCACCTCGCCGAGCAGCCGCAGGTAGCGGATGTCGTTGGTCTCGAAGACCGCCTTGGAGACGTCGTACTGCCTGACCCCGGCGGCCAGCAGCTCTGCTGCCAGCTCGTGCGTCTCAGGCACGGTCGACTGGTACTGGAAGCGGCCGGTGTCGGTCACCAGCGCGGTGTAGAGGTCGGTGGCGATCTCCGCATCCAGCGGCAGGCCGAGACGGCGCAGCAGCTCGCGGCAGAGCACGGCGCTGGCCGGCGCGGCCGGGTCGATCAGGTTGATGTCACCGAAGCTGTCGTTGGAGCCGTGGTGGTCGACCACCAGGGTCCGCTTGGCGCGCTTGAAGGTCCCGGCGAGGCTGCCGAGCCGGTCGACGGAGCCGGTGTCGAAGCAGACCAGCAGCTCGGGCTCGGGGGGCACCTGGCCGGGCGGGGTCAGCCGCTCGACCCCGGGCAGGAACCGATACTGGGGCGCGACCTCGAACGGCTGCGAGAAGCTGACCACGGCGGAGCGGCCGGCTTTGACCAGCGCGCCGTGCAGCGCCAGCGCCGAGCCGAGCGCGTCGCCATCCGGGTGGAGATGGCAGGTGATCACCACCTGGCCGGCGGCGTCGATCGCGTCGACCGCTGCCTGCCAGTCCCGCTCGGCGATGGTCATGAGCCCTGTTCCTCGTCCCTTGGGTCGCTGCTCCCTCCGGTCGCCTCGGAGCCGTCGGGCTCCTTGGCGTCGATCTCGTCCAGGAGCTGGTCGATCCGTGCGCCGCGGGCGGGGAGGTCGTCCGACACGAATTCTAGCGTCGGGGCGTGACGGAGCCGCACGTGGTGCGCCACGTAGGCGCGCGCTCTCGGGGTCGACTCGGCCAGCCGCGCCTGCGCCAGGGCGCGCTCGTCGTCGGCGCCGAGCACGGTGTAGAAGACGGTCGCGCGGTGCAGGTCGGCGGTGACCTGGACGTCCGTCACCGTCACCAGGGCGGGCTGGCGCTCCTCGATCTGCTCCTCCTCGAGCCACTCGCTGACCAGCCGCCTGAGCGTCTCGGCCAGGCGTCGCGAGCGTGGATAGCTGGGATTGGCCATGGCTACTCGTCCTCCGGCCCATACATCGAGATGTGGCTGGACAGCAGCTCCACCCCCGGCGTGCGCTCGACCTCGCGCTCCGCGCTGACCAGCACCTTGCGGGCGTGGAAGCCCTCCGCCGAGACCGCCGCCACCGCCAGCGTGGCGCGCTGCCGCAGCTCCTGGTGCTCGACCTCGGCCACGGAGCAGTTCAGCCGTCGAAGACCTGCAACCAGGCTCTTGACCGTCGAGCGCTTGTCCTTCAACGACGTGGCGTCGGGAAGGCGCAGGTCGACTCGGAGCAATGCGACGAACATGGGCTGAGTACACGGGTCGGGGACGGGACGATTCCTCGGCGCGGACGGCGCCGGGCCCAGAGCCGGGCCCGGCCCCGCCACGTTCGTGGATCCTGGCGCCGGCGGGCGGGGTCGCTTGACCGGGCCCGCGGCGCCACCCCGGGTCAGCGGGGAATCTCCACCATCTCGTAGTCCTCGATCTGGTCGCCTTCGTGGATGTCCTGGAAGTTCTCCAGGCCGATGCCGCACTCGAAGCCGGTCGCGACCACCCGCGCGTCCTCCTTGAAGCGGCGGAGGGAGTCGATGCGCCCCTCGTACACGACCACACCGTCGCGGATCAGCCTGGCCCTCGCGCCACGCTGGATCTCGCCGTTGGTGACGTAGGAGCCGGCCACCACGCCGACGCGCGGCACGCGGAAGGTCTGGCGCACCTCGGCGGTGCCGAGCTGCCGCTCTTCGAACTCCGGCGCGAGCATCCCCTTCAGCGCCCGGTCGATGTCCTCGACGAGCTGGTAGATGACCGAGTACAGGCGGATGTCCACACCCTCGCGGTCGGCCAGCTCGCGAGCCGCCGGCGACGGGCGGACGGCGAAGCCGACCACGATCGCGCCGGCGGTCGCGGCCAGGCTGACGTCGCCCTCGGTGATCCCGCCGGCCGCCTTGTGCAGCACCCGCAGGCGCACCTCGGGCACCTTGAGGTTGTTCAGGGCGTCGTCGATCGCCTCGACCGAGCCCATCATGTCCGCCTTGATGACCAGCGGCAGCTCCTGGAGCTGGCCCTCGCTGATCCTGGCGAACAGGTCCTCCAGGCGTGGCGCCCTGGTGGTGGCGATGTCGGCCTGGCGCTGGCGCGCCTCGCGGGTCTGGGAGATCGAGCGGGCGACCCGCTCGTCGGTGACCGCGCGGACCTCGTCGCCCGCGATCGGGACGCTGGAGAGACCGAGCACCTGGACCGGCTGCGCCGGCAGGGCCGCGGTGACCTCCTTGCCGTTCTCGTCGTACATGTTGCGGACGCGCCCGAAGGCCGTGCCCGCCACGATCGCGTCGCCGACGTGCAGCGTGCCGCGCCGGACCAGGATGGTCGCGACCGGGCCGCGGCCCTTGTCGAGGTGCGACTCGATGATCGAGCCCTGCGCGCGCCGGTTCGGGTTGGCGCGCAGGTTCAGCTCGACGTCGGCGACCAGCAGCACGGTCTCGACCAGCTCGTCGAGGCCGATCTCGCTCTTGGCCGAGACGTCGACGAACTGGGTCTTGCCGCCGTACTCCTCGGCCACCAGGTCGTACTCGGTGAGCTGCTGCCGCACCCTGATGCGGTTGGCCTCGGGCTTGTCGATCTTGTTGACCGCCACCACGATCGGCACGCCGGCCGCCTTGGCGTGGTTCACCGCCTCGACGGTCTGCGGCATCACGCCGTCGTCGGCGGCGACCACCAGCACGACCACGTCGGTGATCGCGGCGCCGCGCGCGCGCATCGCCGTGAAGGCCTCGTGGCCCGGGGTGTCGATGAAGGTCACCAGCCGGCCGTCGGCGCCCGCCTTCACCTGGTAGGCACCGATGTGCTGGGTGATCCCGCCAGCCTCGGTCGCGACCACGTTGGTGCGCCGGATGGCGTCGAGCAGCTTGGTCTTTCCGTGGTCGACGTGACCCATCACGGTGACCACCGGCGGCCGCGGACGGAGGTCCTCGTCGCGGTCGGGCTCGTTGTCCTCCCAGCCCTCGATCGCGGCGAGCTGGTCGGCATCGGCCGGGTCGACGATCTCGATGCGGGCGCCGATCTCCTCGCCGAGGAGCGCGACGGCGTCGTCCGACATCGACTGGGTCGCCGTCAGCATCTCGCCCATCTGCATCAGGATGCGGATGAGGTCGGCCGCCGGACGGCCGAGCCGGTCGGCGAAGTCCTGCACGGTGACGCCGCGAGGCACGCGGATCACGCCGTCGACCGAGATGTCCGGCCGCGACTCGATGCTCGGGGCGTTCATGTTCTCGAACTCCTCGCGACGCCTCGCGCCCCTCCGCCGCTTCGGGCGCGGGCCGCGGAAACCGCCGAAGCCCCGGCCGCCCGGGCCACCGCCCGGACCGCCACGGCCGCCTCCGGGACCGCCGGGTCGGCCACCGCCCCCTCCGGGGCGTCCACCGACGCCACCGGGACGACCGCCGCCGCCGGCACCACCCGGACGACCACCCGCACCCGCGGGACGGCCACCGCCGCCGGGACCTGCCGGACGCCCGCCGGCACCCGGACCACCCGGACGACCACCGGCACCGGGACCACCCGGACCACCCGGACGGCCACCGGCACCCGGGCCTCCGGGACGGCCGCCGCCGGCCGCGCCGGCGCCACCGGGACGGCCACCGCCGTAGCCGCCCCCGGGACGGCCACCGCCGCCCGGACCACCGGGACCGCCTGGACGGCCACCGCCGCCCGGACCGCCTGGGCGGCCCTGTCCAGCTGGACCGCCGGGACGGCCCTGGCCGGCGCCCTGGCCAGGACGCTGGCCCATGCCGGGACGGCCGCCGGGACCCGCGCCGGGCTGGCCCGGCCGGCCGCCCGCGGGTCGCGCTCCGGGCGGAAGCGGACGGCCCTGCCCCGGCGCTCCGGGACGGCCGGGTACACCACCCGGACGGGCACCGGGCGGCAGCGGACGCACGCCGGGCGGAAGCTGACGAGGCGGCTGGCCAGGCTGACCCGGCCGCGCCGGACGCATGCCAGGCGGCAGCGGACGCACGCCGGGCGGGAGCTGACGACCCTGGCCGGGCTGGCCGGACTGACCGGGACGCGGCTGGCCGGGCTGACCCGGCCGCATCTGGCCAGGCTGACCCGGGCGAGGCTGACCGGGCTGACCCGGACGTGCCTGGCCAGGCTGGCCTGGACGCGCCTGACCGGGCTGCGGCGGTCGCGCCTGACCGGGGCCGGCCCTGCCGGCCTGCGCGGGGCGCTGCTCCTGGTCACCGGGCCGGGCCTGCCCCGGCTGGCCGGGGCTCTCCAGTCCCGGCCGGCTGGCGCGGGTCTGCCCCGGCTGGCCACTCTGGGCGCCGCTGGGCTGACGGGTGCCGCCGTCGGCGGACTCGCCGCGGGCGGCTCCGCCCGATCCGGCACCAGACCGCTGTCGTGTGCCGCCAGGTCGGATCGCTGAACGCAGCTTGTCCGCAACGTCTGGCGACACGGTCGAGGCATGGCTCTTCGCCTCCACACCCATGGAGGTCAGCCTCGACAGGAGGTCCTTGGACGGGACCCCGAGTTCTTTGGCGAGTTCATAGACGCGCGGATTGCTCAACCAGTCCTCACTTCCTCGTGTTCACTCAAGCTGGAAGCTCCCACCAGGCTTCCGCCACCCTGTGTCGCTCGTAGCGCTTCCACGGCGTGCTCCACGGGGCCGGCGTCGGCCATGCGAAGGGCTCGCTGCAACGCGCGCCGCTTCCCTGCCAACTCCAGGCACTTCAGCCCATCACACACGTAGGCACCGCGTCCGGGCGCCGTACCCGACGGATCGTATCGGACCACGCCATCCGGCGAGCGGACGATTCGGTGGAGAGTGCCCTTGGCCGCCGAGGTACGGCAAACCACACAGGTGCGCATTGGTCCAACGCTCGGACGCGGCTTTGGCATTCCCCTCCCCTCCTATCGTCTCGGCCCGGCGACGCGGCCACTCTCGGCCCCGCCGCCCTGGGTGCTCGCCTGACTCTCGCTGGCGATGTCGATCCTCCATCCGGTCAACCGCACCGCCAGGCGCGCGTTCTGGCCCTCCTTGCCGATCGCCAGCGACAGCTGGTAATCGGGCACGACCACGTGGGCGGTCCGCTCCGCCTCGTCAATCTGGACGCTCTTCACCTTGGCGGGCGAGAGCGCCTCCGCCACGAACTGGGCGGGGTCGTCCGAGTAGAGGACGATGTCGATCTTCTCGCCCCGCAGCTCGTTCACCACTGAGCGCACCCGCATGCCGCGAGGGCCGACGCAGGCGCCCTTGGGGTCGACGCCGGGGTCGTTGGAGCGCACCGCGATCTTGGTCCGGTGGCCCGGCTCGCGTGCGACGTTGGTGATCTCGACGATCCCCTCGGCGATCTCCGGTACCTCGAGCTCGAACAGGCGGCGGATCAGGTCCGGGTGGGTGCGCGAGACGACCACGCGCAGGCCCCTGGGCGAGCGCGAGACCTCGGTCACGTAGACCTTGATGCGGTCGTTGTGCTGGTAGTGCTCGCTCGGCACCTGCTCGGCGTGTGGCAGCTCCGCCTCGACCTTGCCGAGGTCGACGCTCACGTGGCGGGGGTCGCGCTGCTGCACGATCCCGGTCACGATGTCGCCCTTGCGGCCTTCGTACTCGCCGAAGGTGACGTCCCGCTCGGCCTCGCGGAGCCGCTGCACGATCACCTGCTTGGCGGTCACCGCCGCGATCCGGCCGAAGTCCGAGGGGGTGTCCTCCCACTCCCGGATCACCTGCTCGTTCTCGTCCAGCTCCTGGGCGTAGACGCTGACCTCACCGCTGTCGCGGTCGACGACCACGCGGGCGTCGTCGGGCGCGTTCGGGCGACGCTTGTAGGCCGCGGCCAGCGCGCTCTCCAGCGCGGTGATCACGGTGTCGAGCGAGATGCCCTTCTCTCGCTCGAGGAAGCGCAGGTCCTCGATTGGGATGTTCACGTCGCCGTCCTCTCGTCAGGGATGCGGGAAGTCATGGGGAATGCGTGCCTGGCTGTCACCACGGCAACACCACCCTTCCTCGCACCACGTCGGACAGCGGCACCCGAATCTGGCTGCCCTCGACCTCGAGCGTCACCGCCTGGTCATCGGCGTCCGCCACCACGCCCCGGATCTGGGCCCGCCCCTGGTCCTTGGGGGCGGTCCGGCGGTTCCCGCCGGCGTCGGCCACGGCGCCGCCGGTCTCAGCGCCGCCGGCGTCGGGCTCGGCGCCGTTGGTGGGCGCCTCGCGGAGGATCTCGACCTCGTGGCCACGCTGGCGGCGGAAATCACGCCCGCTGCGCAGCGGGCGGTCGAGCCCTGGCGTGGTCACCTCGAGCGTGTAGCTCCCCTGGAGCGGGTCCGCATCGTCGAGTTGGTGGGAGAGCTCCTTGGTGACCCGCTCGATCGCGTCGGAGTCGACCGGGTCGTCCGCGTCGAGCACGACGCTCAGCACATGGGAACGGCCGTGGCGGCGGAGGGCGAGCTCGAGCACCTCGACACCCTGGGCACCGGCGACCTGCTGTGCCAGTTCTTGGACACGCGGAGGAAGCGTCGTCACGATCGCTGACCTCCCTCACGCGTCTACGTTGCTGGTCGCCCTCTCGGTAGCGGCACCCGTCCATCTCCTGCCGTGTGGCGAGAGCCCGGACAAAACAGAAGTGGGCGAATGCCCACTTCGTGATTCTGGTCAGCCGTACCTGCCGATGCATGTACGGTGCCACACGTCAACAGTTTGCACGATAGCACCAGCTACCAGTCTCGGCAACTGGATTCATGCCCCTGGCCTGCGGGTTTGCGTCACCCTCGACCGCCGCCGGACACCTCCCGTTCAGCGTACGCGGATGTGGCGCTTCGAAGCCAAACGAGGTCACCACGGCCCTGGCGCGGTCCGCCCTTCAGCGCACGCCCACACGAGGACCAGCGCCCGGTCCGCACCCCGAGCTGCGGCCTCGGCGCTCGGCGACGAGGGCCAGCACCCCGGGCTGTAGTCTCAGCGCCCGGCGACGAGGGCCAGCACCCCAGGCTGCGGCCTCACCGCACGCCGACGAGGACCAGCACCTCCCCATGCCCGATTCCGCACTGCTCCAACGATCGCCCGACCGGCAGCGGCAGGGCGCCCAGCGGCGCCAGGCCGAGCGGCTTTCGAGCTCCTGGGTCGATCGGCGGCGCCGCGCCGGGTCCGGCGGGATCGCGGAGGAGCTCGGCGATCGGTTCGAGGAGGTCGGCGATCGGGACGTCGGCGCGCACGGCGAGGTCACGGCGGCGCTTTCCCACCACCACCGTGATCAGGAGGGTGGTCATCCGGACGCGTCGGCGGTGGCCGGTTCGTTGCTGGACCGGTGGTCGGGTGGCGGTTCGTTGCTGGACCGGTGGTCGGGTGGCGGTGCGTTGCTGGACCGCTGGTCGGGTGTGGCCCGGGGTCGTAGGGCCGGTGTCCAGGCCACCTGGACCAGGCCCGACCGCCCGTGGCGGCGGACGAGGTAGCCCCGGCCCGGTGGCTGTGGCGCGGCGGCGCGGCCCCCGAGCAGCTCTCCCTCGCGCGGGTCGCCCGACATGATCAGCCCGGGACCGCCACGCTCGCGGATCCGTTGGAAGAACGGCTCGAACGAGGTTCGCGCCGAGCCGCTGACGGGGCGGGCGAGCAGGACGTGCAAGCCGACGTCCCGGCCACGGCCGAGCAGGTCGATCAGCGGCTCCAGCGGGTTGCCCGCGACCGGCGCCACCAGGTCGTAGTCGTCGACCACCAGCACGTGACGCGGTTCGTGCCGCATGCCCGGCGCCGGTGCGCCGCGGTCGAGGCGGACATCGAGCGACGAGCGCAGCCGGCGGATGCCGTCGAACACCAATGCGGGTGAGTCCAGGTAGGCCCTGCACTGGGGCAGGTCGGTGAGGTCGGCCAGCGTGCGCCGGTAGTCGACCACGATCAGCCGCAGCTCGTCGGTGCTGTAACGGGCAGCCAGACCGGTGGCCAGGCACCGCAGCGTCGAGGTCTTCCCGCACTCGGCATCGCCGAGCACGAGAAAGTGCGGCGCTGACCACAGATCGAGGGTCACGACGTCGAGGCGGTGGTCGTGCAGCGCGAATGGCACTCCCCCGCTCGCTTCCAGCTCGGGACAGGCGGCCGCCCGCCGGAGAAGGTCGTCGATCGGCACCAGCGTAGGCAGCCGTCGCAGCCGCGGAGCGATCGCGCCCGTCGGGCTCCGCAGGACATGCCGGAGGAGCGCTTCGGCCGCCACCGGAATCGCGCCACCGTCGCCGCCAAGGACGGTGCCGGGGCCAACCGTCTCGTCACGGCTCGCGCCAGCCCGGGCCACGGCCGGCAGGGCGGTCTGGAACTGGTGACCGTTGGCGGAGAGCCCCCGTCCCGGGGTGCGAGATGGCAGGCGGGCAGCGGCCGCGCGGCCGACCTGCGATTCGAACGGGTCGTTGAGGTGGAGCTCCAGCCGGCCGCCGAGGTTGTCCAGGAGCCCGAGCCGGAGGTCGGCCCACCGGTTGGCGGCGATCACCAGGTGCACGCCGTGGTGCAGCCCAACCGCCGCGAGCGCTTCGATCTCGTGATCGAGGTCGGGAAGCTCCTGCCGGAGCCTGGCCCAGTTGTCGACGACCAGGAACACATCGCCGTACCCGTCCTGGCCCAGCGCGGGCTGGTGGCGGCGGCGGGCATGCCACTCCGCCATCGACGCGATCCTCTCTTCGCGGAACTGCTGGTCTCGCTCGGCGACGACCGTGCGCAGCTCGCGGACCAGCCGTCTGGCCTCGTCGGGGTCGTGGACGCCCGCCACGGCTCCGACGTGCGGCAGGTCGCCCAGCCGGTGCAGCAGTCCCCCGCCGAGGTCGATGCAGTACAGCTGCACATCGTCCGGAGCGTGGGTAAGGGCGAGGGCAGCCACCAGCGTGGCCAGTAGCGTGCTCTTGCCACTCCGCGGCGCGCCGGCGATCGCCAGGTGACCTCGCCGACCGGTGAAGTCCAGCTCCAGCGGGTGCTGCGACTGTGTGAACGGCTCGTCCACGATGCCGACCGGCACTCGCAGCCAGCCCGGGTCGCCGGGACGCCGGGCGTGCCGCGGCGAGCCGGCGGAACCCACGTGATCCCGCGGACCCGGCGGACCCGGCGGACCCTGGAGACCCCGCGGACCTGGTGGCCCTAGCGGACCCGGCGGACCCGGTGGACCCGCCGGACCGGCCGCTCCGCGGCAGCGCTGGAGCACCTCGTCGAGGGTGATCACCCGCGCGAGGGGCGGCAGCCAGACGCGGTGCGCGCGCGATTCGGTGGCCGCACGGGCCGCGGCGGAGAGCGCGGCCAACTCCTCGGCGGCCGCCGCGGCCGTGGGCACGTCGGGCATGGCGGGGAGGACGTCGTCGCGTGGCAAGGCGATCGGCTCGAAGGGCACGACCAGCGGCACCGGGTCGCCGGGCGTGGCCCGCGGGCCCGCGTGAGATGGCGTGAACCCGCCGGCGACCACGAGACCCTGGAACGGCACGCAGGGACCGTCGTCGACCCGGAGCAGACCGTGGCCGGGAGACGCCGGGAGATGGAACGCGTCGGCTGTGCCGAGCACGGCGGTGGACTCGGCCGCGCTGAAGGTGCGAAGGCAGATCCGGTAGCGGAGATGGCTCTCCAAGCCGCGGAGACGGCCCTCGTCTAGGCGCTGCGACGCGAGCAGCAGGTGGATCCCCAGGCTGCGGCCGGTCCGGCCGATCGCGGTGAAGAGGTCGAGGAACTCCGGATGGGCGGCGAGCAGCTCGCCGAACTCGTCGACGACCACCAGCAGGCTCGGCAGCGGCTCGAGGCGTCCGGTCGCCGCCCGTCTTCGGTGCGCGGCGATGCTGTCGAGGTTCGCCTCCCGGAGCAGGCGCTGCCTGCGGTCGACCTCGCCGAAGAGGGCGCTCCGGGCGCGCTCCACCATGCTGGGATCGTCCTGGAGGTTGGTGATCAGGCCGGCGGTGTGGGGCAGGCCGGCCAGCGGTGCGAACGCTGCCCCGCCCTTGAAGTCGACCAGCGCGAACGAGAGCCGCTCGAGCGGGTGGGTCAACGCGAGCCCGACGACGATCGTGCGCAGCAGCTCGCTCTTCCCCGACCCGGTGGCGCCGATGAGCAGGCCGTGCGGGCCCATGCCGCCCTCAGAGGCCTCCTCGAGGTCGAGGACGACACCGGCATCCACGCCAGCATCGACGACGGCCGGGGCCGCGAGGCCACCGGAAGGCGCGACCGGTCGCCCGATCGGAACCCGAAGTCGCGCGGACGCCGCGCCCTCGCGCCAGACCCTCGCGAGCCCCGGACCGTCGAGAGCTGAATCACGACCGAACCCGAGCACGTCGAGGAGGCCGGCGGGCGGCCGCCCACGGCCATAACCATCGCGGCCCTCACCGCCCTCACCGGACCCCGGGCCCGCGAGCCACAGCGGCGCGAGACGCCTCGCCAACGCCTCCGAGAACGCCAGGCTCGCCGCGTCGGCCCGACCGCCGGCGTGGACACGCCCAACGGGACCCGCCTCGCGGACCGTGAGCCCGCCGTCCCCGTCGACCTCCACGGTGCACCGTGCCGCCGGCGGCTCGCCGAGCGCACCACTGGCGAGCCAGAGGACCGTGGCGCAGAGCTCCGGCGCGGCCCGGAGCAGCTCGTCCACGATCTCCGAGCGACCCAACGGCCCTCCCGGCAGGTAGCCGTCAACCACGACCAGCAGGTGCGGCGGCAAGGCCCCAGCGCGCGAACCGCCCCCGCTCGCGCGCGAGCGCCGGCCGCGCAGCCGGGGGCGGACCTCGCGCTCGATCAAGCCGGACGCGCCGGTCGGGCTCGCGGCCAACATGCATCGCGGCGACACCACCGGCCCTCCACCCGCCTCCAGACCCGGCCGCGCGTGCGGGAGCCATTTGAGCCACTCCCAATCGAGCACGGCGTCCGGTGTCGTCACGGCCACGATCCACAGGTCCTCGGGCGCGTGGGCGACCGCGGATTGGAGCAGCATGCCCCGCACCAGCGAGCGCGCGGCGGCCCTGGGGCCGCGGACGGTCACGACCCCAACGCCTCGCAGCGGCACCGTGACCGGGAGGTCCTCGACCCCCGCTGACCTCGCGACCACCTCCCGCGCCGCCCGGAGCAGCTCGGGGTCGTGGTCCGCCAGCGGGTCGCGCCCGAGGTCCAGGGACAGTCTGGCGGCGAGCGGCACGGGACCGCGTCCCACCCGGACCTCCAGGAAGTCCGCGTCGGGCGGCGACCGCTCCCAGACTCGGCCGTGGTCGATCATGCCGGCCAGCCGGTCCAGGTCGGGGTGCACGTGCTCGGCCGCCGCGCGCTGCGCCGCCGCCGCCTCGGCCGCCCGAGTGCCGACCTCGTCGAGGTGGGCGCGATACCGAGACACCTCGACCCGCCTCGCACGCTTGGCGGAACGGCGCCCGAGCAGGCGTGTGCCCAGGCCGACCAAGGCCGACAGCAGCAGCGACCCGCCCGTGGCGAGGAGCAGCCATCGGCGCCCGGAGCCCGACGACGAGAGCAGCAGCGGCAGCGACCCGATGCCGCCGAGGGCTGGCAGCAGGAACAACGGCCAACCGCCCGACGCCGGTGGAGCCGATCGCGGTGGCGGGGCGACGACAATTTCTCCGGAGGGCACCGGCGGCGGGTGGCGGCGCGGTCCCCGATCCACGCGGAACCGGCCGGAGCCGAGCATTTGGACGTTGTTCTCCATGCGGCGAGCACCGAGGGGGTCGAAAGGATGTGCGAACCTCGGGCCTCGACGCTAATGGCGCGCCAGCCCGGCGGAAAGCCCACCTCGAAATCTGTGGATAACCGCGTCGGCGCGGCAAGGAAGGCCCGTCCCCCGGCGACGGCAGGAACGCCGTCGGGCGGGGCTACGGCAGGATGACCGTCTGGAAGTCGTAGGGCTCGCGCTGAAACCCCAGGCGCTCGTAGAGAGCGACCGCCGGCGCGTTGAAGTCGTTCACGTAGAGCGAGAGAGCGGGGTGGCGCTGAAACGCCAGCTCGCAGCAGGCGGCCATCGCCTCGGTGCCGAGACCCTGGCCGCGGACGGCGGGCGGGACGTAGACGCCCTGGATCTGCGCGCCCTTGTCGCTGGCGCAGCCAACGTCCATCTTGAACTGGAGCTCTCCGCCGACCTCGTAGACGTAGGTCCAGCCGCGCGCGGTGAGGATCTGGACCCTGCGGCGGTAGCCGGACGGGTCGCGGGCGAGCGGGTTCTCGCCCATCTCCTCGGTGTACATCGCGGCCGACAGATGCAGCACCCGGTCCTCGTCCGCCGGCTTGGCGAGCCGCGCAAAGCCCGCCGCCGGCCCGTCTGGCGGGATCAGGGTGCGGGGGTCGACCACGTAGACGAATTGGCGGGCGCGGACCTCCCTCGGCGGCGGATAGGTGGCGCCGACCAGCTCCCAGAGCCGCTCGACCGCGAGCCGCTCGCCGACCAGCATCCGGGTCGCGGCCGAGCCGGCGGCGGCCGGCGCGAGCGTGTCGCACACCATGCTGTCGTCGAACGCGGGCACCACGTTGGGGCCGACGTGCAGGACGCCGACCAGCTCGCCGGAGCCGGTCGAGAACGCGCCCCACAACGGGCTCCAGCCGGGAGCCCTGAGAACGCCGTCGTTGAGCACCCGGCTGGCGATGAAGACGTCCCTGGCCGGCTGCCGGTCGAGATACGCCAGGGTTGCCCGCTCGTCCTGGCGGCCGAGCAGCCGGACCTCGAGGCCGGACGACCCGCGTGTCCCGCCCCCCGGTCGCCCCAGACGCATTCTCAGCCTCGGGTCACCTCCGGCTTGCCGCTGGCGGCGCCGGACGCCTTGTACTCCTCGGCCAGCAACTTCGCCTCCTGCATCAGCGAGTCGACGATCTCGGACTCTGGAACCGTCCGGATCACCTGGCCGCCGCGGAAGATCTGGCCCTTGCCCTTGCCTGACGCGACCCCGATGTCGGCCTCGCGGGCCTCGCCCGGGCCGTTGACGATGCAGCCCATGACCGCGACCCGCAGCGGGGCGTCGATCTCGCCCATGCGCTCCTCGACCGCGTTGGCCAGCGTGAAGACGTCGACCTCGGCGCGGCCGCACGACGGGCACGCGACCAGGTCGAGCTTCTTGGGCCGTAGGCCGAGCGCGCCGAGGATGGCATTGCCGACCTTGACCTCCTCGACCGGCGGCGCCGTCAGCGACACGCGGATGGTGTCGCCGATGCCTTCGGCGAGCAGCGTGCCGATGCCCACCGACGACTTGATGATCCCGTCCTTGGGCGTGCCCGCCTCAGTGACGCCCAGGTGGAGCGGGTAGTCGCAGCGGGCGGCCAGCAGCCGGTACGACTCGATCATCATCACCGGGTTCTGGTGCTTCACCGAGATCTTGATGTCGCCGAAGCCGACCGACTCGAGGATCCCGATCTCGAACAGCGCGGACTCGACCAGCGCCTCGGGCGTCGGGCCGCCGTGTTTGGCCAGGATCTCCTTCTGGAGCGATCCGGCGTTGACGCCGACCCGGATCGGGATACCCCGCGCCGAGGCCTCCTGGGCGATCAGCTTGACCTTGTCGTGCTTCTTGATGTTTCCGGGGTTGATGCGGACCCCGGCGCAGCCCGCCTCGATCGCGGCCATCGCGTACTTCCACTGGAAATGGATATCCGCGACGACCGGAATCGTCGACTTCGCGGCGATCGCCTTGAGCGCCGCCGCGTCGTCGGTGTCGGGCACGGCGACCCGGACGATGTCGCAGCCGGACGCGGCCAGCTCAGCGATCTGCTGGAGGGTGGCGTTGATGTCAGCGGTCTTGGTGATGCACATCGACTGCACGCTGATGGGCGCGCCATCCCCCACCGGCACCTTGCCCACGTTGATGCGACGTGAGTGCCGGCGGCCCTTTCCTGCCGCGATGTCGGTCAACTCGAGGGGGTAGGCCACGGTCCTTAGCTCCTTTTCGAGAGGTCTCGCTTGGAGGGGGAATTCGGCGGAGACCGTCGAGCCGGGTTTCTCTCAAGCGTCATCTGAACGGGTTTGCGATCGGGTTGGTGATATCGAGCCACACCACCACCAGCACGAACACGAACAGCAGGCTGACCGCCACCGCGGCGATCGGTGCCAGCTTGCGCAGGTCGACCTCCCGCCTGGTGATGGCCTGCCAGCCGATCAGCGCGAGGTAGCCGCCGTCCAGGATCGGTATCGGCAGCAGGTTGAAGATTCCAACGAACACGTTGAACTCGATCAGCAGGATGAGGAACCCCACCCACTGCCCAGCCGAGACCGCCTCGCCGGCGAGCCGCCCGATGCCGATCAGGCCGACCGGGCCGGATTCTCCTCCTCCGCCACCTCCGCCGCCACCACCGTTACCGCCGCCGGCGGGCGAGCTGTGCAGGCGGTCGGCGAGGCCCGGGACCAGCCCGCCGATGCCCTTGAACGAGCCGACCACCAGGTCGCCGAACATCTTCCCGCTGGAGGCGACGCCCTCGACCGGGCCCTTGCGCTCCACGGTGCCGGCCGGGCTGATGCCCAGGAAGCCGTGCGGCTGGCCGTTGGCGTCCCGCTCGACCGCCGGCACCAGCTGAGTGGTGAACGACTTGCCGTCACGCTGGTAGCCGATCGTGACCTGCTTGCCGGCCTTGTCGGACAGGACGGCGCGGAGCTGGTCGAAGGTGCTGATCGGCTGGCCGTCGATCGAGACGATCTTGTCGCCGACCTTGAGCCCGGCGGCCGCTGCCGGCGCTGGCCGGCCGTCGGTGGTGGTGGCGACGGTGTTCTGGATGGTGGTCGTCGGCGGCCCGACCTGGAGCCCGATGACGACGATCAGCCCGTAGATGAGCACCAGCGCGACCAGGAAGTGCGTGACCGAGCCGGCCGCCAGCACGATCGCGCGCTGCCAAGCCGGCTTGTTGCGGAATTGCCGCTCCGGCTCGACCGGCTCAGGCCTCTGGCCGCGCTCCTGCTCGAGGAAATTGCCGTCGAACTCGTGTGGGCTCATCCCGGCGATCTTGCAGAAGCCACCGAGCGGCAACAGCTTGATGCCGTATTCGGTCTCACCGCGGCGGAACGACCAGAGGGTCTTGCCAAATCCCAGGAAGAAGCGCTCGACCTTCATACCGAACAGCTTCGCCGTCAGGAAGTGACCGCCTTCGTGAAGGAAGATCGCCAGCATGAGGGCGAAGAGGAACAGCAGGATGCCGATCAGACTCATGCGGTCTCCCCGGTGGGGGTCAGGTCTTGAACCAGTGTACGAGCGCGCTCCCGGGACCACTGTTCGGCCGCGAGCACGGAGTCGAGGTCGACCACGTCGGGTGGCCGGTGGTCGCCGAGCACCTGGCCGACGACCTCGGCGATCTCGGGGAATCGGAGCCGCCCGGCGAGGAAGGCCGCGACCGCCTCCTCGTTGGCGGCGTTGAGCACGGCGGGCGCCGTCCCGCCGCACCGTCCGGCCGTGATCGCCATGTCGAGCAGCGGGAAGACCTCCCGCTGCACGGGCTGGAACTCCAGGGTCGACGCCCTGGTCCAGTCCATCCGGCCGATCGGCCTCGAGGAGCGCTCGGGCCAGCCGAGCGCAAGGCCGATCGGCAGCCGCATGTCGGGCATGGACAGCTGGGCGATGGTGGCGCCGTCGCGGAACTCGACCATCGCGTGGACGATGCTCTGCGGGTGCACCACCACCTCGATCCGCTCGTACGGCAGCTCGAACAGCAGATGGGCCTCGATCACCTCGAGGCCCTTGTTCATGAGCGTCGCGGAGTTGATGGTGATCACCGGGCCCATCCGCCAGGTCGGGTGCGCGAGGGCCTGCTCGGGCGTCACCTCGGCCAGCTCCGCGGCCGAACGGCCCCGGAACGGGCCGCCCGAGGCGGTGATGACCAGCCTGGCGACCTCGCTGGGGGCGCCGGCGCGCAGGCACTGGGCGAGGGCGGAGTGCTCGGAGTCGACCGGGACGATCTGCCCCGGGCGGGCTCGGGAGGCGACCAGCGGGCCGCCGACGATCAGGCTCTCCTTGTTCGCCAGCGCGAGCCGCCGGTCGGTCTCCAGGGCCCGCAGGGTCGGCAGCAGGCCGACCGAGCCGGTCACGCCGTTGAGCACCACGTCGGCGTCGTCCAGCGCCGCCAGCTCCCCCATCGCCTCCTGGCCGACCTCGAGCCGGCAGCCGGGCGGCAGGTCGCGGGCGAGCTGGGCGGCCTCGGCCTCGTCCACCAGCGCGACCACCTCCGGCCGCAGCTCGCGCGCCTGGGCGGCCAGCCGCGCGGCCGAGCGCCTGGCGGCCAGGGCGACCACCTTGAAGCGGCCGTCGGCCTCCCGGATGACCTCCACGGCCTGCTCGCCGATCGAGCCGGTCGACCCGAGGAGGGCGACCCCGGTAGCACTCATCGAACCGCCTCCTCGCCGGTCGGGCGCGCGGCCCCCGCTGGCACACGGGCCGGCCGGGACGCCGGGGCAGCCACCTCGACCGTCCGTCCTGGCCGTCCGACCGAGGTGCGGAGCTGGCCGCAGGCCGCGGCGATGCCGACGCCGCGGTTGGCGCGGACGCTCACCGCGAGGCCGTGCGCGGCGACCACCTCGCGGAAGCGCTCCACGGCGGCGCGTGACGGGGTCTCCAGACCGAGCCCGGGGGTCGGGTTGTAGGGGATCAGGTTGACGTGCGCCGCGTGCCCGCCGGAGCCGGGCATACGCAGCGGCGACAGCAGCCGCCCCAGCGCCTCCGCCTGGTCGGCGCCGTCGTTGAGGTCGCGGATGAGGGCGTACTCGAACGAGACCCTGCGCCGGGTCGCGGCCACGTAGGCGCGCACCGCCTCGATCAGATCGGCGATCGGCCAGCTGTGGTTGAGCGGGACCAGCCGCGAGCGCAACTCGTCGGTGCCGGCGTGGATCGAGATCGCCAGGTTGACCGGCAGCCGCTCGCGGGCGGCGCGGTGGATGCCCGGCACCAGCCCGACCGTCGAGATGGTGATCCCCCTCGCGGACAGGCCGAAGCCCTCGTGGATGCGCCAGGCGGCCCGCCAGGTGGCCGCGGGGTTGGCGAACGGCTCGCCCATGCCCATGAACACCACGTTGGTCAGGTGGTCGGGCGCCGACGGGTCAGGGCGCAGCTGGTCCAGGGCGCCCCAGACGCGGGCGACCTGCTCGACCACCTCGCCGGCGGACAGGTTGCGGGTGAAGCCGAACTGGCCGGTGGCGCAGAAGGTGCAGCCCATCGCGCAGCCCGCCTGGGTTGAGATGCACAGGGTCGCGCGGCCCTGGCGGCCACGCTCCTCCTCGGGCTCGGCGCCGTCCGCGTCCGGCGCGGGCGGGTAGGCGGGCGGGTAGAACATCAGCACCGACTCGACGCTGTCGCCGCCCTGGAGGCCGAACAGGAACTTGTGGGTCCAGCCGTCGTCGCCGACCTGGTGGCGCTCCAGGACCAGCCCGGCCTCGGGCAGCCGCTCCCTGAGGTACTCGCGGAAGCCGGCCGGCAGGTCGGTCATGGCCTCGGGGTCGGCGACCTTGCGCCGGTCGAGCTGCTGGGCGAGCTGGCGCGACCGGTAGGCGGGCTGGCCGGCGTCGCTGGCCAGGCGCGCGAGGTCGGCCGGCTCGAGGTCGTACCACGACCGCGGTTCGCCGGCGCTCGGAACGGCCACGCGACCGTCCGTCATGGGGTGCGAAGCAGGTTGAACCATGCCATCACGTAGTAGAGCACTGGAGCCATGAACAAAAGCGCGTCGATCCGGTCGAGCATGCCACCATGCCCAGGCAGGATCGAGCCCATGTCCTTCACCGCCAGGTCACGCTTGAGCATCGACTCGGACAGGTCGCCGAGCGGGGCCACCACGCAGGTGAACGCCGCCAGCACCAAGCCCGACGCGAAGCTCCAAGGTTGCCACAACGGGATCAGGAACGCTCCGGCCGCCAACGTGGCCACGGTCGCGCCCGCCGCGCCCTCCCAGGACTTGTTCGGCGATACCGCCGGCGCCATCGGATGCCGGCCGACCAGCACCCCGGTCGCGTAGGCGAAGGTGTCGTACACGACGGTGAGGATCGCGTAGGCGAGGATCGCGCCGACGTAGTGGGGAGCCTGCCGAACCACCAGCGACAGGTGCGCCGCCATGAAGGGCACGTAGACGGCGGCCAGCACGGTGGCGGCGACGTTCCTGGTGACCTCGGTGCGCTGGCGGTCCACCAGGTACCACGCGAAGGCCGCCAGGATCGTCAGCAGCAGGCCGAGCGAGAGGGCCGACGGGCCCTCGAAATAGGCGCCGAGCACCAGCACCGCCGCGGTGGCCAGCACCACCGGCTCCGCGGGCCGGGTGGCGCGCGCCCGCAGTACCGCGAGCAGCTCGAGCAGCGCGAGGATGACGATGACCAGCAGGAACGCGACGAACGCCGGGCGCGAGAAGATCAGCGTGCCGATCAGCGCGCCGCCGAGCAGCACGCCGGTGCCGATCGCAAGGGGCAGGTTGCGGCCGGCCTTGCGCGGTCGCCGTGGTTCCTCCGGCTGGGGCGCAGGCTCCTCGACCGGTGCCGGGTCAGCCATGGCGTCCCCGGGGCCTGCCCTCCATGCCGCCTACACCTCGAGCAGCTCCCGCTCCTTGTGCTGGAGCAGGGAGTCCACTTCGCCGACGAACTTGTCCGTCAACTGCTGGACTCGCTGCTCAGCACGGCGCAGCTCGTCCTGGGAGATCTCTCCGTCCTTCTCCAGCCGCTCCAGCTGCTCCTTGGCGTGCCGGCGGACGTTGCGGATGCTGGTCCGGGACTCCTCGGCCCGCGTCTTCGCCAGCTTCACGTACTCCTTGCGGCGCTCCTCGGTCAGGGGCGGGAAGGCGAGCCGGATCACCTGGCCGTCGTTCGCGGGGTTGATGCCGAGGTCGGAATTGCGGATGGCCTTCTCGATGCCGGCGGTCGCATTGCGGTCGTACGGCGACACGACCAGGAGCCGTGCCTCGGGGGCGGCGATCGACGCGAGCTGCTGGAGTGGGGTCGGGGTGCCGTAATAGTCGACGTTGAGGCGGCCGATGAGGGCCGGGTTCGCGCGACCGGTGCGGATCCCGCTGAAGTCCTCCTTGGCGACGTCGATGGCGCGGCTCATCCTGGACTCGGCGTCTCGCAGGGTGTCCTCGATCATGTGCGCTCCCCTCGTCACTGGGTTTGGCCGGTGCGGCCGTCCTCGAGCTCGTCCGGGAAGTCCGCACTTGCGCCCACGATCGTCCCGATCGGCTCGCCGCACACCGCACGCCGGATGTTTCCTTCGGTGAGCAGGTCGAACACGATGATGGGGAGATCGTTGTCTTTGCACAAGGACAGCGCGGTCGTGTCCATCACCTTGAGCTCGCGGCGGATCGCCTCGAGGTAGTCGAGATGCGCGAACTTGCGGGCACCCGGATGCTTCTTGGGGTCCGCCTCGTAGACCCCGTCGACGCCGTTCTTCGCCATCAGGATCGCCTCGGCGCTGATCTCCAGCGCCCGCTGCGCCGCGGTGGTGTCGGTCGAGAAGTACGGCACACCCAGGCCGGCGGCGAAGATCACGATCCTGCCCTTCTCGAGGTGCCGAATCGCCCGCCGGGGGATGTAGGGCTCCCCGATCTGGGTCATCTGGATCGCCGTCTGGAGGCGGGTCTCGATGCCGCGCCGCTCCAGGGTGTCCTGGAGCGCGAGCGAGTTGATCACTGTGCCTAGGATGCCCATGTAGTCGGCCCGGTTCCGGTCCATGCCGACCTTGGCCGCCGCCTCGCCGCGGACGATGTTGCCGCCACCGACCACGACCGTGACCTGCACGCCCAGGTCGTTGACCTCGGCGAGCTGGGCGGCGATGCCCGAGATCTTGTCGAAGTCGAGCCCGAAGCCGCCGTCGTCGCCGGCGAACGCCTCGCCGGAGAGCTTGACCAGCACCCGGTCGTACCGGGGTTTGCCGGTGCATGGCCTCACCACAGGCTGATCACCCGCGATCACGAAGGCCACCTGCGCTTCCTCCTGGAGGTCGACCCCATGCGCCCGATATGTCCCTCCATCCTGCGCCAGCCCTTCAGGCCCAGCTCTTCCCACACGTTCCCGACTTCCCGCTTCGCGGCCCTCTCAGCCATTCCGTCTTCGCCAGGGTCCTGTCATCCATTCCGTCCGGGGCAGCGTTCCATCAGCCGTTCCGTCCCTGACAGCCTACGGTGACAGGTCGGGCCGCGCGGCGACCCGACCGCGATCACCCAGGTTAGGCGTCGTCGCCCACCTTGAACCGCGTGAACCGGCGCAGCACGATCCGCTCGCGCACCCGGTTGGAAGTCTCGTCGATCAGCTCCTGGAGGGTCCTGCCCTGGTCGCGGACGAACCCCTGCTCCAGCAGCACGACCTGCTTGTAGAAGTCGTTCAGCTTGCCATCGACGATCCGCTCGACGATGTGGTCAGGCTTGCCCTCGGCCTGCGACGCGTAGATCTTCCGCTCCTGCTGCACCAGCTCGTCGGGAACCTCGTCTCGGGTGATGTAGGACGGGTCGGACCAGGCGATGTGCAGCGCGATGTCGCGGGCGAGGTTCCGGAACTCGTCGGTGTTGGCGACGAAGTCGGTCTCGCAGTCCAACTCGACCAGCACGCCCAGCTTCGGCGGCAGGTTCGGGTCCGGCGTGTGCAGGTAGGACTCAATGACGCCCTCGCTGGCAGCGCGGCCCGCGCGCTTCGAGATGCCGGCCTTGCCGGCCTCGCGCAGGATCTGCCTTGCCCTCTCGAAGTCGCCATCCGCCTCTTGCAATGCCCGCTTGCAGTCCATCATGCCCGCGCCAGTGGCGTCGCGCAGGGCCTTGACCTGGGCGGAGGTGATCTCCATCTCGAACAATGCTCCTTCTTCTTGATCTTCCGCCGTCCCGCCGGCGCGCCGGGGGCGGCGCGCTCGGCGGACGGCTTCGTCTTCTGCCCGCTCTGCCCTCTTCGCGCGTGCGCGGAGGGCAAGCGACCTCAGGACTTGTCTTCGCCCTCGCCGGTCCCGGAGCCCGAGCCCTCGGGGGTGGCCTCGGCGTTCGCCTCGGCCGTCGAGCCCTCGGCGGCGGTCTCCGCGTTTGCCTCGGCCGTCGAGCCCTCGGCGGCGTCGGTGGACTCGCTGGTCTCGGTGGTCTCAGTGGCGGCCGGCGTGGTCGAGGCCTCGTCGCCGGTGGCGGTTGCGGTGGGCTCGCCCGTCGAAGGAGCCGCGCCGTTGGCGGCCGGCGTCGCCCCGCCCTCGGCCGGAGCCTCGGCCCGCCCGGCGGAGCGTGTCGAGCGACGAGCGGTGCTCGGGGCGGCGGTCGCCGTCGAGGCCGCCGACGTCTGGGCGGGGCCGCTGGCGGTCGCGCCGGCGCCCTGTGCCTCGCCCGACTCCAGCAGCTCGCGCTCCCACTCGGCGAGCGGCTCCTCGTCGGCAGGGCTGGCCGCAACCGGGGCGGTGCCCTCCTTGGCGGCGCTCTCCGCGCCGTAGACCGCGCGCAGCCGCAGGCCCTCGGCGACCGCGTCGGCCACGATGCGGGTCAGCAGGCTGCCCGCCCGGATGGCGTCGTCGTTGCCGGGGATCGGGTAGTCGACCTCGTCGGGATCGCAGTTGGTGTCGAGGATCGCGACCACGGGGATGCCGAGCTTGCGAGCCTCGGTGACGGCGATGTGCTCCTTGCGCGTGTCCACCACCCAGACAGCGGCCGGCGGGCGGGTCATGTCCCTGATGCCGCCCAGGTTCCGCTCGAGCTTCTCGCGCTCGTGCCGCAGCCGCAGGACCTCCTTCTTGGGGAGGACATCCATGCCGCCGGTGGTCTCCATCGCCTCGAGCTCCTTCAGGCGCTGGAGCCGCCGGTAGATGGTGGTGAAGTTGGTGAGCATGCCGCCGAGCCAACGGTAGTTGACGAACGGCATCGCGACCCGCTCGGCCTGGCCCTTGATCGCCTCCTGCGCCTGCTTCTTGGTGCCGACGAACAGGACCGTGCCGCCCTTGGCCACCGTGTCGCGCAGGAACGCGAAGGTGGTCTCGATCGACATCATGGTCTTTTGGAGGTCGATGATGTAGATGCCGTTGCGCTCACCGTAGATGAAGCGCTTCATCTTGGGGTTCCAGCGGCGCGTCTGGTGACCGAAGTGGACGCCAGCTTCCAAGAGCTGCCGCATGGTGACGACTGCCAAGGTAATCCTCCCTGGTTGATACCGGTTTGGCCTCTGCCTGCCCTGCGTCCCACGGTCGTCGAGTCGTAGGGGTTGCCGGGAATCCCGACCCGCTCCACGTGGGAAGCGGGCACCGATCGAGTTCCCGTAGACAGGCGTGCGTTGTAGCCCGGGAGAGCCCAGGCCCGGGCGGACGATAGCACAGCACGCCACTCCACCGCCTCGACCGAGATGCACGAATCTCCCGCACCCGCATGCTCACCCGCGCCAGGCTGGTCGGCGGGGTCAGCGGAGGATCAGTGCGGTCCTCCCGGCTCGGCGAGCGGGACCAGGCGGGGTGCCGCAAGGCCCACGAGCCATGGCAACGGGTCGACGTACACGCCGTCGACGCGGAGGCTGAGGTGCACAGCGGAGGTCGCGGCGCCGGTGGTGGGATCGGTGGCTTCGTGACCGTTCGCCAACGGACCCACATCGCCGCCAATGGCGACCTTCGCGCCCACGGAGAGGGCCGTGGTCCGCAGCGGCCCGACGCTCGCCAGCACGCCCGGTGTGGCCTCGACGGTCACCCAGTTCGTTCCGGCGACCGGGCCCGCGAAGGTCACGCGCCCACGGACCGGCGACCGCACCGGTGTCCCCGGACCCGCGGCGAAGTCCACACCTCGGTGGCCCGGTCCGAACGGTCCCGCCGGCTGCTCGAAGCCGCGGACGAGCGGCCCGGCGACGGGCGCACGCAAACGCGGGACTCGACCGGTCAACGCTCTGGCGGCCGGGGCGGAGCCGGGACCTGCCGCCGGCCGCAGCGCGCCGAGCCGCGTGATCGGAGAGTCGAGCGGGGCGACCGGAGTGGGCCGAACGACACGGGCGAGCGACGTGCCGACGAGGCCATGAACGGCCAGGATCAGGCTGAATGAGACCAGCATCGCCGCCGCGGTGTGGATACGGCGTGCCCCCGCGCTGAAGGGGGTCGGGCGGAGCGGCGGGGCTGGCACGGGAGGTCCTCCGGAGGCGGCGGTGTGTCTCCCGAAACGGTAGGCGGTGGCCGACCGGCCGTGGGGCGGCGAGCGAAAATTGTGGATAACCCACGGCCGGCACGTCGGGCCGCCGCGGCGGTCGCGTGCTCCGGCGCCAGGTAGCGCCGGCTAACGGACGTCCTGGAGCTTTCCCCTGAGCTGAAGGACGGCCTTGGTGTGCATCTGGCACACCCTCGATTCGGTGACTCCGAGCACCTGGCCGATCTCGGCCAGGGTCAGGCCTTCGTAGTAGTAGAGGGTGATCACGATCTTCTCGCGCTCGGCGAGCCGGTTGATTGCGGTCGCGAGGATGGTCTTCATCTCCTCGGACTCGAACGCCGCCACCGGGTCCTCCGCGCCCTTGTCTTCCAGCGTGTCGACCAGGCTGAGACGGTCGCCGCGCTCCGAGCCGACCGAAAGCAGCTCGTCGAGGGCAACGACCGAGACGAATGAGATCTGGCTGAAGATGTGGTGCAGCTCGGCTGTGGTGATGCCAAGCTCCTGCGCGACCTCTGCGTCCGTGGGGCTCCGGTGCAGCCGGTTCTCCAGCTCGGCGTAGGCCTTCTCGACCTCGCGTGCCTTGAACCGCACCGAGCGGGGGATCCAGTCGATCGCCCGCAGCTCGTCAATGATCGCGCCCCTGATGCGCGAGATCGCGTAGGTCTCGAACTTGATGCCCCGCTCGAGGTCGTACTTCTCGATCGCATCGATCAGCCCGAAAATCCCGTAGGACACGAGATCGGCCTGCTCAATATTGGGTGGCAGACCGACAGATACCCGACCGGCGACATACTTGACCAGCGGAGCGTAGTGAAGGATCAACCGCTCTCTGGCATCGACGGACGCCTTGAGCTTGAACTCCTCCCACAGCCGACTCACGGACGACGGCTCGTCCAAAGAAGCCCCCCCTTTGGCCGTCCGGCGCTCGCTGAGCCCGTCTGGCGTTTTGTCCCCCCGCAGCGGCTGAGCGAGAACCCCCCGCGCTCGGCGTCCGGCGACCGGTGCGGGCGGCTCAAGCGCGCGGGTGAGCATCCTCGTAGACCCGGCGTAGCCGCTCGTTCGATACGTGAGTGTAGGTCTGGGTTGTTGTAAGGGCAACGTGGCCGAGCAGTTCCTGGACCGAGCGCAGGTCGGCGCCGCCCTCCAGAAGATGGGTCGCGAAGCTGTGCCGAAGGGCGTGCGGACTGGTCCCCCGAGGCACGTCGAGCGCCCTCCGGTAGCGGTCGATCATGCCGCGAACGTCGCGTGTCGACATCGGACGGCGCCGCCGGTTGAAGAACAGCGAGCGCTCACCGCCGGCACTGGCGGGGTCGGTCGTGCTGCCCGTGGTGCTGCCCGTCATGGTGCCCGTCGTGGTGCTGCCCGTGGTGCTGCCCGTCGTTTGGCCCGCCCTGCTGCCCGTCGTTTGGCCCGTCCTGCTGCCCGACGCGGCGGGCAGCATCAGGGCGCGACCTTCGGCCAGATACTCCCGAAGCGCGGCGCGAGCCGGCTCCCCAAAGGGGACCAAACACTCCTTGCCGCCCTTTCCGTGCACACGGGCGACCTGGCCTTGGAGGTCCAGGTCGCCGAGCTCGAGCCCGCACAGCTCGCCGACGCGCATCCCGGTCGCGTAGAGCAGCTCGAGGATCGCGCGGTCGCGCAGCCCGACCGGGTCCCGAGGCTCCGGCGACGCGAGCAGCACCTCGACCTGCCGCTGCTTCAGCACGACCGGCAGCCGTTTCGCCCCACGCGGCGCCCCGAGGTCCGCGGCCGGGTTGGCCGGGATCAGGGCCCTCCGGGCCAGCAGGCGGAAGCACGCCCGCAGCGCCGCCGCCTTCCGGGCGATCGACGTATCCGCCAGCCCACGCGTCCTGAGCTGGGCAAGGAAGCGCCGCAGCAGCAGCTGCTCGACCGCGGCCGGGTCGGTCACCCTGGCCCGCGCCGCGAACCGGAAGAACTGGAGCACGTCGCGCTCGTATGCGGCCACGGTGTTCCCGGACAGGCCGCGCTCGTCCCGCAGGTGAGCCACGAACGTCTCGACCCCGTGCCGCACAAGGTCCGACAGCGGCTCGTCGGCGGTGCGGGGCGCCGGGCGGTCGGTCGAGCCTTCTGGGCTCCCGTGCTTCGGACCCGAGCCGCCGCGCGTTCCGGAGCCCCGGACCCGACCGTCCCCGGCCGCGTCCGAGGCGCTGGCGCGTCGCTCCTTGGCCGACGCCCCCGTGACGGACCGGGATGCGGACGCACCCTTCGGGCTCGTGGTCCCGCTCGAAGGCGTCGTGGGACGCCGGGCGCCTGGAGTCGTGTTCACAGCGGCATGATCCAGGCTCGGGGACCGGCCCTCAAGCCTCGATCGGCGATCGGCGCGCGTTGGGACTGCCCGATCACGCCGGCGGCCGGATTGGCACGGTGACCGGGATAGGCCCTGGACCGCCGATCGCGACGGTCGCGGCTGGCTGCGGCGTGGGTCACCGGAACAGGCCCTCGACTGCCGATCACGAAGGTCGCGGCGGCGGTCACCGGGACGGGCGATGGACCGCCGGCGGGCCGCGGTTGGCGGGGTCGAGCGGCATGGCGATGGCCTCGGCGCCGGACGCGGTGCGGCGGGCGAGGCCGGCCAGCTCCAGCTCGAGCAGGGCCGCCACGACCCTTGCTGGCTCCAGGCCGGTCACGCTGGCGAGCGTGGCGACACCCATCAGCTGGTCGTCGCCGAGCGCGTCGATCACCCGGCGTGCGGCGGCGGATGCGCCGTCCGGCAACGGGCGGCATGGGAGACCGTTGCCGGGCGCACGGCTCAGCCCGTCCGGCCCGGCGGACGGAGCCCTCGCGCTCGCCGCCGGCTCGACCTGGATCGGCCGGAGGGCTTCGAGGACGTCGTCGAGGCCGCGGACCAGCGTGGCGCCGTCGCGGATCAGGTCGTTGCAGCCGGCGGCGCCTCGATCCCACGGCGCGCCGGGCACGGCGAGGACCTGACCGGTACCTCGAGAGCCGGCGGCGCGCGCCGTCGAGAGGCTTCCGGAACCGGACGCGGCCTCGACCACGACGACGGCGCCGGCCAGCGCCGCGATCAGGCGGTTGCGCGGCAGGAAGTGCGCGGCGAGCGGCCTGGCTCCGGGCGGGTGCTCGGTCAGGAGCGTTCCTCCGGACTCGCGCACCCTGCGGAACAGCTCGAGGTTCCGGCGCGGGTACGGGACGTCCAGCCCGCAGCCGAGGACCACCACGGTCGCTCCCCCGGCCTCGAGCGCGCCGGCGTGCGCCGCGGCGTCGATGCCGATCGCGCCGCCACTGACCACGCAGACCCCCGCGGCGGCCAGACCGCCGGCGAGCGTTCGTGCGGTCGCCCTCCGCAACGCGGACGCCCGGCGGCCGCCGACGATCGCCGCGCACCGTTCGGGTGGCGGCGGGTCAGGACCGATGACGAAGAGCCACGGGCATGGCGGGTCAGGAGGCGCCACTTGGAGCGGCCAGCCTGGGTCGCCCGGCAGGAGGAAGCGGATGCCGAGGTCGTCCAGGAGCCGCGCCACCGCGGCGGGATCGGGACTCTCGGGGTTGAGAAGGTCGCCGGGACCCGCACCGGCGGCAAGCAGCGCGCCGGTCGCGGACGGGAGGCGCCCGTGTGTGGCCGCGAGCCCGAGCAGCGTGTCCCGCGGCGGCATCACCGGCGACCACCACGCGGGCGGCGAGGCCCGTCGAAGGCGCGAAGGATCGCCGGCGTCGGGCTGACCGGCGCGGTCGGGGGCGGGGGGCGAGGCGCGTCCAGCGGAATCGCCGCCGGCGGGGTCGGGGGTGGGTGGTGGAGAGGTCATGCGGCGCCGGCTTCGCCGGTGGGGTCGAGGGTGAGGTGGCGGAGACCGAGGGCTTCGCGGACATGGTGCTCGTCCACGCGGGGGTCCCCGGCGAGGTCGGCGATGGTTCGGGCGACCCGCAAGCACCGGTGGAATCCGCGGGCGGACAGGCCGAGGCGGTCGACGGCGGCGCCGAGGAGACGGCGGGCCGCCGTGGTGGGGCGGCAGACGAGGTCGAGCTCCCCGACCGTGAGCATGGCGTTGGCGACCCCGGCGCGCGCTGTGGCGACCTCGCGAGCCGCGGCGACGCGGGGACGGACGGCGGCGGAGGGCTCGCCCTCTACCGAGGATTCCAGGTCGGCGGCGGCGACGCGGTCGACCCTCACGTAGAGGTCGACGCGGTCGAGCAGCGGCCCGGACAGACGGCGCTCGTAGCGGCGGACCTCCTCGGGACCGCAGCGGCACTGGCGCTCGGGATCGCCGAGGTAACCGCACGGACACGGGTTGGCGGCCGCGACCAACTGGAACCTGGCAGGGAAGCGCACGCTGGCGGAGGCGCGGACCACGGTGACCTCGCCCTCCTCCAGCGGCTGGCGGAGCGACTCGCAGGCGGCACGGCTGAACTCGGCCAGCTCGTCCAAGAACAGCACGCCGTGATGGGCGAGGCTGACCTCGCCCGGCCGCGGGATCCGGGACCCGCCGCCGACCAGGCCGGCGACCGAAACGGTGTGGTGAGGCGCGCGGAACGGGCGCACCGTGACCAGGCCGGCTTCGCGGCCGAGCAGTCCGGCGGCGCTCAGCACCTGGGTCACCTCGAGCGACTCGTCGCGCCCGAGGTCCGGCAGCAGGCCGATGAGCCTGCGGGCGAGCATGGTCTTGCCGCCGCCGGGCGGGCCGACGAGCAGCAGGTTGTGGCCACCGGCGGCGGCGATCTCCAACGCGCGGCGGGCGAGCGGCTGCCCGCGAACGTCAGCGAGGTCGTCGACCTGGACCGGTGGCGTCGGGCGAGTCGAGCCCGGCGGTGGAAGGGTAGCTGTGCCGCGCAGCCATTCGCTCACCTCGGCCAGGCTGGTCGCGCCGGCCACCGCCAGACCGGGGACGAGCGCGGCCTCGGCCAGGTTTGGAGCTGGCACCAGCAGGGTGGCGGCGCCGAGGCCGCGCGCGGCCAGCGCGGAGGCCAGCACGCCGCGGACGGGGCGGAGGTCACCGCCGAGGCCGAGCTCGCCGACCGCCCAGAGCCCCTCCAGCGCCTTGGACGGCACCAGTCCGGTGGCGGCGAGGAGGCCGACCGCGATCGGCAGATCGAAGCCGCTGCCCTGCTTCGGCAGGTCGGCCGGCGGGAGCGAGATGGTGATCCGCCGGTCCGGCCAGTCGAAGCCGGAGTTGCCGAAGGCCGCCCGGATGCGATCACGCGCCTGGAGGACGGCGGCGTCGCCGAGCCCGACCACCGTGATCGAAGGGAGGCCACGGCCGATGTCGACCTCGACCCCGACGGGATGGGCCACCAGCCCGAGCAGCGCGGTGGTGGAGAGGCGGGCGAGCATGTCAGAACGCCGCCTCGAGATGGTCGACGACCGCCGCTCCGCCGGTCGGCCAGGTGATGGTCACGACGTCGAACCGGACGCTCACCGGCGGATGCTCGACGGCCTCGAGATAGGCGGCGGCGAGCCTGCGCAGGCGGGCGCGCTTGGTACGGGTGACCGCCTCGCCCGGCGTGCCGAAGCCGTGGCCGCGCCTGGTCTTGACCTCGCAGAACACCAGCAGACCCGGGCCGGCGGCGACGAGATCGATCTCGCCGTGCCGGCAACGCCAGTTGCGGGCGACCACCCGGAGGCCGCCGTCGGTCAGCCGCTGGCAGGCGAGGTCCTCGCCGAGGCGGCCGAGCTCGCCACGGCGGTCGCGGGACCGGTCGCCGCGGGCTGCTGAGTTGCGTGGATCGCTTGACATGACCGGAAGCTACCGGTCGGCCGACCCGCGATCGACCCCGTTTCCAAATCTGTGGATAACCAGGGCGCAATGGGGGCAGGGGAGGGAAAGCCTGGGATCACACCCGCCCGACCTCCCTCAGCAGGGGCGGGGGTCGTAGTCGCGGAGGGCGAGGGCGGGCTTCTTGGGGGCGGCGGGCTTCTTGGTGGTGCCGCCGCCGCTGGTCTTCGGCTTGGCGGTGGTGGCGGGGTTCGACCCACCGACCTGCACCTTGATGAAGTTGCCCCCGAGCATGAGGGTCAGCTCGCCCGCCGCGACGCTGACGTCCTCCTGGATCTGGGATGGGCCAAGGATGGACGCCTGCAGGGCCTGCGCCAGGGCGGACTCGCCCGGGTGGTAGAGGATCCGGGTGACCGCCAGATCGCCGATGCTGGCGTTGCCGACGTCGGCCACGTGGAAGCCCGCGGCCACAAGCTGGTCCCGCGCCTTGGCGCCGAGACCCTGGATCCCGATGGCGTTGCGGACGTGGATCATGGTCGAGACCGTCAGCGCGGAGTCGGGACCGAGGGTGGTCGTGGTGGGATCGGGCTGGCCGAGGAATTTGGCGACGACCTTCTGGGAGTCGACCTGCTTGAGCACCTCACCGCGGTAGACCTTGCCCTCCCATAACGGCTGGGTCGGGACGGTGTAGGTCGCGAGATCCGACGGGCTGAACGACCGGAACCGGGTGGCGATGCTCACGATGTCGGAGATCTTCATCCCCTTGTCCTTGGTGAGGTCGCCGACCACCGCCCCGATGAACGCGTTGGCCTTGAGCGGGTTGGTGAGCCCCTGGCTGAGGCCCTTGCGCAGGACGCCCTGCATGAACGCCTGCTGGCGGCGGATGCGTCCGAGGTCGCCGTTGGGGTCCCAGCTCCAGCGGCCGTTCCGCAGGTAGGAGAAGTCGCGGCTGCGGGCAAGCGCGAGCGCCTGCGTGCCGTTGAGCAGCTGGCAGCCCGGGGTCCGGATGTTGAGCCCGGACATGTTGTGGCCCTTGTTGTCCATGTCGCGGGACTGGAAGGGGAAGTCGACGCGGATGCCGCCGAGCGCGTCGACGATGCCCTTGAAGCCGTTGAAGTCGATGAGCAGATAGTGGTTGATCGGAATGCCGAAGTTCTGCTCGATGGTCTTGGCGACCCGGCTCGGCCCGCCGCTGAACGCCGCGTTGACCTTGTCCTGACGGCCGATGTCGGCGATCGGGACCAGCAGGTCCCTGGGGATGGACAGCAGCGACACCTTGCGGCTGGCCGGCTCGACGTGGACGACCATGGTGACGTCGTTGCGCTGGCCGGCGACGACGCCGTACTTGCCGCCGGTGTTCGCCCGCGAGTCGGAGCCGACCACCAGCACGTTGAAGGGCTTGCCGGCGGAGGCGGCATGCAGGCCGGGCACGTCGACGGAGGCGATCTGGCCCAGCCGCCACCGTGCGTAGCCGAGCGTGGAGAAGGCCATCGTGAACACCAAAGCAAGGCTGATTACGACCAGCCGTCGGCGGTTGCGCCGTGTACGTCGGCGTATGGCCTGGTTGCGTAGGGCGCGGGAGGTGGTGTCCAGCATGCGCGGAGCAAGCTACCATGCCTGCCGAAGCCGCGTTATGGGAGGTATTGGCGAGTCACCCTCACCACAGGCGGCGACCAGCCCGGCCCACCCGCCGCGGAGGGCCGGCCCTAGCGGCCGCCGGCGGCGAAGACCCAGCCGACCAGCAGGACGACGATCACGATCGCCGAGACCAGGATCGCGAGGTCGACAGTCTTCTTGCCGCGGTAGCGGCGGGTCGCGTTGAAGCCCACTGGCACACCCTCGTTGCGCTGCGAATGCCGCGAATGCTGCCGATGCTGCCGGTCAGAGCTCTTCCTTGCGGATGAGCTCCTCGATGTTGACGTCCTTGAAGGTGACGACCCGGACCTTGTTGACGAACCTGGCCGGCCGGTACATGTCCCAGACCCAGGCGTCGGTCAAGGAGAGGTCGAAGTAGGTGTCGCTGTCCTGGTTGCGGACCTGGAGGTCGACCTTGTTCGCGAGGTAGAAGCGCCGCTCGGTCTCGACCACGTACTGGAACATCCCGAGCACGTCGCGATACTCCTGATAGAGCTGGAGCTCCATCTCGGCTTCGTACCGCTCCAGGTCCTCGGCGCTCATCGCCCCTCCTGTCCTACCTCTTCGTTCGCTGGTTCCTGGCGCTCCACCGCCCACGGTACGGCGACCCCCGCGAACGAGAAGCGATGGTAGGCCGAAGGGCCCAGCTTGCGCAGCGCGGTCCAGTGTTCGTCCGTTCCATACCCTTTGTGCCGCTGGAACCCGTAGCCGGGATAGCGCTTGGCCGCTCCCCGCATGATCCGGTCCCTGGTGACCTTGGCGATGATCGACGCGGCGGCGACGCAGGCGACCACCTGGTCCCCTTTGCGGATGCCGAGCACCGGACCGGGCAGGGCGCCCACCAGCGGGAAGCCGTCGGCGAGCCCGTAGTCGAAGCCGTCGGGGAGCAGCCGCAGCGCCCTGGCGTTGAGGGCGAGGTTGGTCCGCTGGAGGCCGCACCGGTCGATGGTGTCGGGCGATGCCCGGACCACGGTGATGGCGACCGCGACCTCGCGGATCTGGACGGCCAGCTCCTCGCGTCGCTCACGCGTCAGCAGCTTGGAGTCGGCGAGCCCCTCGATCGGGCACTCGGAGGGCAGGATGACCGCAGCGGAGACCAGCGGGCCGGCGAGCGCGCCTCGGCCCGCCTCATCGACACCGGCGACACGGGCGAAGCCAACATCGCGGAGTCGGTCCTCGAGAACGGCGGTAGCTAGCACGTCAGGGAGTGTAGGACGAGGGCGCGACCAGCGCTCTACCGATCACGCCGTAACCAGCCGGTATGGCTGAGCGGCCAGATCCGCACGAAGGCCCTGCCGACCACGCTGGACCGCTCGACCGGCCCGAAGGTGCGGGAGTCCTCGGAGTTGTTGCGGTTGTCGCCCATGACGTACAGCTTGCCCTGCGGCACGGTGGTCGGCGTGCAGTTCTCGGTGGTGGTCCCCGGAGCCAGGTAGGGCTCCGGCACCATCTTGCCGTTGCGCACCAGCTTGCCCTGCTCGCAGGTGATGCGGTCGCCGGGCGTGCCGACCACGCGTTTGATGAAGTCCCGGTCCGACGGCGGCGCCACCCCGACCGCCTGCCCGAGGCTGGAGAAGAACCGGACGACCAGGTTGCCCGACTCGGGAGCCTGACCGGGCAGGTCGTGGACGAAGACGATCACGTCGCCGTCCCTCACCGGCCGCAGCCGGTAGGAGACCTTCTCGACCAGCACCCTGTCGGAGATGTTGAGGGTCGGCTCCATCGACCCCGACGGGATATAGAAGGCCTGAACCAGGAAGGTCTTGAACAGGACCGCCAGCAGGATCGCCAGCACGATCAGGACCGCGGTCTCGCGGATCAACGCGAGCGCGCCCTGCTGCTTGCGCTTGGGCCGCTCGCCGCCCTTCTCGTCCCCGGCCTGGGGGCCGCCGGGCCCGCCGGGGGTGCCGGCGCCGGGCTCCGCGGTGCCTCCGGAGCCGCCCTCGGCACGCGGTGGCTGCTGGCCTCCCTGGCCGGGCCGGTGGTCGTTCAGCGGAATCGTCCACTGGTCGCGGGCGGCGCCCTCACCGACGCCTTCACCGATGAGCGGGTCGATTCGGCGTGTCGGCGAGTCGCCGCCGGGGTTGCCCGCGCCGTCGCGTTCCGGTTGTGGCACCTGCCGGTTCTCGGCGCCGGCCTCGAGATCCGAGCGGTGTGGTTTGTCGGCGGTCATGCCCTGGTCGGAGTCCGCTTCTCCTTGATCTTCGCCGCCTTGCCGATGCGATCACGCAGGTAGTAGAGCTTGGCGCGGCGGACGTCGCCCCTGGTGACCAGGTCGACGTTGGCGATGCTCGGGGAGTGGACCGGGAAGGTCCGCTCGACCCCGACTCCGAACGAGACCTTGCGGACCGTGCAGGTCTCGCGCAGGCCGCCTCCCTGGCGCCGGATCACAGCGCCCTGGAAGACCTGGATCCGCTCCCGGCTGCCCTCGACGACCCGTACGTGCACCTTGACGGTGTCGCCGGGGCGGAAGTCCGGGAGGTCGTCGCGCAACTGTGCGCGTTCGACCGCATCAGTGATCTGCATTGGGTGAAGCTCCTTCGTGGCCTTGAAAGAAGAGCCGAGATGCGGCGCGCAAGGCAACGAACGTTGCGCCGCGGCAACGCCCGAGGGTAACACGGTCCGCGCTCGTCACTCTACCCGTTCGGGCGGCGCGAGCACTCGTCCCGCTCCCGCTCGGTCAGGTCGGCCGCCTCCACTAGTTTGGGCGCCGGGAGCGCTCCTCCCGCTCCTGCTCGGTCAGGTCGGCGGCCTCGAGCAGGTCGGGCCGGACCTCGCGGGTTCGCTCGATCGAGCGGCGCCGCCGCCAGCTCGCGACCGCGCCGTGGTTCCCCGACCGCAGGACCTCGGGGACCTCGAGGTCCCGGTAGACCGCCGGGCGGGTGTACTGCGGGTATTCGAGCAGCCCGTTGGCGAAGGACTCGTCGGCGGCCGATTCGGCGTTGCCCATCACCCCGGGCACCAGCCGCGCGACCGCGTCGAGCACCACCAGCGCCGCGGACTCGCCGCCGGCGAGCACGAAGTCGCCGACCGAGAGGACCTCGTCCACCCGGGTGCGGACGCGCTCGTCGACCCCCTCGTAGCGGCCGCAGCACAGCACCAGCCGCGGCTCGACGGCGAGCCTGCCGGCGGCGCGCTGGTCGAAGCGGTCGCCGTCCGGCGCCAGCAGGATCACCCTGCCCGGGGTCTCGGCGAGCAGGTCGTCCAGCGCCTCGAACCAGGGCTCCGGTCGCATCACCATGCCGGCGCCGCCGCCGAAGGGCGCGTCGTCGACGGTGCGGTGGCGGTCGTGGGTCCAGTCGCGGAGGTCGTGGGTCCTGACCTCGATCAGCCCGCGCTCCCCCGCCTTGCCGAGCAGCCCGGCCCGCAGCGGCGAGTCGAAGAACTCGGGGAAGATCGTGACGATGTCGCAACGCACGGCCGCCGGTCCCTCCAGTCCATCACTCGGGGTCCAGCAGCCCCGGCATCGTCTGGACCACCAGCCTGCCCTCGTCGAGCTGCACCTCGACCAAGGCGGCGACGGCCGGCACCAGCGCGGTCCCCTCCTCGTCGGGGCGGCGCACCTCGAGCAGGTCGTGGGCGGCGCCGGGCAGCACGTCACTCACCACGCCACGGTGGCCGCCGTGCTGGTCGACCACCTCGAGGCCGACGAGCTGGTGGCGCCAGAACTCGCCGGAGGCCAGCTCGCGGGCGGCGCTCAGCGGGATCGACAGGAGCTGACCGCGCAGCCGGTCGGCGGCGTCGCGATCCTCGACGCCTTCGAAGCTGACCAGCAGCCTGCCCTGGTGGAGGCGGGCGGCCTCGATCACCAGCCGGCGCAGCGGCTCGCCGGACTCGGGGTCGCCGGCGCCGATCTCGGCGCCGGGCTCGAAGCGCTCGGGCGCGTCGGAGAGGATCTCGACGATCAGCTCGCCGTGGAGCCCGTGGGGCCGCAGCACGCGGCCGACGATCATGCGCGCCGGCGCCGGATCGGCCATGCTCACTCGCCCTCGGCGAGGACCTCGACCTCGACCCGCTGCCCGGCGGGCGCCGCGGCCTTGACCAGCTTGCGGAGCGACTTGACGGTACGGCCGCCCCGCCCGACCAGCTTGCCGACGTCGTCGGGAGCGGCTCTGACCTCATAGGTCAGGCCGCGGTGGCCGCGGTACTCCGAGACGATGATGCGGTCCGGCTCGTCGACCAGCGCCCTTGCCAGATAGGCGACGACCTCGCGCATGGGTGCTCAGCTCTTCTTGGGGCGCTTGGCGCCGGCCTTCTCCCGGTGGGCGGCGGCCTTGGCGCGCCGCTCCTTGGCGGTCCGCTTGCGCTCCCCGAGCTCCTCGATGCCGGCGACCGCCAGCAGCTTGGCGACGGTCTCGGTCGGCTGGGCGCCGTTGGCGAGCCACGCGCGCGCCTTGTCGGTGTCGATCTCGATCCGCGACGGCTCGTTGCGGGGGTGGTAGAGGCCGATGTTCTCGATGAACCGCCCGTCGCGCGGGCTGCGCGAGTCGGCGACGACCACGCGGTAGTAGGGCGCCTTCTTCATGCCCATGCGCATGAGGCGGATCTTGACTGCCATGAGTGTGGTTGCTCCTTCTGGGGTGGCCCGCCCGTCCCGGTAGGTCTGCCGTTCCCCGTGGTGCCGTGGTGGCCCGGGACTCGCGCGGCGCGGCCGCGCGGTGACGCAGTCTACCTGGACAGGCCGAGCTTGCGCAGGCGCTTGGGGTTCATCCCGGCGAGCTGCTTCATCATCTTGCGGGCCTCGTCGAACTGCTTGATGACCGCGTTCACCTGCTGGGTGGTGGTGCCGGAGCCTCGCGCGATCCGGGCGCGGCGCGAGCCGTTGAGGATCTTGGGGTTGATGCGCTCGCTCGGCGTCATCGAGCGGATGATCGCCTCCACCCGCCCGAGATCGCGGTCGTCGACCTCGACGTCCTTCAGCTCGCGGCTCATGCCGGGCAGCATCCCGAGCACCTGGTTGAGCGGGCCCATCTTCTTGACCTGCTGGAGCTGCTGGAGGAAGTCCTCGAGCGTGAACGAGGCCTCGCGGAGCTTGCGCTCCATCTGCTCGGCCTCGCGCTGGTCGACCAGCTCCTCGGCCCGCTCGATCAGGGTGAGCACGTCGCCCATGCCGAGGATCCGGCCGGCGAGGCGGTCGGGGTGGAACGGCTCCAGGTCGCCGATCTTCTCGCCGGTGGTGGCGAACTTGATCGGCACCCCTGTCACCGAGCGGATCGACAGGGCCGCGCCGCCGCGGGCGTCGCCGTCGAGCTTGGACAGGATCACCCCGGTCACGTCGATGCCCTGCTTGAACGCGACAGCGGTCTGGACCGCGTCCTGGCCGGTCATCGCGTCGACCACCAGCAGGACCTCGGTCGGCTTGATCGCCTGGGCGACCGCGGCCGCCTGCGCCATCATCTCGGTGTCGATCGCCAGCCGTCCGGCGGTGTCGACGATCACCATGTCCCGCCCGGTCCGGTCGGCCTCGGCCACCCCGCCCGTGGCAACCTTCACCGGGTCGCCCGGCGAGCTGCCGTCCTCGGGCGCGAACACCGGCAGCTTGGCCTGCTCGCCGAGCACCTGGAGCTGCCTGACAGCCGCCGGCCGCTGGAGGTCGGCGGCGACCAGCAATGGCTTGCGGCCCTTGCTGGCGAGGTGGCGCGCCAGCTTTGCGGCGGTGGTCGTCTTGCCGGAACCCTGAAGACCCGCCAGCATGATCGTGGTGGGCGGCCGTGGCGCGAGGTCGAGCGGCACGTTCCGCTCGCCCAGGGTGACGATCAGCTCCTCGTGGACGATCTTGATGACCTGCTGAGCGGGGGTGAGGCTCCGGGAAACCTCGTCGCCGACGGCGCGCACGCGCACGCGGGCGATGAAGTCTTTGACCACCTTGAAGTTGACGTCGGCCTCCAGCAGCGCCAGACGGACCTCGCGCAGGGCGGCGTCCACCTGCTCCTCCGAGAGCCGGCCATGACCCCGGAGCTTGGTGAAGACATCCTGGAGGCGATCAGCGAGTGCATCGAACACGAGTGTGTGTGGATTCCTTCTTGAGGATTGGACGGGATAGCATCTGTCGTCGAAGTCAAGGATAGCTTGTCCTCCGCGTGAGCCGTGCGCGGGAGCTGCGAGCGGGCGCGGGTCCCGGGTGCGCTCGGCCGCGAGGAGCGGCGTGGCGAGGGAGCTCGTATGAGCGCGACGGCCGGTTGGCCAACGGCGTCCGCGCGGCGCGCCAATGCCCTGGTGATCGGACGCTGGTTCGGCCTCAGCGCGGTCGTGTTCGCGCTGACCTGGCTGCTGGTGACCGAACCGAACTGGTTTGCGGTCATCGCCCTCGGCCTGGTGGTCCTGGTCGCCATCGCCAACTTCGTACAGCGGCACTTCCTGATGGCTCTCCAGGCGACCGCCGATGACACCTCGCGGGCGGCGTTGCGCTCCCGCGTGACCCTGATCAGGAACATCCGCGCGAGCGGCGTGGTTTTGCTCGCGCTCGACACCTTCCTGATCGTGCTGACCGCCCTGGCGCTGGTCCACGAGCGCAGCGGTGGCTTCTGGGCACTGCTCGGCTGGCTGCCGGTCGAGGGCGCGCTCACTGGCGGCACCGTCACCGCCATGGTCGCCGGCGCGGCCTCGGTCATCGGTGTGATCGTCTACGACGCGGTCGGGCGCGGCGGGATTCCGTCGTTCGCGCCGGGCAGCGGGCTGTTCGTGCGGGTGGTCGACCTGGTCGGCGTCACCGCGGTGATGATCGGCATGGAGCGCTCGCTGACCCGTGGCGAGCGGTTCATGAGCGAGCGCAACGACGAGCTGACCGACCTGGTCACCCGCGAGCGCGCCGCCAGGGCAGAGCTGGAGGCCTTCTCCAACATCGTGCTCGCCGGAGTCGCCAACCGGGGCGACCTGGAGGGCACCCTCCAGTCGATGACCTCGGTGGTGGCCAGCAACCTCGACTACGAGCGCATGGCCGTGTTCATGATCGAGGAGAACCGGCTGCGGCTGTACTCGTGGTTCGGCGACTGGCCCGGCTCGCCGTCGTTCACCCTGCCGCTCGGCCCGGGCAGCATCGTCGGCAAGGTCGCCAGGTCCGGGGAGCCGGTGCTGGTCGACGACACCACCACGACCCCCGACTACTTCGCGACCGCGCCCGACACCAAGTCGGAGATCTGCGTGCCGATCCGGATCGGCGGGCGCGTGCTCGGCACCGTCAACGTCGAGTCGCCGCGGGACCACGCCTACACCAAGGACGACCTCGACCAGCTCCAGCGGCTGGCCGACCAGATGGCGGTGGTGGTCGACAACGCCAGGCTGTTCGACGCCCAGCGCGAGACCGCCCTCCGCGAGAGCTCGGCGCGGCGCGAGATCGAGGCGGTCAGCCGCGCGGTGGTCGCCAGCGTCAGGGTGGGGAGCTACCAGGCCGCGCTCGACCGCATGCTGGCGCAGGTGGCCGACGTGCTCGGCTACGAGGCGCTCGGCTTCGCCGCGCCCGACGGCAACGGGCGGCTGCGGATCCGCGGCGCCGCCGGCTTCCCGCCCGAGGTGGTCCACCGTCAGCCGCTGGTCGGCGAGGCCGGCGTCACCGGGCGCGCCTTCGCCACCGAGCAGCCCATGCGCACCCGCAAGGCGGACGGCGACAGCGGCTGGCTGACCCGCAACGACGGCGTGAGGACCTGGGAGCTCGCGGTGCCGGTGCGGCTGGAGGGCCGGATCCTCGGGGTGCTCACCGCCCGGTCGACCAGGCCGGACGCGTTCGAGGAGGACGACCTGCCGCGCCTGGCGCGGATCGCCGACCAGCTCGCGGTGGTGATCGAGCGGGCCCGCCTGGCCGAGGGGGAGGCCGAGACCACCGCGCGGCTCAAGCTGCTCGACCAGATGCGCGACGACTTCGTGGCGATGACCACCCACGAGCTGCGGACCCCGCTGACCGTCATCCGCGGCTTCACCGCCACCCTGCTGCGACCCAACGTCGCCCTGGACCCGGAGGAGCAGCGCCACTTCGTCCAGGTCATCGACCGCCAGACCGCCCGCCTGGCCCGGCTGGTCGAGGACCTCCTGCTGGTCTCGCGGATGCAGGCCGGCATGCTGGAGGTCTCTCTGGGGGTCCACGACCCGGTCGACCTGCTCACCGACTACAACGAGGAGTGGCCGAAGGAGCCCGCGCCGGTGTTCCTCGACATGGGCCGCGACCTGCCCAACGTCCGCACCGACCCGGACCGCCTCGCCCAGGTGATGCGCAACCTGGTCGACAACGCCCAGCGCTACGGCGCCGGCAGCCCGATCCGGGTGAGCGCGCGCCGCGCCATGCGCGAGCTGGTCATCGAGGTGAAGGACCAGGGCCCCGGCATCGACGCGGCCGAGCTGCCGTACGTGTTCGAGCGCTTCCGCCAGGCTGGCTCGTCCAGCGCGCACCGCGCCGGCATGGGGCTCGGCCTCTACATCACCAAGCAGCTGGTCACCGCGCTCAGCGGCACCATCGAGGTGGAGTCGGCACCGGGCCGGGGCACGACCTTCCGGGTGCGGCTGCCCGCGGAGCGGGCGAGGTCCCTGCCGGCGCGGCCCAACGTCACCTTCCCGACCACACCGTACCTGCGGCGCCAGGCGCCCGGCTGAGCCCGACCAAGGAGGCTCCAATGGAGTACGCCCACCTCGGCCGCACCGGGCTGCTGGTCAGCCGGCTGTGTCTCGGGACCATGAACTTCGGCCCGCTGACCACCGAGGCGGATTCCCACGCGATCATGGACCGTGCCCTCGAGCACGGCATCAACTTCTTCGACACCGCCAACGTTTACGGCCGGAAGAAGGGCGAGGGTGTCACCGAGCAGATCGTCGGCCGCTGGTTCGCCAAGGGCGGCGGGCGCCGCGAAAAGGTGGTCATCGCCAGCAAGGTCTACGGCTCGATGGGCGACTGGCCGAACCAGGGCAAGCTGTCGGCCGCCGCCATCGTGCGCGAGTGCGAGGCGTCGCTGCGCCGCCTCCAGACCGACCGCATCGACCTCTACCAGATGCACCACGTCGACCTCGAGACCCCGTGGGACGAGATCTGGCAGGCGATGGAGACGCTGGTGGCGCAGGGCAAGGTCGTCTACGTCGGCTCGTCGAACTTCGCCGCATGGAACATCGTCCAGGCGATCGAGACGGCCCGGTCGCGCAACTTCCTCGGCCTGGTCAGCGAGCAGTCGCTCTACAACCTCGCCGAGCGCACTGTCGAGCTGGAGGTGCTGCCCGCCTGCCGCGCCTACGGCGTCGGGGTGATCCCATGGAGCCCGCTGCACGGCGGGCTGCTCGGCGGGATCCTGCGCAAGCAGGAGAAGGAGGGGCGCAGCTCCGGGGGCCGGGCCGCCGACGGGCTCCAGAAGCACCGCTCGCGGGTCCAGGAGTACGAGGAGCTCTGCGACGAACTGGGCGCGCGGCCTGCCGACGTGGCGCTGGGCTGGCTGGTGGCGCAGCCCGGCGTGACCGCGCCGATCATCGGGCCGCGGACCATGGAGCACCTCGACGGCGCGCTCGGCGCCCTCGAGGTCAAGCTCGACGACAAGGCGCTCAGCCGTCTCGACCAGATCTGGCCCGGTCCCGGCGGCGCCGCCCCCGGCGCCTACGCCTGGTAGCGGAGCTACGCGGGCTCGTCGGCGAGCAGGGCGTCGACGAACGCCTCGGGGTCGAAGGGGGCGAGGTCGTGCGCGGCCTCGCCCAGCCCGACCAGCTTGACGGGGATCCCGAGCTCGCGCTGGACCGCGATCACGATCCCGCCCTTGGCGGTGCCGTCCAGCTTGGTCAGCACCAGCCCGGTGACCCCGACCGAGTCGGTGAACTGGCGCGCCTGCGCCAGCCCGTTCTGGCCGGTGGTGGCGTCCAGCACCAGCAGCACCTCGCGGACGTTGCCCTGCTCGCGCTCGATGATCCGGCGGAGCTTGCGCAGCTCCTCCATCAGGTTGGTCTTGGTGTGGAGGCGGCCGGCGGTGTCCACCAGCAGCACGTCGGCTCGCCTCGCCCGCGCCGAGGCGAGCCCGTCGAAAGCGACCGCGGCCGGGTCCGCGCCGGCCTGGTGACGGATCACCGGTGCGCCGACCCGCTCGCCCCAGATCACCAGCTGCTCGGTCGCCGCCGCCCGGAAGGTGTCGGCGGCCGCCAGCACGACCTGCTTGCCCTCCTCGGACAGGGCCAGGGCGAGCTTGCCGACGGTGGTGGTCTTGCCGGTGCCGTTCACGCCCACCACCAGCACGATCCCCGGGCGCCGGTCCTCCTCGATGAGGTCGAGGTTGAGCGTCCGGTCGCCGCTGCCGACCTCCTCCAGCAGCGCCTGGCGCAGCAGCTCGCGGAGCTGCGGTCCGCTGGCCCGCTCGGCGCGGGCACGGTCGCGCAGGCGCTCGATCAGCTCGGTGGTGGTGGTCACGCCGACGTCGGCGGACAGCAGCGCCTCCTCGAGCTCCTCCCAGGCCTCCTCGTCGCCGGTGCCCCTGGTGAGCAGGCCGGACATGCCCTGCGCGATCGCCGCGCGCGAACGGCCGAGCCGCTCGCGGAAGCGGCGCCGCGGGGCGATGACCTCCTCGGTGGCGGTGGCCACGCCGGGCGGCTCGCCAGGCGGGCCCTCGCCCTCGTCAGGGGGCGCCGACGGGCCGGGCGGCGGCGGTTGCTCCGGCGGCCGCGGCTCCCGGTCGAGGACGGTCGTCCCGCCGCCCCGCTCGTCCTCGTGGCGCCCGCGGCGCCCGGCGACCAGCGGGACGATCGCGACGGCCGCGATGACCAGCACCGCGACCACGATCAGCAACAGCTCCACAACCACCTACTTCACCTCCACCGGAGACGGAAGGTCCCCGGTCACCGTGGCCTGGTCGTCTCCGGCATCCAGGGTGCCACCGTCCGGCCGATCGGTGGCCCCCCCGTTCAGTGCATCCGCGCGGTGCGCCCGGCCTCCGCGGCGCGCCTCCCGCAGCCGCTGGCTGACCACCTTGCTGACCCCACTCCCCTGCATCGACACGCCGTAGAGCGCGTCCGCGGCCTCCATCGTCCGGCGCTGGTGCGAGACGACCAGGAGCTGGGCGTGCTCCCTGGCGTCCTCCAGCAGGTCGAGGAAGCGGTGCAGGTTGACGTCGTCCAGCGCCGCCTCGACCTCGTCGAGCACGTAGAACGGGCTGGGACGGGCGCGAAAGACCGCGAAGCAGAACGCCAGCGCCACCAGGCTCCGCTCGCCGCCAGAGAGCAGCTGGAGGCGCTTGACCTTTTTGCCCGGCGGTCGCGCCTCGACCTCGACCCCGGTGTTCAGCATGTCCTCGGGGTCGGTGAGCACCAGCCGGCCGTCCCCGCCGGGGAACAGCAGCCGGAAGGTCCGCTCGAACTCGCGGGCCACGTCCGCGTACGCCTGGCCGAACACCTCACGGACCCGCTCGTCGACCGCCCTGACCACCTTGAGCAGGTCTCTGCGGCTCTCCTTGAGGTCCTGGAGCTGCCCTGACAGGAAGGTGTAGCGCTCCTCCAGCGCCTTGAACTCCTCCAGCGCCAGCGGGTTCACACGGCCGAGCAGGGCGAGCCGCCGGTCCAGGGCGGTCGCGATCCGGCGTAGCTCGGCCGTCGGCTGGCGGCGCGGGTCAGCCTCGTCGAGCCGGGCCTTGGTCGCCTCGTCGGGCAGGTACTCCTTCAGCGCCTCGTCGGGGTCGATCGCGAACTCCTCCACCATCCGCTTGGACAGCTCCTCGACCTTGAGCCTCGCCTCCACCCTGGCCGAGTCGCTCTCGCGGGTGACGGTGTGGTGCTCCTCCAGCGCGGCGGCGGCCTCGCGCCTGCGAGCGCTGACTTCGGCCAGGCCCGAGCGGGCCGAGCCGAGCGCGCCGGCGAGGCGGTCGCGCGCCTCCACGGCGCTCGCCAGCGACCGCTCCAGCCTGGTGAGCGCGGCGCTGGCCAGCCGGGCCGACTCGGCGGCGCGGTGGGCGCCTTCGAGCCGGGCGGCGCGCACATTGGCGCGGCGCCTGGCCGCCTCGACGGCCGCCTCGGCCTGACCGCGGAGGTCGGCAAGACGGTCGGTCAGGATCCGGTGGCGCTCGCCGACCGCGGCGGCCGCGACCCGTTTCGCCACCGCGACCTGCTCGGCCTGGTCGGCGGCCCGGACGAGCGGCTCACGCGCCCCGGGATCGGGCACCGCGGGCCCGCCGCCCTCGCCGTTGCGCAGCGCCTGGAGCGCGGCCCGGGCGGTGGCCAGCTCAGCCTCGGAGCGCTCGCCGGCGGCGGCGACCTCGCGACCGCGGGCGGCCAGCGCGGCCGCCTCGCGGTCCAGAGCGCGGCCCTCCTTCTCGGCGGCCTCGCCGCGCTCGCCCACCGCCCGTGCGGCGGTCTCCGCCTCGCGATGGGTGCGGGTGGCGGCGGCGACCTCGGCCTCGAGCCGCTCCAGCTCGGCCTCGGCCGCCTCCAGCTCGGCGGCGGTCCTGGCGGCGGCCTCCTCGGCCATGCGCTCGACCTCGGCCGCCTCCTCGGCGGCGCGGCGGGCGGCCAGGCCGCTGGCCTCCGGGACCGCCCCGCCCTCGACCCGTCCGGCCGCGACCAGCTCGCCGGTGATGGTCACCGCGCGGCGGGCGGGGTGCCTGGCGACCAGCTCCCTGGCCTCCTCCAGCGAGCCGGCCAGCAGCACCCGGTCCAGCAGCACCCGGGCCACCTCGCCGGCCGGCCCGGTCGCGGTCACCCGGGCGAGCAGCGGCTCGCCCTCTGGCGCGGCGCCGTCGCCGCCTGGACCTGGCGCGGCCTCTCCGCCTGGTGCGGCGTCTCCGTCCCCGGCGGGACCGGACGCCGCGCCGTCGGGGTGCAGCAGGATCGCCCTGCCGCGGCCGGCGTCCCGCAGCGCGGCGGCGGCCTCCCCCGCCGCGCCGGTGGAGGCGACCACGATCGCGTCGGCGTCGGCGCCGAGCGCGGCGGCGACGGCGGCCTCGTAGCCGGGCTCGACCGACAGCGCCCGCGCCAGCGGGCCGACCAGGCCGTCGCGCCCGGCGCGCTCGAGCGCGGTCAGGGCGTCGCCACCGGTCAGCCGCGCGGTCGACTCGAAGGTCTGCCTGCGGGCCTCGGCGGCGGCGCGCTCGCCCTCCAGGCGCCGCTCCTCGGCGCGCAGGCGCTTGGTGTGGTCGCTGTGGCGGTCGCGCCGCGAGCGGACGGTCGCCAACGTGTCGCCGCGGGCGGCGGCCTGCTCCTCGGTCGCTTCGGCCTCGGCGCGCAGCTCGTCGACCCGGGCGGCCAGCTCATCGCGTCGGTCCTGGAGCGAACGGGTTTGGCCCCCCAGGCGGCCCGATTCGTCCTGGAGCTGCTCGATGGTCCGCTCCAGGCCGGCGATCTGGGCGGCCAGCCGGACCTCCCGCTCATGGGTTCGCGCGCGGTCGCGCTCGGCGTCGGCGGCCGCCTGGTCATGGACGGCCAGGGCATCCCGGGACCGGCCACGCACGGCGTCGGCGCCATCGGCCGCCTCGCGGGCGACGGTCAGCTCGGCCTCAACCCCGGCCAGCTCCGCCTCGACCTCTCCGGCCTCGCGGTCGAGGTCGGCCGGTGAGCGGCCCTCGTCCTCGTCGGCGAGCGGCTGGGCGAGGTGGCGGGCGCGCTCCTCGGCCAGCGCCATGGTGCCGCGCAGGCGCTCCCTGACGGTGTCGAGCCGGTGGGCCGTCTCGCCGGCGCGCGCGGCCATCGGCTCCTGCTCGTCGAGGATCCCCTGGAGCCGCGACTCCTCGCCCTGGGCGGCCTGGCGGGCCTCCTCCAGCTCGGCGAGCCTGGCGTTGAAGCGGTCCTCCTCGGCCTCGAGCGCGACCGAGCGCTCGCGCGCGGCCAGCAGCTCCCTGGAGCGCAGCACCAGCCGGACCTCGCGCAGCTCGGCGGCCACCTCGGCGGCCTTGCGGGCGGTCTCGGCCTGCTGCTGGAGCGGCTTGAGCTGGCGCCGCAGCTCGCCAACCAGGTCGGAGAGCCGGACCAGGTGCTGCTCCATGCCGGCGAGCTTGCGCAGCGCCTTCTCCTTGCGGCGCCGGTGCTTGTAGATGCCGGCGGCCTCCTCGATGGCGCCGCGGCGGTCCTCCGGGCGCGCCTGGAGCACGTCCTCCAGCCGGTTCTGGCCGACGATGGTGTGCAGCTCCCTGCCGATGCCGCTGTCCGAGAGCAGCTCCTGCACGTCCAGCAGCCGGCAGGGGGTGCCGTTGATCGAGTACTCGCTCTCGCCCGAGCGGTACAGCAGGCGGGCGATGGTGACCTCGGTGAAGTCGATCGGCAGCAGGCCGGAGCTGTTGTCGATGGTGAGGGCGACCTCGGCGCGGCCGAGCGCGGTGCGGCTGCCGGTGCCGGCGAAGATCACGTCCTCCATCCGGGCGCTGCGCAGCGACTTGGTGCCCTGCTCGCCCAGCACCCAGGAGATCGCGTCGACCACGTTGGACTTGCCCGACCCGTTGGGCCCCACGATCACGGTGATCCCGGGTTCGAAGTCAAGGACGGTCTTGTCCGCGAACGACTTGAAGCCGCGGAGTGTGAGCGACTTGAGGAACACGCGTCTAGCCGGGAACCTTTCGATCCGCTGGTCATCGGGCCGCACCGCTCATGATGCCGTAGCCCCACGACAGATGCGGCGCAAAGCGGTTCAAGCGACGACCGCTCGGGCGACGGCGCAGTCTAGCACGCGCCCCTTCTTCGCCGGGGGACGCGCCCGAACTAATGAATCCTTATGACCCAAGACAGGAGAAACTTCGCAGTCTCTGACGTTGACGGAACCAAAGCCATTCTGGCGAAAAGAAAAGGGGGCCCTCTGAAATGAGGACCCCTAACAAACGAAAACCCTGGTTCAGGCCAGGGCTGCTTCCTTTTTCGTCGAGCTCCGGAGCTCCTCGACGTCACGAAGGGCAATCTCCTGCTCAGCGACCGCAAGAGCGCGCTCGAGCTCGGCAACACGCGCCTTGAGGGCGTTCAGCTCCCGCAGGATAAGATATGCGGGCGGCTGCCCGACAAAGCCCATGAGCGCCTTCGACACCGGGAAGGTCCTCCCCTCAGCAACGACCTCATCGTCCGTTGCAATCCAAGTCCGCTCGGCCACGGCTACTGACCAGCAACGCCGAACGGAAATCCGACGGTTTGCTACTTCTGTTGGCTCTCTGGGTGAGGAAGGCCAAGGCGGTACCTGACGCTCGTCCCGCCGGTGGGATCGACGTCGACCGTGCCACGTACCGCGCTCAGGCAGTTCCAGAGACGTGATTTCACAAGCGGACGATACCATGTTTTCGTAGATACGCCAAGTAGCGTAAGGGCTGTACAAGCGTTGTGGCGCGGCGCGGAAGGCTTGCCAAACAACGCCTAACGCCAGGAAAACGAGCCAAACTCGCCGGTCGGTTCGAGCCGCTCGCTTTCCAGATGATCCACTCTTGCTGGACGTGGTCCACCACGAAGAAACACTTCAAGCTGGTCGAGTTTTTCGGACGCTCCCTCAGCCTCCACGTAAACCGACCCATCGGGCCGATTCTCGACGAAGCCCTTCAGTCCGAGATCCTCCGCGGCCCGGATGACGCCGTACCGGAAGCCGACCCCCTGGACGAGGCCGTGGACCCGCGCGCGCAGCCGTTGCTCAGCCATGCCGGGAGGCTATCAGACGACCTCAGGCGCGGATCTGGACCGGCGAGCCGGGCGGGAGCAGCCTGGCGAGCGTCGAGATCGCCGGGTTGGACAGGCGCACGCACCCGTGCGACACCGCGCGCCCGAGCTCGGACGCGTTGGCGGTGCCATGCAGGGCGATCTGGCCGTCGCCGGTGCCGAACTGGTCGAAGACCTCGGAGTAGGCCGACAGCCCCAGCGCCCAGGCACCGTAGACCCTGGAGATCTCGGGCGGGCGCAGCTTCACGGTCACGAAGAAGCGGCCGGTGGGCGTCGGCGTGGAGCCGGTGCCGATGGCGACCGGGAAGCTGCCGATCGCGTCGACGCCCCGGTAGAGGGTCAGGCGCCGCGCCGACAGGTCGACCTCGGCGCTGTTGGGGCGCGGCGCGGTGGTCACCTGCGAGGCCGGCAGCCAGCCGCTCGACTCGTTGGGGCGCCTTGGCAGCAGCACCCGGTACCAGAGCTGGCCGTCGACCCTGCGGGCCTCACGGACCAGGAAGGGCGTCGGCGTGCCCCAGACCAGCTTGGCGGGCAGCGACTGGAGCAGCCTGCCGCCGCCGGGCTGGGAGCGGACGGCCACCTCGCCGCGGGCGATCGCGGCGTAGGCGGCGGCGTCGCCGAGCCGAACCGGACCGTCGGCCGCGGCCGCCGTGGGCTTTGGGATCGCGGGCCGGCTGACGGCGGGCCCCGGGGTGGGCGAGGTAGGGTGGGTGGATCGCGAGCAGCCGCCCGCGACCAGGGCGACGCAGGCTATCGCGAGCAGCGGAAGGCGTTGGCCTGGGGCCACGCGCCGTGGGGGGCGGGAGCGCATGGTCAACTCTGGCACCTCGGGCAGAAGTACGTCCGATCGGTTTCATCGAGCTCTTCGACGACCAACGGGGTGCGACAGCGCCTGCACGGCTGGCCTTCGCGTTGGTACGCATTGAGCTGGTTCTGATATTCACCCTTGTTGCCGTGTAAGTCGAGCCAGAGGTCCTCGCCGACCGAGGTGCCCCGCAGCCGCACGGCCTCGTGGACCACCTCCTGGATCGCCCGGTACAGGCGCCGGATCTCCTGCGGCGACAGGGTCGCCGTGTCGCGGTCCCAGCGCAGCCCGCTGAGCCACAGGATCTCGTCGGCGTAGAGCGGCCCGATGCCGCCGATCAGCTCGCCGCCGACCAGCAGCGGACGCAGCCTGGCATGCCGCGACAGCAGCGCGGTGCCGAGCGACTGCCAGGTGAACGCGTCGGTGAGCGGGTCGATCGCACCCTTGCGCGGCTCGCCGAGCTGGTCCAGCTCGCCCTTGCCGGCGACGAACAGCTCAGCCTCGACTGGAAGGTTCAGGTAGCGGAGCCCGCCGCCGACCGCGAAGGTGATCACCGCGTCGGTGCCGGGCTCCAGCGGCGCGCTGCTCCGCTCGCGCCGCAGCCGGCCGCTCTCGCCGAGCGCCGAGACCAGCGCCTCGCCGGACTCCAGGGAGACGACCAGGTAGAGGCCGCGCCGCTCGACGCCGGCGACGCGCGCGGTGAGCAGCCGTTTGCCGAATTCCTTGCGGTTGCGGTGACGGCGAACGATGCGGGCGGCCTTGACCTCGACGCCGGTGATCTTCCGGCCGACGATCTCGTTCTCCAGATCGATCCGAAGGGTCTCGACCTCGGGCAGCTCGGGCACAACCCCCTCCCAATGCGCGCCGGACGTGCGGCGTGCAGAGGGCGTGCAGTGTAAGTCACCGCACCCGCCAGTGCACGCATCTCGGATGAGCCGGCAATCTCCCCAACCGCGGCGTCAGCGGAGGAACCGGCTCCTGCGGCGATCGGCAAGCACCCGACCGCCAGTCTGGCAGGTCGGGCAGTACGAGGTCTCGCGCTGGCCCATCCAGACCGAGCGGATGGTGTCGCCGCAGACGAAGCACGGCTCACCCGCGCGCCCGTGGACCGCGAACAGCCGCTCGGCGGCCTTCGGGATCTGGATCGCCCCGCCCACCTGCTCGGCCATGGTCCCGCGCGCCTCGGTGAGCACCGCGACCAGGGCGCTGTGCAGGCGCTCGACCTCGGCCCTGTCGAGCCGCTCCGGCCGCGCGAACGGCGACATCCGCGCCCGGTGCAGCACCTCGTCGCTCCAGGCGTTGCCGACGCCGGACATCCCGCGCTGATCGGTCAACATGCCTTTGAGGGTATGTCCACCGGCGGCGAGGATCCCGGCGAGGACCTCGACGGTGAAGTCGGGGTCGAGCGGCTCCGGTCCGAGCGCGTCGAGGCCGGGCACCTGGTCGAGCGAGCGCACCAGCCAGACCGCGGCGCGCCGCTGGGTGGAGCCCTCGGTCATCGACAGCACCTGACCGCCCTCCAGATCGATGGTCAGCACGGCAATCTTGCGCGACGCGGGCTTAGGCCCGAGTGAGATCCGCCCGCCGAGCGAGAGGTGCATGACCAGATAGCGACGACCGTCCTGATCGTCGGCCGCGGCGCCGCCCGCCGGCGGCTCCAGCTCCAACCAGACGTACTTCGCCTTCCGTCCGGCGCCGGCAATGGTCCAGCCGACCAGCGAGTCGATCGGCGGGTCGAAGGTCTTGAGGGCCGCCACCGACACCACTCGCACCGCCCGCACGCCCACGCCCTTGAGCTGGGCCGCGAGGTTCTCGGCGAGTACGTCGAGCTCCGGCAGTTCCGGCATTGCGCTCCGCCTACTTGCGTCCGGCCTACTTGGCCTTGTCGTCCTTGCCAGCGGCGGCGGCGCCGGCCTTGCCCGTGCCGGTGCCCCCGTCCTGGGCCTCGGCCTTGCCGTTGCCCGCCGAGGTGGTGCCGGCGATCATCTGCGAGGCCGCCAGCGTCTCGAACGCCTCCTGCGCGGCGTTCTGCTCGGCCTCCTTCTTGGAGCGGCCCTGTCCGGTGCCGTAGGAGCGCCCCGCCACCGAGACGGTAGCCGTGAAGCGCTTGGCGTGGTCAGGGCCCTCCTCCTCGATCGAGTAGGAGGGCATGCCGCCGAGGCTGCTGGCGGCCAGCTCCTGGAGCGAGGTCTTGTAGTCGAGCGCGGCGCCCCGTCCGGCGGCCTCCATCACCCGCGCCTCGAACAGGCGGCGGATCAGGCTCGCGGTGCGCGGCAGCCCGCGGTCGAGGTAGATCGCGCCGAGCAGCGCCTCGAGCGTGTCGGCGAGGATCGAGGACTTGTCGCGGCCGCCGGACAGCTCCTCGCCCCGCCCGAGCCGGACCGCGTCGCCCACGGCAAGCTCGCGGGCGACGTCGGCGAGCACGTTCATGTTCACGGTCGCCGCGCGCAGCTTGGCGAGCTGCCCCTCGGGCAGGTCCGGGAACGCCCGATAGATCAGGTCGGTGATGACCACTCCGAGGACCGCGTCTCCGAGGAACTCGAGCCGCTCGTTGGTCGGCAGGCCGCCGTGCTCGTAGGCGTAGGAACGGTGGGTCAGGGCCCAGGTGTAGAGCTCCTGGTTCCCGAAGCGGACCCCGAGCGCCTTCTCGAGCGGAAGCCGCTTAGTCAACCTCAATGACCTGGCGGCCACCGTAATACCCACAGTTCTGGCAGACCGCGTGCGGCAGCTTGGCCTGCCGGCACTGTGGACAGGCGGCGTAGGTCGGCGCGCTGGACTTCCAGTGCGCGCGGCGCTGGCGCGCCTTCGCGCGCGGCGTCTTCCGCTTCGGGACGGGCATCTGTTCCTCCTGTCGGTTACGTCTGGGTGTTGCCGTTCTGGCCTCGGCCGCGATCGTCGAGGTCCAGCTCGGCGAGGGCCGCCCAGCGGGGATCGATCGCTCCCTGCTCGTGGCCGCAGTCGGTGAGGTTGCGGTCGGCGCCGCACTGCTGGCACAGGCCCGCGCAGTCGGGCCGGCACAGCGGCGCGGACGGGAAGGCGAGCACGATCGCGTCCCGCGCCATGGCGTCCAGCGGCAGCTGGTCGTCGGGGAGCACCGCGTAGCCCTCGTCGTCGGCGTCGCGGGGGTCGAGCGCGAACAGCTCGCGCACGTCCACCCGCACCTGGTGGTCGGTCACCCGCAGGCAGCGCGCGCACTCCAGCTTGGCCGGCACGCTCACCTGGCCGGTGACCAGCAGCCCCTCGACCACCGAATCGATCTCGGCGTCGACGGTGATCTCCTCGTTCGGCTCCACCCAGGCGACCGGCGTGGTCAGATCGGGCAGCGGGCCGCGCCGGACCACATGCTTGTGCGCTCCGGGCTGGTTGAGAAGCTCGCGGACGTCCACCGCGAGCGCTGGTGCTGCTGCTTGCTTGCTCATGTCAGGAACCTTGGCATGACGATGGGCACGACTGGTCGAACCGGTACAGCCTCGGGCGGAGTGGGAATCCCGGGAGGCCCGCCGGACGGGGAAGCGGGCACGACTTCCAGGGGCGGCCACCCGCCCGGGCGAAGGGTAGCAGACTAGCCCCTCGCCGCGCGCTCCCGGAGCATGGCCGCGACCGGCGCGGGCACCAGGCCGCTGACGTCGCCGCCGTTGCGCGCGACATCCTTGACCAGGCTCGAGCTCAGGTAGGAGTACGACGGGTTGGTGGTCATGAACATGGTCTCGACGCCGGCGAGCCGGTAGTTCATCTGCGCCATCTGAAGCTCGTAGTCGAAGTCGCTGACGGCTCGCAGGCCCTTGACGATCGCGCTGACGCCCCTGGCGCGCGCGTAGTCGACCAGCAGGCCCTCGAAGGAGTCGACCTCGACCCCGGCGATGTCCGCGGTGGCCTCCTTCAGCAGCGCGATCCGCTCCTCCAGCGTGAACAGCGGCTGCTTGCCGGGGTTGACCAGGACCGCGACGATCACGCCGTCGAAGACCTTCGCGGCTCTGGCCACGATATCGAGATGTCCGTTCGTGACCGGGTCATAGGTGCCTGGGCAGCAAGCGATCCGCACTGAGCCGGCCTCCTGTTCAGGGTTTCCTCAGCTTAGCCTGTCCGGAGCGGACGGCTCGACAACGGCGAGGTGGAGGGTGGTGTCGCCATAGCGCCGCGAGCCCTCCGCGCGCAGCGGCGCCGGCCACGGGGGCGGCTCGGCGCGTGACGAGGTCTCGACCACCACCGTGGCGCCGGGCGCGAGCGCCTCGCCCGCGAGCCTGGCGAGCAGCCCCGCCAGGGTGCCTACCGGCATCGCGTAAGGCGGGTCGAGGAAGACCAGGTCGAAGGGCCCGTCCGCAGACGCCCTCGAGCTCGGCGGACCCGGCGAGCCTGGCGAGCCCGGCGAGGCCCGCGAGCCCGCGCCGGAGCGGAGGTAGGCTTCGGCCTTGGTGCGCCGGACGGTGGCGACCTCGGTGAGGCCGAGCGCCTCCAGGTTGGCGCGGATCACGGCGACCGCGCGCGGCGCCTGCTCGACCAGCACCGCGGAGCGCGCGCCCCGCGACATCGCCTCGATCGCCAGCGCGCCGGTGCCCGCGAACAGGTCGAGCACGGCGGCGTCGCGCACCCGCTCGCCTAGGATCGAGAACAGCGCCTCGCGCACCCGGTCGCTGGTGGGCCGGGTGGCGGCGCCGGGAACCGCGCGGAGCGTGCGGCCGCCCAGCCGTCCGGCCACCACGCGCATGCCTGCCCCTCCCGGACTCGAACGACGATTGGTTACACCGAGGGTTGGAGGCGGGGGTCGAGCCCGGGGGGGCCAAGGCTGTTCCCCCGCCATCCAACCGCGTTGGCCGGTTCAGTCGTACCCGATGAACCGTCCATCCCGCCCACGCGCCACGAGCTGGCGTGGCTGGCGCGGGTCACGCTGGGAACCGGCGCGCTGCTGGCCCGCGTGCGCGGGGACCTTCTCCATGGCCTGGTCGAGTGGCGTGCCGCGGTCCCAGAGGGTCTCGAAGGCCCGGTGCAGCGTCTGGCCGAGCCCGGTGTGGCTGATCAACAGGGATTCCAGCTGGCGGCTGCCTGCCTTGGGCTTGGTCAGGTGGAGAATGCAGCGGCGCCGGTCGAAGATCGCGAACTGTGCCTGGACCTTGGCGACCACACGGGTGTCGACGCCCTGCGCCGAGTAGAACGAGACGAAGTCCCGCTGCGGCTCGCTGGAGAACACCGCCTGCTCGTGGACCGCCCGCATACGCACCCCAGCGGCCAGCCGCTCGCCGGGCGAGAGCCGCAGCGCGGGCGCCCATGGCATGGCCACGGCCGCGACCACCTCTTCCCTGGTGGCGCCGAGCAGCCGGTGGTAGGCGCCGTAGACCTGGTCGCTGCGCCGGAGCGTGCGGACCGGCTCGTCGCCGCCCTCGCCGTCCGGGTCGGACTCGCGGCTCTCGATCAGCCGCATGACCGTCGCCATCGCCGCGGTGCGCCGGCGCTCCTGCTCCTCGAGGATCGCCTCGAGCCGTCCGATCGCCTCGCTGGGCGGCGCCGCGCGGAAGCGGGCCACCCTGCCGCCGGCGACCTCCGAGCACAGGCCCGACCGGACCAGCGAGTTGACCAGCTCGTAGGAGCGCGACCTCGGCACCCCGGCGGCGCGCGCCACCTCGCTCACCTTGAACGCCCGGGGCGCGAGCATCGCGACGTAGCAGCGCGCCTCTCCGTGGCCGAGGCCGTACCGAACCAGGCGGTCGATCAAGCCGGCCTCCAATGGCTCGCTCAGCATCGAGTTTGTCCTCCGACCAGGGCTACGGACAGGCGAACAGTAGGGAGGGGACCCAAGGAAGTCAAGCTGGTTTGTATAGACTAATGAGAGTTGTCGGATTCTACTGAGCGGTGCCGTAGGCCGCTATCGGTAGGCTCGCATCCCGCCACTGCCCCTCGAACACCTCCGCCAGCAAGCTCCCCAGGCCAGGGTGCTCGAACGCGATCCAGTTGCCGGGCGCGCCGCCGTGCCGGTCCTTGGGGTTGAGGCTCAGCAGGACCGCGGTGCGGTCGACCACGCAGATCGACGCGGTGACCCGCTCGACGAACCGGCAGCGCTCGCCGCGCACCCCGCGCTCGGCGACCCAGGAACGGAAGGCGGGGTCCGCCAGTACCTCGTGCTCGTAGATGGCGCGGTAGCTGACCCCCGGCCGCAGGCTCAGCTCGTCCATGTGCAGCGCGCCGCCGAGCGGCCGGCGGCGGGTACGGACGACCTCGGCCCTGGCGCCGGCGATGATCGTCTCCTGCCGCGCCCAGGCGGCCTCCTCGTTCCGGAGCACGTGGACCGACTCGAAGGGATCGGCGGTCGCGGTGGTCGCGTAGTAGCGGTCGAACAGGTCGGCGACCAGGCGGCGGGTGTCCTCGACCAGACTGGCCTTCTCGGTGAAGGTCTGCCTGCGGAGCAGGGACGCGACCGTGCTGGCGTCGGCGGCGCGGAAGCGCGCGACCCGTCCCGGCTCCTCGGTGAACAGGCCCTTGTCGACCAGGAGCCGCAGCGCGTCGTAGGCCTTGGTGCGGCTGATCTGGGCGCGGGCGGCGAGCTGGGCGGCGCGCATGCTCGGCCGGCCCACCGCCGCCAGGTACAGCCTGGCCTCGTTGCGTCCGAGGCCGAACTCGGCGAGACCCGAGATGATCTGGTCTTCGTCAGTCGATTGCGCCACGTGTGGGGCCACGTGCGCAGGGTCCGCGGCCATGACCACGAGGGTAATTCGTCCCTTGTGGCCTTGACTAGCCCCGCGCGAGCCATTCGGCGCGTCCGTCACCGAGCCGCGCGATGACCTCGAGCTTGAGCGGGAGATGGCTCGGGTCGGAGAGCTCCGGATCGGCCTCGACCAGCGCGAACGCGTCGGCGCGCGCCTTCTGGACCCACGCGAAGTCCTCGACCAGGCGCGCCAGCTTGAGGTCCGACAGCCCGCTCTGACGCGCGTCGAACACCGTCCCCTCGCCTCGGATCCGGAGGTCCTCGTTGGCGAGCGCGAAGCCGTCGGTGGTGGCCGCGATCGCGCCCATGCGGGCGCGACCCTCGTCGGTCTGCGGGTCGGCGAACAGGATGCAGACGCCGGGCGAGTCGCCCCGGCCGACCCGCCCGCGGAGCTGGTGGAGCTGGGAGAGGCCGAAGCGGTCGGCGTCCTCGACCAGCATCACGGTGGCGTTGGGCACGTCGACGCCGACCTCGACCACCGTGGTCGAGACCAGCACGTCGACCTCGCCGGCGCGGAAGGCGTCCATGGTCGCCTCCTTGCGCCTGGCGGCCATGTCGCCGTAGACGAGCTCGACCCGCAGGTCGGGGAAGACCTCCTCGCGCAGCCGCTCGGCCTCGGTCTTGGCGGAGCGGACCTCGAGCTTGTCCGACTCGTCCTTCAGCGCGCAGACCACGTAGGCCTGGTGGCCCTTGGCGACCTCCTCGCGGACCCGCTGGTAGGCGCGCTCGCGCAGCTCGGCGCTGGCGACCACGTGGGTCGCGACCGGGGTTCGGCCCGGCGGCAGCTCGTCGAGGGTCGACACGTCCAGGTCGCCGTAGAGGGTCAGCGCCAGCGTCCGCGGGATCGGCGTCGCGGTCATGATCAGCACGTGCGGCGAGTCGCCCTTCTCACGCAACTGGACGCGCTGGTGGACGCCGAAGCGGTGCTGCTCGTCCACCACCACCGCGCCGAGCCGCCGGAAGCTCACGCCCTCCGAGAGCAGCGCGTGGGTGCCGACCACGATGTCGACCTCGCCGTCGGCGACCTCCTTCAGCAGCCGCTCCCTGGCGGCGCCCGTGACCGCGGCGGTCAGCACCGCAAGGCGCGGGCCGCCGAACAGCCCGCCGCCCTCGCCCAGCGGCTCCAGCAGCGCGCGCAAGTTGATGAAGTGCTGGTCGGCGAGCACCTCGGTGGGCGCCATGATCGCGCCCTGGAACCCTGACTGGACCGCCGCGAGCAGGGCGGACAGCGCCACCAGCGTCTTGCCGCTGCCGACGTCGCCCTGGAGGAGCCGGTGCATCGGCCTCGGCCTGGCCAGGTCGGCGCCGATCTCGGCCATCGCCCGGACCTGGGCGCCGGTCGGCTTGAACGGAAGGCTCGAGAGCAGCCGCTTGGTCAGCTCGCCCTCGGCCTGGAGCGGGTTGCCGCGCTCCTGGTCCGTCTGCGCGCGGCGCCGAAGCGCCAGCCCCACCTGGAGCACGAACAGCTCGTCGTAGACCAGCCGCTGGCGCGCCCGGCCGGCGGCGGCCAGGTCGGTCGGACGGTGGATGATCTCCAGCGCCGCCGGCCGGCCCTGGAGCCGGTGGGCGCTGCGCAGCTCCTCGGGAACGGCGTCCGGCACCTGCCCGAAGGCGGCGAGCAGCGAGCCGATCGCCCGCCGCAGGCGGCCTGAGGAGACGTCCTTGGTGGCCGGGTAGACCGGGATCACCTCGTTGGCGAAGCCCTCGGGGTCGTCGCCCTCGCGCAGCACCTCGTAGCCAGGGTTGGCCATGGTCAGCCGGCCGACCTTCCAGACCAGCTTGCCCGAGAACGCCGCCACCGTCCCGACCGGCAGCTTGGCGGCGTGCCACGGCTGGTTGAACCAGGTGCACACCCAGGCGCCGCCGCGGTCGCCGACCCGGACCTCGAGGATCTTGAGGTTGCGGCGCGGCTGCTTGCGGGCGATCCCCTTGACCGTGCCCACCAGGGTGACCTCGGCGCCGGCCTTGGCGTGGGCCAGGTCGGTGAGGTCACCCCGGGTGAGGTACCTGCGCGGGTAGTGCTCGAGCAGGTCGCGGACCGTCCGGTAGCCGAACGCCGCCTCGACGGCGGCGGCCAGGGCCGGGCTCACCCCGGGGGCGCGAGCGAGCGGGGTGGCGAGTGGGTCGGTGCGGGAAGCTGGCACGCGCCCGAGTATAGGGGCGTCGCCTGACACGCTCACGCACCCCGGCCCGCTGGTCACGGCTGAGCGCATTGCCGCTCCTTCGCAGGTCGTGGTACGTTCGCGGCTCGCGGGAGCGTGCGCACGCTCCCGTTCGTCATCACCCAGCCACCACCAGCAAGCAGGAAGGTCTCCTCACTATGGCTGCCGTCTGCGACATCTGCGGCAAGCACCCGGGCTTCGGGATGTCGGTCAGCTTCTCGCACAAGCGGAACCCTCGCCGCTGGAACCCCAACGTGCAGCGGATCCGCATCCTCGAGGGCCGCACCCCCGTGCGCCGCAACGTCTGCACCTCCTGCATCAAGGCGAACAAGGTGCAGCGCGCGCTCTAGCTCACGCTCCATTGCCGCGACCGGGCCCACAAGCCCGGTCGTCGTGCGTCCGGCACCGGTAGGCTGGCTGCGGAGGACCGCGCGACCGGAGGACGGCGCGACCCGAGGACGGGGACGGGCATGTATCAGCGGGATTATCTGATGCGGCAGATCGAGCAGGCCGCGAAGATGCTCGCCGCGATCATCAAGCTGGCGCGCGGGGGCAGGCCCAAGGACGCCCTCGGTCTGTTCGACCAGGTCTACAAGCCGCTGCTGGGCGTCAGCGGCCGGGTGGTCTCGACCCTCACCGACGAGCAGCTCATCTCGTTGCTCACCTCCGGCTCGGTGCCTGACCTGCGCCGCCTCGCCACGGTGCTCGACGCCATCAAGACCGAGGGCGACGTGCTACGTCTGAGCGGAGACGCGCAGGCGGCGGCGAGCCGCGACCGGCGGGCGCTCAGCCTCGCCGGCCATCTCGCCGGTCGCTCGACCGACCTGCTCGACCGCGAGCTGGCCGCCGACGTGGTCGAGCACACGGGCGACCTGGTCCTGACCGGCCAGCAGCGGCTGGCGCTCGCCAGACTCCTCGAGTCGCTGGGGCGCTACGCCGACGCCGAGGACGCGATCTTCGAGGCGGTCGAGGACCTGCCGGACCAGAGCGGTCCGGTCGACGCCGGCATCGCCTTCTACCAGCGGCTACTCGCGCTGCCCGACGGGGAGCTGGAGGCCGGCGGCCTGCCGCGCGACGAGGTCAAGAGCAGCCTCGCCGAGCTGCTCGGCCGACAGGTCCCCGAGGAGGACCTCGCCGACTGGACCGCCGACGAGTAAGACGCCGCCGCTCTTGGCCGCCGCCGGCCGCGTACCGCCGGCGCGGGCGCTCAGCGCTCGGGCGACGGCAGCTCCGGCGGCTCGCCGGCGGTGAGCGCGCGCAGCAGCCCCGCCGGCCGGAAGTCGATCTCCAGCAGATCGTCGAGGTCGCGCCAGGCGATCGCGACGAGGTGACGGTCCTCGCGGAGCCCCACCGTGTCCGCGTGCGGCTCGGGGTCCTGGCCGGGCCGCAGCTCGGCCGAGAAGATCACCACGAACACCCCGAGATGGGTCAGGTCCTGGAGCCACACCACCCCGCCGGGCTCGACCTCCAGCCCCGCCTCCTCGCGCAGCTCGCGCACGGCCGCGTCGCGCAGCGACTCGCCCGGCTCGGCGATACCGCCCGGCAGGCACCAGAAGTCGTCGGGAGGGTGGCGGTGCCGGTGGTGGGCGGCCAGCACCGTGCGACCGCGCCGCAGCAGCACCCGGGCCACCAGCGGGTCCTTGCGCTTGGCCACGGTCAGCCTTCGTAGGGGTTGGCGGCGTACGGCCAGCCCGCCGGCGACGGCTGGCTCGGCCCGCCCGGGCGCAGCACGCCGGCGGCGCGGAAGCGCCAGGCGTGGTCGGTCGGCCCGATGCCCTTGCCGAGCGGGAAGCTCCCGGCGATCGCGCCGTTGAGGTAGAGCTTGGCCTCGCGGACGGCCGTGACCACGTCGAGGCCGTTGGCGAGGTTGGCGGCGATCGCCGCCGACAGCGTGCAGCCGGTGCCGTGGGTGTTGGGCGACTCGATCCGCGGGGTGTCGAGCCAGGTCGCCTCCTGGCCGTCCCAGAGCAGGTCGACCGCCCTCGGGCCGGGCAGGTGCCCGCCCTTGACCAGCACCCAGCGCGGGCCGAGCTCACCGACCGCGCGCGCCGCGGCCTCCATGTCGGCCCGCTCGCGCACGGTGACGCCGGCGAGCTGCTCGACCTCGCCCAGGTTCGGGGTCACCACGGTGGCCAGCGGCAGGATACGGCCGCGCAGGGCGTCGAGCGCGTCCGGGCGAAGCAGCACGTCGCCATGCTTGGAGACGGCGACCGGGTCCACCACCAGGTTGGGGATCGCGAAGCGCTCGCAGGCGTCGGCGACCGCCTCGACGATCGCCGCCGAGGCGAGCATGCCGGTCTTGGCGGCGTCGAGGCCGATGTCGGTGGCCACCGACTCGATCTGCTCGTAGACGGCGCGCGGCTCGAGCTCGTAGAAGCCCTGGACGCCGATCGAGTTCTGCACGGTGACCGCGGTGATCGCCGACATGCCGTGCACGCCGTGCGCCACGAAGGTCTTGAGGTCCGCCTGGATCCCGGCGCCGCCACCCGAGTCGGACCCGGCGATGGTGAGCGCGCGTGCGGGTACGGGCACCGTTCCTCCCTTGCCGCGGTTGCTTCGGCCCTGCCGGAAAGGCTACCGCGAGCGGCCGTGGCGGAGCCGGATCACCTGGCGCAGGCGGTCCATGGTGCTGGCCGGCCGTTCGAAGGTGGTGACCTCCAGCGGCAGGCGGACCCGCTGCCGCACCACCGACTTGGGCACCGACAGCTCGCGCAGGCCCTGCGCGCCGTGGATCCGCCCGAAGCCCGACTCCCCCACTCCGCCGAACGGCAGCGCGGCCACGCCGGCGTAGGCCTGCACCGAGTTGACGCTGACCATGCCGGCCCGTAGCGCACTGGCGGTGGCGGTCGCGCGCCGCCGCCCGAACACTGCGCCGCCGAGCCCGTAGCCGAGCCCGTTGGCGCGCGCCACCGCCTCGTCGAGGTCGCGGACGCGGGTGATCGGCAGCACCGGCCCGAAGGTCTCCTCGCGCATCAGCAGCGCGTCCTCGGGGACGTCGACCAGCACCACCGGCTCGGCGAACGGCGGGTGCACCGACTCGGCACCGCCGACCAGCGCCCTGCCGCCGCGGGCGAGGGCGTCGTCGAGGTGACGGCGGATCACCTCGAGCTGGCCGTGCATGGTGATCGGGCCAAGGTCCGCGTCCGCGGCCGCACCGGCGCGCAGCTCCCTGGCCCGCTCGACGACCTTCTCGACGAAGCGGTCGTACACCGGCGCGACCGCGTACACGCGCTCGATGCCGATGCAGGTCTGGCCGGCGTTGGCGATCCCTCCCCAGACCGCGGCCCGAGCGGCGGCGTCGAGGTCCGCGTCGGCGTCGACGATCATCGCGTCCTTGCCGCCGAGCTCCAGCACCACCGGGGTGAGGCGCTCGGCGCAGGCGGCCATCACCTTCCTCCCGGTCGCGGGCGAGCCGGTGAAGGCGATCTTGTCGACGCCGGAGCGGCACAGCGCCTCGCCGGTCGCGCCGAGCCCGGTGACCACCTCGAACACCGGCCGCTCGCCGACCACCTCGGCGAAGGCGCGCTGGAGCCAGCGCCCGACCGCGGGCGTGTGCTCGCTCGGCTTGAACACCACCGCGTTGCCGGCGGCAAGCGCGTAGCCGATCGAGCCGAGCGGGGTGAAGACGGGATAGTTCCAGGGCCCGATCACGCCGACGACGCCGAATGGCCGCTGCTCGACCCAGGCGCTGAGGTTGCGGGTCAGCAGCGACGGCGAGACCCGACGCGGGCGGAGCACCCGGCGCGCGTGGCGCGCCGCCCAGTCGAGGTGCTCGGTCACCAGCAGGACCTCGATCAGCGCGTCGTCGCGCGGCTTGCCGTTCTCGCGGTGGACCAGGTCGCAGAGCTCGTCGGCGCGACGCGCCAGCAGGCGCTTGAAGGCGAGCAGGCGCGCCTTGCGCTCGGCGAAGCCGAGACCCGCCCACCACGCCCCGGCCTCGCGGGCGCGCGCCACCGCGGCGGCGACCTGCTCAGGGCCGTCGACCGGGAAGCTGCCGACCGGCTCGCCGGTCGCCGGGCTCACGGACTCGAAGCTGGCTTGCGTGGTGACCGGGGTGGTCTGCGCGTCGGTGGGCGCGTTGGTGGTCGGGTTCGACGTCTCCGATGTGGCCGCGGTCCGGCCGCCGGTGGTCGACATTGGTCCCGCCTTTCGAGCGGCCGCCGGCGGCGACCGCGCCACGGCTGTCCGAACGGGCAGCCCTGTAACCGGATGTAACCCAATGTAACGCCGTCAGGCGCCCGCACGGAAGTGGTCGTAGCCGCTGCCGGCGAGCGGCAGCTCGCGGCCGTCCGCGAGGCGGCGCACGCGCCGCTCCGGGTCGGCGGTGAAGCGGCCGCACACCGTCAGGCCCGAGACGGCTTCGGCCGGGAGCGCGGCGGCGAGCACGAAGTCCTCTCCCCCGCCGATCGCCAGCTCGACCGGGTCCACGCCGAACAGCTCCGCCGCCTCACGCACCCCGGGCGCGAGCGGCACGGCGGCGGCGTCGAGCTCGATCCCGGTCTCGGACTCCTCGGCCAGGTGCAGCGCGTCGCCGGCCAGGCCGTCGGAGACGTCGAGCATGGCGGTCGCGCCGGCCCGCGCCAGCCTCGGCCCGGCGTCGAGGTCGGGGCACGGCCGCCGGTGCGCGGCCGCCAGCGCGGGAAAGCGGCCGAGCAGCGACCGCGCCGCGTCGTCGCCGCGACGGAGCAGCCCGAGGCCGGCCGCGGCGGCGCCGAGCGGGCCGGTCACCGCCAGCAGGTCGCCGGGGTGCCCGCCGGACCTGGTGACCACCCGCTCGGCCTCGCCGAGCGCGGTCACCGCCAGCGACAGCGCCGGGCCGCGCGACACGTCGCCGCCGACCAGGTCGACCGCGAACGAGCCGCAGGCCTCTCCGATGCCGGCGTACAGCTCGTCGAGCAGCTCGACCGTGGCGCCCTCGGGGATGGTGAGCGCGAGCACCAGCCAGCGCGGCACCGCGCCCATGGCGGCGACGTCCGAGCAGTTGACCGCGACCGCCTTCCAGCCCCAGTCGGCCGGCGCGGAGAGGGCGGCGGTGAAGTGCCTGCCCTCGACGATCACGTCGGTGGTGACCACCAGCAGGCGCCCGGGGGTCGGGAGCAGCACGGCGGCATCGTCGCCGATACCCACCCGGACCCCGGCGCCGGTGGTGGGGATGTGGCCGGTGAGCCGGGCGATCAGCCCGAACTCGCCCAGCGCCTCCAGACCGTCGTGCGCCGGGATGCGCGTCCTCCAGGGTGGGTGGGCCAGATGGCCCAGGTGGGTGCGGTCAGGTCACCGCGTTGATGATGTCCGCCTCGAGGCCGGGGAAGCCGGCCAGGTACTCGGCACGCTCGGCCTTGAGCCGCTCGACGTGCCTGCGGTACTCATCGGCACGCCCCTGCCGCTCGTACAGCCGGCGCGGCTGGAGCAGCTCGACGTCGTCGATGCCGGGCAGCTCGCTGGCGACCTGGTAGCCGAAGTCCGGGTCGTCCTCCCAGCTGATCTCGCCCTCGGCGATCGCGGCGACCACCGCGGACGAGTGCGGGATGCGGACCTTCTTGGAGCCGTCGTCCTCGTCCGGGCCGCCGACCCGGCCGGTGTTCATGAGGTAGACCTCGAGCGGGTGGGTGGACAGCAGCTCGGCGAGCCGGTTGCCCTGCATCGAGTGCAGCAGCGGGAAGAACGGGTTGGTGCCGGGGATCCGCAGCGCCTTGCCGGCCTCGTCGGCGCCGCCGGCCGAGGTGCCCTGGGTCTCGCCGAGCATGAAGTAGCCGGCCGCCTGCTCGACGTTGAGCTTGGCGACCGCCGGGATGATGTTCTCGTTGCGGTTCAGGATCAGCAGGAACGACGCCGGCGGTACCTGGTCGGGCGGGAAGTTGTCGATCGAGCGCATGTTGAACACCGAGCGCCCGTTCTGGGTGTACGAGGTGTCGAAGAAGTCGATGTCGTCGCCGGTCTGGCTGACGTTCTCGAGGTAGGCGTCCGGCTTGGTGACCGCCCCGTAGATGGCCGGCTCGTCCTTGGGGTCGAGCGCGAAGGTCTTGGCGAAGCAGCCGTCCTCGGTCGAGACCACCTGGCCGCCCGGGAACAGGCCGATGAAGTCGTCCTGGACCGCCTGCGAGCCGTTCTGCTTGGTGAAGGTGGTGGTCGTCTTGCCGGTGCCGGAGAGGCCGACGATCAGCATCGTCTTGTGGCCGTCCGAGGTCGGGATGACCTTGCAGCCGGCGTGCATCGCCAGGCCGCCGCCCTCGTAGACCTTCTTGTTCCACATCCGCAGGCCGCCCTTCTTCGACTCACCGAAGTAGTCGGAGTTGAGGACCCGCGTCACGCCCGCGTCCAGGTCGACCGCGATCGCGCGGTCGTTGGGGTAGCCCGGCATGGTGAGGTTGGGGGTGTAGATGATGGTGATCTCGGGGTCGTGCTCCTGGTCGCCGTCGATCGGGTCGTAGTAGAGGAAGCGCTGCATGCCGGCGATGTTCGAGTTCGCCTTCTCGATGATCAGCCGGGCGGGAGTGCGGAAGGGGCCCGCGTTGCCGATGAACCCGTCCACCACGACCATGTCATGGTCGCGGATGTACTCGTCCTGGACCTGGGCGATCCGGCGACCCTCCTCGCGGGAGACGGTCTGGCCGCTGTGCTCGCCGGGGGTGTCGGTCACGATGTACGTCGACGCCGTGGAGCGGGCGAGGACCTGCGTCTGGACGTTGACGTTGCCGTAGCGCGTCTGGCGCGCCTGCGGCATGGCGTCGGTGAACGTGCGCAGCTCGGCCTCGCCGGGGCGGAACGCGATCGACTTGGCGACGAGGTCCAGGTCTCGGGACGAGAGGGTGCTCGACATGCGCTGCTTCCTCCAAGCACAACCGTAGGGGCGGCCCATCGAACTGGACCACCTGGGCAGACCCGTCAGGGATAGCCTGATTCTACCTTGACGGGTCATCCCCGCTCTCCGGATGCTCCACACTTCGCAGACATGCCAGCACCTCGGCATCGTCGACCTGGTCAAAACGAACGTACGCTTGCCCGACCGCCAGGTACGGCTCCGGCCGCAGCAGCACGACCACGTCGTCCACCTCGGAGCCGAGCCGACGCTCCAGGTCGGGAGGCCCGACCGGCACCGCCACCACGACCCGCCCGGCCTGCTCGCGGCGGCACCAGCGCGCCGACGCGATGGCGGTCCAGCCGGTGGCGATGCCGTCGTCGACCAGCACGGCGGTGCGGCCGCTGAGGTCCAGCGGCGGGCGGCCCTGGCGATAGGCCGCAGTGCGCCTGGCGACCTCTTCGGTCTGCCGGACCACCTCGCGGCGGAGCACGCCCGCGCGCAGGCCGAGCCGGAGCATCGCGTTGTGGTCGACGACCTCGACGCCCTCGGCGACCGCGCCGACCGCCAGCTCCGGATTGCCAGGGGCGCCGAGCTTGCGCGGCACCACCACGTCGAGCGGGAAGCCGAGGCGCTCGGCGACGGTGTAGGCGACGATCACGCCGCCGCGGGGGATGCCGAGCACCACCGCGGGCTCGCGGACACGGTTGACGAGGGCCGCGGCAAGGCGCTCACCAGCCTCGACGCGGTCGCGGAACCGCTGCTGCGCCCCGATATGCGCTCCACTCCCTTGGATGGCCCGCCGGCCCACCATATCCCGCCGTTGGTTCCCCCGAAACACCCCAATGAATCCGGCCCGAGAACCGGCGACCACCGGATAACCGGCGACCCACGGGCAGCGGAAAGACTTTGACCTTGGGGGGCCGTGGGGGGAGCGAGCTCCCCCCACATGGAATCGGGCTCCTGGGGGGCCGTGGGGGGCGCGAGCTCCCCTCACATGGATCAACCCGATTGACCAGATCGATCCTTGGCATGCTTGATGACCGCGTGTACCATGCGCGCACCTTTCACCCGGAGGTGCACCGGAGGGCGCCGTGGCCTCCTTGGGACTTCGGCGGCGGGGCGACCTCGGGGGGCGCCGGCGGACCACCTCGGACGGTGGCTCACCGGCCGTGGCAGCAAGACAAGGAGGTCGGTGCTCGTGGTGACGGCATACATCCTGATCCAGACCGAAGTCGGCAAGGCGGCCCAGGTCGCCAAGGAGATCGCGGAGATCAAGGGCGTCCAGCAGGCCGAAGACGTCACCGGGCCCTACGACGTCATCGTCCGCGCCGAGGCGCGCAACGTCGACGACCTCGGCAAGCTGGTGGTTGCCAGGGTCCAGGCGGTCGACGGCATCACCCGCACCCTGACCTGCCCGGTCGTCCACCTGTAGCCGGTAGCGGCCGGCAGCGCCGAGAGCTTCGCGGACCGCGGCGAAGGCGGCGGCGGAGCGGCGGGGACGTCGCTTACGCCGGCTGGTCCCGCTCGAGCCGCTCCACCACCCAGTCGATGGCGCCGGTCAGCCGCTCGAGGTCGTCCGGCTCGATCGCCGGGAACAGAGCGAGCCGCAGCTGGTTGCGCCCGAGCTTGCGGTACGACTCGGTGTCGACCACGCCGTTGGCGCGCAGCGCCTTCGAGACGAGCGCGGCGTCGACCCTCGGGTCGAGGTCGATGGTCGCGACCGTGTGGCTGCGCTCGGCCGGGTCGGTGACGAACGGGGCGGCGTAGTCGCTGTCGGCCGCCCAGCCGTAGACCACGGCGGCGGAGGCGTCACAGCGCTTGACCGCCCAGTCCAGGCCGCCCATGGCGTTCATCCACTCGAGCTGGTTGACCATCAGGAACAGGGTCGCCAGCGCGGGTGTGTTCCAGGTCTGGTCGACGCGGGAGTTCTCGACCGCGACCTGGAGGCTCAGCGACGACGGGATCCAGCGCCCGCCGGCGATCGCCTCGGCCCGTGCCAGCGCCGCCGGCGACAGCAGCGCGACCCAGATGCCCGCGTCCGACCCGAGGCACTTCTGCGGCGAGAAGTAGTAGGCGTCGAACTCCGCCGGGTCGACCGGCAGGCCGCCGGCCCCTGAGGTGCCGTCCACCACGACCAGGCCGCCGGCCCCGGCGGGGCGGCGCACCGGCATCGAGACGCCGGTGGAGGTCTCGTTGTGGGGGAGCGCGTAGAGGTCGACCGCCGGGTTGGGCCGCGGCTCGGGGTGGGTGCCGTACGGGCTGGAGATGACCTCGGGCTCGGCCAGGTGCGGCGCCCTGGCGGCGGCGGCGAACTTGGAGGAGAACTCGCCGAACGAGAGGTGCTGGCTGCGCCGCTCGATCAGCGAGAACACCGCCACGTCCCAGAAGACGCTGGCGCCGCCGTTGCCGAGCGCCACCTGGTAGTCATCTGGCAGCGAGAACAGCGCCCGCATGCCGTCGCGCAGGCGGCGCACCACCGACCGGACGCCGGGCTGCCGGTGGCTGGTGCCGAGGTAGGCCGGAGCCGCCTCGGCCAGCGCGGCGACCGCCTCCGGCCGCACCTTGGATGGGCCGGAGCCGAAGCGCCCGTCGCTCGGGCGCAGGTGCTCGGGGAGCGTAATCGGGGGGAGCGGTGGCTTGATCTGTGCCACGATGTCGGTACTCCACTTCCTAGTCAGGGGACACGCGCGTTCATGTCGTCGCCCATTCAACCAGCACCGGGCCAGGGCGGCCCGGAAATCAGCCGGAGCAGGCCGAGGATCTCCCGCCGCGTCGCAGCGATCGCCGAGTCGGCCACGCTCGCCATCGACGCCCGGGCCAAGGCCCTCAAGGCGGCTGGCGAGGACGTGATCGCCTATGGGGCGGGCGAACCGGACTTTCCCACCCCTGACCACATCGTCGAGGCCGCGGCCGCCGCCGCGCACCAGCCGCGCTTCCACCGCTACAGCCCGACCGCCGGGCTGCCCGAGCTGCGCGAGGCGATCGCCGCCAAGACCGCCCGCGACTCCGGCTACCAGGTCCTCCCGGGCCAGGTGATGGTCACCAACGGCGGCAAGCAGGCGCTGTTCAACGCCTTCGCGACCCTGCTGGACCCGGGCGACGAGGTGCTGATGCCGGCGCCCTACTGGGTCACCTACCCGGAGGCGATCACGCTCGCCGGGGGCGTGCCCGTGACCGTGCCGACCAGCGCGGCCTCGGGCTTTAGGGTCAGCGTCGCGCAGCTCGAGGCGGCGCGGACACCCCGCACCAAGCTGCTGGTGTTCGTCTCGCCGTCGAACCCGACCGGCGCGGTCTACCCGCGCGAAGAGATGGAGGCGATCGGGCGCTGGGCGCTCGAGCACGACCTCTGGGTGCTGACCGACGAGATCTACGAGCACCTGGTCTACGGCGACAGCCGCTTCCACTCGATGCCGGTGGTGGTGCCCGAGCTCGCCGACCGCACCGTGGTCGTCAACGGCGTGGCCAAGACCTACGCGATGACCGGCTGGCGGGTGGGCTGGATGCTGGCGCCGGCCGACGTCGTCAAGGCGGCCACCAACCTCCAGTCGCATGCCACCTCCAACGTCTGCAACGTGGCCCAGGCCGCCGCGCTCGCGGCGGTGTCGGGACCGCTGGACGAGGCGATGCGCATGCGGGACGCGTTCGACCGGCGCAGGCGGCGCATCCACGAGCTGCTCTCGGCGATCCCCGGGATCGAGTGCGTCGAGCCGCGGGGGGCGTTCTACGCGTTCCCCTCGGTCGAGGGCGTGCTCGGCCGGGAGCTGCGCGGCAGGAGGCCGCGGAGCGCGATGGAGCTGGCCGAGCTGCTGCTCGAGGAGGTGCGGGTCGCGATCGTGCCCGGCGAGGCGTTCGGCGCGCCCGGCTACGCCCGGCTGTCGTACGCGCTCGGAGACGACGACCTGGCCGAGGGCATCGGCCGGATCGCCAAGCTCCTCCAGGAGGCCTGGTAGGGCCTATCCAGGCTCCGCGGGTGGTCCCTGGGGCTCCGCGGGCGGCCCCTGGGGTTCCGAGGGTGGCCCCTGGGGTTCCGAGGGTGGCCCCTGGGGCAGCTCGACGACCAGCTCGATCCGCTCCAGGCCCTCGCCGGGCTCCAGGGCCAAGGTCAGGGTGGCGGCCTCGGGTGGTGGCGAGGGCGTGAAGGCGACCTGGCCGACCAGGAAGCGGCTCGGCCCGCCGGTGCCCTTGCCGAGCCGCGCGTACTCGGTGCCGAGGTCGTCGGACAGCGTCCAGTCGGTGTAGTCGCCTACCAGCCTCGGCGGGTCCTCCTCGGTCGCGAAGACGGCCACCCGCAGGTCGAGCACGCCCGCCCAGATCTCCAGCGAGAGCAGCCCCAGCCGCCAGCCGTCCTCGACGTCCAGCTCGCGGACGATCGGGACGACCCTTTGGAGCCGCGGCGTCCCGCCCTGCCATGCTTCGATCGGCCTCGGCGTGACCCGAGCGGTGGCCAGCCGCTCCCCCATCTCGACGTGCATGGCCGTCCCCGCGACCACACGTCCACGGAGTGTCTTGAGGTCGGCGCCGGCGCGCAGCAGCATCTCGGCCCCCTTGCTCTTGCCCTCCCGGGCGACTCCCAACAGGACGTGCTCGGTGCCGATGTAGTTGTGCCCAAGCTGGAGCGCCTCGCGGAGGCTCAGCTCCAGCGCCTTCTTGGCCTCGGGCGTGAACGGGATGTGCGGGCGCTCGTCGTCCTGGGTCCCGCGCCCGAGCTCGCGCTCGAGCTCCTCGGTCATCCGTTCGGCGGTGAGCCCGAACGACGCCAGCACCTCGCTGGCGAGGCCCCGCTCCGCCCGAGCCAGACCGGTCAGGATGTGCTCGGTGCCGATGAAGTCGTGTCCCAGGACGCGCGCCGCTTCCGCCGCCAGGACGATGGCCCGGCGCGCCTGGTCCGTGAATCGCTCGAACATGATCAAACCCCCACAGCCGGTCCGACCATGATGCGCGCATCGGCCCGGTGCGTCGAGGCCGCGTCGAGGCTGCTCAGCCCTTCTTTCGGGCGTGGCGCTCGATGGCGAGGTCGACCAGCCGGGCGATCAGCTCGGGGTAGGGCACGCCGGTCGCGCCCCAGAGCATCGGGAACATGCTCTTGGGCGTGAAGCCCGGGATGGTGTTGACCTCGTTGACCAGGATCTCGCCGGTCGCCTCGACGTAGAAGAAGTCGACCCGCGCGAAGCCCTCGCAGTCGAGCGCCTGGAACGCGGCGATCGCGGCCTGGCGGACCCGCTCGGCCAGCGTGCCAGAGACTGGCGCCGGGATCACCAGCTTGGAGGACTCGTCGAGGTACTTGGCCTCGAAGTCGTAGAACTCGTGACCGGGGACGACCTCGCCGACCACGCTGGCCTCGGGCGTCCGGTTGCCGAGCACACCGACCTCCAGCTCCCGCGCGACCACGCCCTGCTCGACCAGCACCTTGTCGTCGTGGGAGAAGGCGGTGGCCAGCGCGGCGGGCAGCTCGTCCTGGAGCTTGACCTTGGTGATGCCGATCGAGGAGCCGAGCCGCGCCGGCTTGGTGAAGACCGGGTACCGGAGGCGCTCGGCGACCTGGCGGGTCACCGCCTCGGGGTCCGCCTCCCACTGGTGCTCCCGGACCACCAGGTACGGAGCCTGGGCGATCCCGGCCCCGGCGAGCACGACCTTGGCCATAGGCTTGTCCATGGCCAGCGCGGACGCCAGCACGCCGGAGCCGACGTAGGGCAGGTCGGCCAGCTCGAAGAGTCCCTGGACGGTGCCGTCCTCGCCATAGGGGCCATGCAGGATCGGCAGCACCACGTCGATGCCGCCGAGCTGCTCGCCGCCCGCGGCGGTCAGCGCTCCGGTGCGCTGCTCGGGGCGCAGCGCGACGCTGGTGCCGGCCGCCTCGACCTCGGGCAGGCCACCCTCCGGCGCGGTCAGCTCCATCGGCGAGGTCCGCGGCAGCATCCAGGCGCCGTCGCGGGTGATCCCGATCGGGACCACCTCGAACCGCTCGGGGTCGAGCGCCTCGATCACCGAGCGGGCCGAGACCACCGAGACCGCGTGCTCGGCGGAGCGGCCTCCGTACAGCAGGGCGAGCCGGATCTTGGGCCGGGCCATGGTCACGCCACCTCCAGCGCGGCGGCGATGTCCTCGCGAAGGTCGTCGGCGTCTTCGAGGCCGACGGACATGCGCACCATCCCCTCGCCGATGCCGGCCTCGGCCAGCGCGGCGGCGTCGAGCTGGCGGTGGGTCGTGGACGCGGGGTGCGCCACCAGCGTCTCGGTGCCGCCGAGCGAGGGGGCGAGGGTGGCGACCCGGGTGGACTCGATGAAGCGCCTGCCGGCGGCGCGGCCGCCGCGGAGGTCGAACGAGAGCATGCCGCCGAAGCCGTCCAGCACCCGCTTGGCGACGGCGTGGGTAGGGTGCTCGGGGAGCCCCGGCCAGTAGACCCGCTCGACCTTGGGGTGGCCGGCGAGCAGCTCGGCCACGGCGGCGGCGTTGGCGACGTGCCGCTCCATCCGGATCGGCAGGGTCTTGAGCCCGCGCAGCAGCAGCCAGGCGGCGAACGGGTCGATCGACGCGCCGATGTCGAGCATGGTCTTCCAGGAGCTCCGGTGCAGCTCCTTGTCGGCGAACACGGCCAGCCCAGCGACCACGTCGGCGTGGCCGCCGATGTACTTGGTCGCCGAGTGGAGCACCACGCTGGCGCCGTGCTCGATCGGACGGCAGAAGAAGGGGGTGGCGATGGTGTTGTCCACCACCAGCGGCACCCCGGCCCCACGGGCGACTTCGGCCATGGCCGGCAGGTCGGCGACCGTCATGGTCGGGTTGGCGATGGTCTCGACGTAGAGCGCCCTGGTCTCGGGACGCATCGCCTCCTTGACGGCGATCGGGTCGGTGGCGTCGACGAAGCTGGTCTCGATGCCGAAGCGGCTGGCGACGGCGGTGGCGAGCGAGAAGGTCCCGCCATAGACGTCCCGCTGGAGCAACAGGTGGTCGCCGCCGGCCGCGAGCCCGAGCAGGACCGAGGCGATCGCGCCCATGCCGGAGGCGGCGGCCATCGCCTCGGACCCGCCCTCCAGGTCGGCCATCAGGCCCTCGAGCGCGGCCGTGGTCGGGTTCCCGTAGCGGCTGTAGGCGTAGCCCTCGCGCGGGTCGTGCAGTGCCGCGGCGAAGCGCTCCGCGTCGTCGAACGCGAAGCTCGAGGACTGCCAGATCGGGGTCGTCAGCGGCCGCTCGGACGGCGCTGGCAGCTCGACCCCGTGAATCGCCCGCGTGCCAAACCGTGCCATCGCGTGCTCCTTTCGCGGCGGAGCCCTCGGGGTGGCTCAGCCTTCAGCGTCCGGCAGCCTACCAGGGTCGCCCCCCTCGTCACGGGGACGTCTGGGGGCCTCTTCCGGGCTGTCGTCCGCCTCGGCGCCAATGCCGGAGCCAATCGCGCCGGACTCGCCTTCCCCGGCCTCGGGGCCTGTCTCCTGGGCGGTCTCCTGGCCGGTCTCCTGGCTTGGCTCCGGGCCTGTGTCTTGGCCTGGCTCCGGGGTCGTCGACTCGGTCTGCTCGGCGATCCCGTCGGGGCCCAGATCGACCGGCTCGCCGGCCTCGGGCGCGGCCTTGGCGCCCTGGCGGCGCCGGACCGCCTCGGTCGCGCGGGCCAGCACGCGGGCCCGGAAGCGGTTGCCCTGGGCGCGGCCGCGCACGCCCCGCACCGTGTAGCCGCGTCCGGTCCTGGCCACCAGCCGGGTGCGGTTGCGGCTCACCTCGACCGCGGAGAGCTGGTCGTAGGTGAGGCGGCGGGCTCCCCGGATCCCGTGGAGCACGACCGCCTGGTCGTCGAGCTCGGCGGCGAGCACGCGGGCGCGGAGCAGCGACAGCGCCAGGCTGTAGCCCGCCAGCACCGCCCAGAGCGCCGCCGCGGCCGCGAACGAGTTGGCCACCGGCTGGTTCGAGTCGGCGAACAGCAGCGAGACAGCCAGGAACACGGCCGCGAGCGCCAGCTCGATCAAGCCGCTGAC